>JACQDW010000046.1 GCA_016200845.1 Burkholderiales bacterium | reverse complement strand
ATCAAAGAAATCGCCAAACAAAACAAAGACCCCTTAATCGGCTCATTCCGTTTAGGCATCATCTACACCATCGCGCCCTATCTTTTGCCGTCCTTGGTCAAAACCATGATAGACCGCGTGCCACAGATGCCCTTGGTTTTACAAGAAAACTTCACCGTCAAATTGATGGAGCTATTGCGTCAAGGCGAGCTCGACGCTGCGATCATGGCACTGCCCCTGCCCGATCAAAGCATGATGGTGCAAGCGCTCTACGACGAGCCATTTGTGGTCACCGTCCCCAAAGATCACGCTTGGGCAGAGCGTCAGGCTGTCACCGCGGCCGAGCTCAAATCCGAAACCATGCTATTACTCGGCAATGGTCACTGCTTCCGCGATCAAGTGCTAGAAGTCTGCCCAGAAATGGCGCGCTTCTCCACTGCCAGCGACGGCATTGCCCGCACCTTTGAAGGCTCCTCACTCGAAACCATACGCCACATGGTGGCCTCGGGCATAGGCATCACCGTCTTACCGCGCGCCTCCATCCCCGACATGGAAACGCAAGACAGCATGTTGCGCTATGTGCCGTTCAGCCAAAGCCAAACAGAACGCGCCCCCGAACGCCGCGTCGTCATCGCCTGGCGCAAAAGCTTCACCCGCCACGCCGCCATCGAAGCCATACGGCAAGCAGTGTTGGCATGCAATCTGCCTGGCGTCACGATGTTGGACGAGGCCGCGATTCCGCAGTAGCCCTGCGTGGCCGAGTCACCATCGGCGCTATAATCTCCTTTTTAAATCTTCACACTGTCTTTCATTCCAACATGGCCGCCACCCCATCGCGCTTGCATTTATATTTCCGACTGATACGCCTCGACAAACCAATTGGCATCGTCTTATTACTCTGGCCGACCTTAGTCGCCCTGTGGATCGCCTCCAATGGACAGCCGTCAATGCAGCATCTGGTGATTTTTAGTCTGGGCACCATCTTGATGCGCTCGGCAGGCTGCGCCATCAATGATTTTGCCGATCGCGATTTTGACAAACACGTCAAACGCACTGCAGAACGTCCCCTCACCAGCGGCAAAATCCGCGCCTGGGAAGCCGTTGCGGTAGCCGCCGTTTTATCGCTGATCGCCTTCATCCTGATTTGGCCACTCAATGCCCTCACCAAACAACTCTCGGTGGCCGCGCTCATCGTCGCGGGCAGCTACCCTTATTTCAAACGCTTCTTCGCCATCCCCCAAGCCTACCTAGGCATCGCCTTCGGCTTTGGCATCCCCATGGCATTCGCCGCCGTCACCAACGCCGTGCCAGCACTAGCATGGTACTTATTAATCGCGAATATTTTTTGGGCGATTGCCTACGACACCGAATACGCCATGGTCGATAGAGAAGACGATCTAAAAATCGGCATCAAAACCTCCGCCATCACCTTCGGCCGCTTTGATGTCGCCGCGATTATGTTGAGCTACGCGAGTGCTTTACTGATCAATTTGATCTGTGGCCTACAAGCCGAATTAGGCATCTACTTCACCCTAGGCATCGCCATCGCCGCACTACAAGCCATCTACCACTACACCCTCATCAAACACCGCCAACCAGCGCAATGCTTTTTAGCCTTCCGCCAGAATAACTGGCTGGGTGCTGCGGTGTTTATTGGGGTGGTGGTGGATTATGTGATGCGGTGAGGTGGCGAGGTAAAGCTTTGGAAGCACGGATGAGCAATTCAACCGCATCTTGAATGGTCACTCCGTTAAACTCTGAGCATCGGGGCGTCGTCACTACGATCAGGCATGACAAAATCGTAGGGCGAGTGCAACCCGCGCCGCCAATCTAACGCGCACCTGAGCCGCGCGGGTTGCACCCGCCCTTGAAGCTCACTCGGCCATACCAGGTAATTCTCTCGCTAATATCAAAGACCTTCCCCAATACAAGCGAACGATCTCAGCATATGTCCCCAAGACCTTGTCACTCTTATCTTGAGAATGATGAAGCGTCCACCTAGCTACGATAGCCTGATGTTCGGCGTGGCTCATCAAACCTAAGTTCATCGCCTTGTAGTCATCTAGCCAAGGCGCAATCTCCTCGGGAACATTGAACTCACATCGACCTTCAAGCTCAATAGTGTTGGCACCACATATTTCACAAACTCTCTGCACAACGCGCCTTTCTTGTGTGTTTTAACCGCGCAAGTTGTAAGGCACCACAACAATCCCAACCGACCGACCAGTTATGAGTAAACATAGCCATTCTCTTTGAAAAAATATTTTGCAGCTTCTTGGATAGAACCAAAAATTCGATGACCGCTTTTCGCGCCACGATCTTGACAGTAAACCTCAAACCCAACATCACCTCTAACAAGATACCAACCATCAAACGTTCTTTTTGAGACCCCTGCACAACCTACTGCGCGTCCGAATTTCGGGTCTGCGGTGCTCGTTGTACCCTAGCACAGGTGCGCTCCTCAACCCGAACTTCGGACGCTCGCGACGGTTGTGCAGAGGTCTCTTTTTGTGTAATGAAGCCAATCACCATCGCATCCATGTCTGACTAAAACATTAAATAGAACCTCGTCAGAAAACAGTTCTGCCACTCGTTTTTTGTCTCCACCGAGTATTTTTTCAATCTGTTCTCGGAGGTAGGCGTCGCTATTCATTTGTCTCATAAACTATGCTTTCCCGAGCGCAGCCGCGGTCCACTTGATGGTACGGTTGAGCATAGTTATTTCCAAACGCCCTTTTCATTAGCCAAAGTCTTGTCGCCGTTCATAACAACCAAGCCACCATCTTCGTACACCGTGTAATTGATCTTACCGTTGTCAAACGTGTAGCCCTGAAATCGGCATGGTGTTACACCATCAGCGCATTTCGAATGCATTGTGTGACCTTTGACAGAAATAGATTTTCCAGTTCTTCGGCTCGTGCCAGTGTAGAGCACGTACTCGCACGTGACATTCCCTTCAGCACAGCGAACATCAATCTTCACTATGAAAGATTGAGTCTTAAGTACAAGGACTTCGGCTTGAGCAGGTAGCGACAGTAAAAGCGCTGATACGAGAATTAACAGTTTCATTGAGCCGCCCAACATGTTTTAGTTTTCAAAATAAAAATACCTGACCACGCATTCAAACGCAATTGATTTCAAACCTCTTAAAACCCACATCGATACTTTCTTAGAGTAGTCACGTTGCATCAATCAAAGGCACTACCGAATCGAAAAAAGTGCACATCGAAAAAGAAAAAACTTCCCCGTCTTACCCATTTCACAGCAATGGCTTTTTCAACTACAGCCATTGTTCACAGCATCAGACCACGCTTGCTTCAAACTTGCCCAAACTCCTCCCTCAACTACTTGCCGCATGCACTGCGCGCACAATGGCGTTGGCGACGTCGTTGACTTCCATGCTGGTAAGTGCGGCGTAGGTGGTGCCGCCTTTGGAGGTGACGCGTTCGCGGAGTAGGTGGATGGGCTCGTCTAATTGTTGCGCTAATTGTACTGCGCCGTGGAAGGTAGCGAGTTCCATTTTAGGTCGCTCGTACGAAAGGTTTCGGCTGAAAAACATGACCGGCCGATTCATTAACAACGTCAACACGAATCGCACGCAATAGATCAACCAGCTTTTCTCGCCTGCGCGGTGATTTGACAGTCGCCGGAAGCCTGCTAAGCCAATGACTGTTCGGTCCTACCGGTTGCCCACGGCGCAATGAAAGTTGAGTTGAGGTTGGCAATGGTTTTGACGCCAAGACATCGATAAAATGATCAAGTTGGGCGGGCGAGCTAAACACAAAATCATGTGCTTCAAACTCCACATGTAAGAATAAATACCCCTTGTGCGGAATTTCCTCTGGAGCTGGCGGCGAACAAAGTCTATCAGTTCCCGGAATCGGTACATGCACCCAGAAAGCGAGGGGTGCTTTGCGCCAATCTTTCTCATAGCTGAAAAAATAAGTGTTCTTCATGGTTGGAGAAACGTCGCTATTTTAAGAGTCACATTGCAGCGAAACAAGCTCGATTTTTCATATCTCGTACCACACTTTTTGTAGAGAGTTCGAAAACGTCTTCGTATTCTTCGATTTATTGCTTGGGTCATCGCTTGCTGCACCGTTATAGAACACCCGCCGGAAACAGAAAACTTTCCTTCTTCGATCGGATACCGCCAAAATCACCACAGCATTGGCAACGCCCAAACGCAACAAGAAAATCCCCGGGGCACTGCGGCGAATCAGCCTTTCAATCCTAAAATGATTGGAAAACCGTACATTTTAGGCGACGATCACACACCTGATTCAGATACTGTGATGATATTAGTCTGAACTTGATTTTCAGAAGGAATATACTCCACCGTCAACGTTCGAAATAGCGAGTAGAACCGAAGTCCAGCATACGCAAACAAAGAGGTAAGCAAACCAAACACCAGACCAACGAATGCGCCCACGAACGGTGATGCCAACAACCCTGCAAGGCCAGTCAAATAAGCTCCATTCCACTTGATGACCTCGACACCAAAGAGTGCCGCAACTCCAAACAATGATGACATCAACGCCCAACCAATCACAGATCCCAAGGTGACGATTTTGACGATGGTTGCACCACGTACTCGAGCCACTTCTACTGTTTCTGTTTTCTTCATAATTCCCTCCTAAAGAATTTTCCTCCGCTGCGCGAGGCGCGCAAACAAGAATTCACGACGCATTCATGCGAGTAAGCCCTACGCGCGTTACACCCGCCCAACAAGCTTACTCGTTGAGGCCATATTTGTTTGGCACTCATTGAGACTGAAATAATTCAACCATAACCTGCTGCAAATTACCTCTATGAACCTCGCAAGAGTAACTAACTGCAACGCACTCAAACGTTGTGTCATGAAATGAGAGGACGAAGTGCTTATAGTCTTTGAAGTGCTCCGGCTTGTGATATGGATGAACCGCATTCATACGTTCAAGGGCATGAATCCATGCAGAGGATGTGACTTCAAAAGCGCCATATGGCTCAAGACCTCGTTCGGCCAAGGGGTGACCACCAAATGCTTCGTCGTTCGGCGGGCCAAAAAAATGAGCAATTGCATGTGTAAAACGGACTATCCCAATAGGTTCGTTATCAGACTCTTGCGAAACAACCCGCACATACGATCCATCCCAGTTTGGGTCATTTTCTTGAAGTAAGAAGGCAACCGCAAGGGAATGCTCCGTCGCGATAACACAGGGCAGCGGAGCGCCAACTGACGATTGTGGAACGTCACTAAGTCGTACGACAGAGTCGCGCTCCGTAACAGTGTAAGCACCGCCCGTTTTACCGAGACTGCCGTTCGATCTAGATTGAAACAGGGAGCGAAGCTTAATTATTGGCATTGGCCTACGTGTTTTAATTTGCAAGATGCAAAGATACCCGACCAAGCATTCAAACGCAAATGATTTCAAATCACTTAAAACCCGCATTCCCACTTGCTTAAAGTAGTCGCGTTGTCTAAAGCGAAGGTATAACCGAACCTGCAAACAGTGCGCACAGAGAACCTAGAGCCCGCCCAACTCAAATCCATTCCACAAAAACATCCAAGCTCAAAAATAATTCAGCCACAAACCATCACCCCTGCCCAAACTCCTCCCCCAACTCCCTACCCCGATTCGCCGCCGCATGCACCGCACGCACAATCGCGTTGGCGACGCCATCCGCTTCCATGCTAGTGAGTGCAGCGTAGGTCGTTCCACCTTTAGAGGTCACTCGCTCACGCAACACATGAATCGGTTCTTCTGATTGCTGCGCCAATTGAGCTGCGCCGTTGAAGGTGGCGAGTGCCATTTGTTTGGCTTGCGCTTCGCTGAGGCCTAAGGCGATGCCGGCTTGTTGTAGGGCTTCGATGAAATAAAACACGTAGGCGGGACCGCTGCCGGAGACGGCGGTGACGGCGTCGATCAGGCTTTCGTTTTCTACCCAGATGGTTTGCCCGACTGCTTGCATGATCGCTTGTGCTGCGTTTTTTTCTTGCTCGCTTACTGCTTCTAGTGCAAACAATCCTGTCATGCCCTGCCCTATCATGGCGGGGGTATTGGGCATGGCGCGCACGATTTTTTGATAGTCGCCTAACCAACGCGCCAT
The DNA here is from genome assembly GCA_016200845.1 of Burkholderiales bacterium. GTDB lineage: Bacteria > Pseudomonadota > Gammaproteobacteria > Burkholderiales > Burkholderiaceae_D > Undibacterium. Next base: position 59,454 of record JACQDW010000046.1, on the reverse strand, counting down.
ATCGCTAGCGCGGATTCCGGCTGCGACTGATAGTAGCAATTGTGTGCGCACAAAGGGTTGTACACTTTTGACCACCGCTTGCATTTGCTGGGGTTTGACGGCGAACACGATGACGTCCATCTCTGCCAGACGCTGGTCAATTTGCTGCGCTGTGGCGACGCCAAATGTGGACGACAGTTTTTGCAGACTATCTGCATTCAAATCCACCACCAACAATTGTTGCGCATGATTGACTTGCTTGACCAAACCACTGATCAGCGCGCCTGCCATATTGCCGCCGCCGATAAAACCAATTTTTAAATCAGACTGCATAGTTTCGCTTTCCAAATATAGCACTACCAATTCTCACCAAGGTGCTGCCTTCGGCGATGGCGGCGTCCATGTCGCCGCTCATGCCCATCGACAGCGTATCAAGTTTGATGCCCTGCTCACACAGGTCTTGTTTCAACTGCGCTAGTTGTTTAAACGCGGCGCGCTGTTGCGCTACATCGTCACTCGCTTCGGGCACCGCCATCAGGCCGCGCAATCGTAGTCGCGGCAGCGTGCTGACATAATGCGCCAGCGCGGGTAGTTGTGCGGATGTGACGCCACTCTTACTCGCTTCGCCGCTGACATTCACTTGCAGGCAAATCTGCAAATCAGGCAAATGCGCGGGGCGTTGCTCGGATAAACGCAAGGCGATTTTGTCGCGCTCTACCGAATGCACCCAGGCGAAATTTTCTGCGATGGGGCGCGTTTTATTGCTTTGTATGGGGCCGATGAAATGCCATTCTACTTGTTTGATTTTTTCAGAATCGGCGATCAGTGCGGGCAAGGCGGCAATTTTATTTAGCGCTTCTTGCACATAGTTTTCACCAAAACGAACTTGTCCGGCTTGCCATGCTTCGTAAATGGCGTCAACTGGAAAGGTCTTTGACACTGCCAATAAAGCAATTTCAGTTGGATTCCGGTCATAGCGCTGCGCGGCGTGCGCGATTGATTCGTTGACGGCTTGCAAGTTGTGAGAGATTAAGGACATAATCGGGGGGAAATGGGCTACAGACGAGTGCATCTCTGCGGCGACGAACAATAATAGGAATTATAAATGGATATCTCAGAACTTCTCGCATTCTCGGTCAAGAATAACGCGTCCGATTTACACTTATCGTCTGGTTTGCCGCCCATGATACGCGTGCATGGCGACGTGCGACGGATTAACTTGCCACCGCTGGAGCACAAAGATGTTCATGCGCTGATCTATGACATCATGAACGATAGTCAGCGCAAGCAATATGAAGAACATCTGGAATGCGACTTTTCGTTTTCGATTCCGGGTTTGGCGCGTTTTCGTGTTAATGCCTTTAATCAGGAGCGCGGCGCGGCAGCGGTCATGCGTACGATTCCTTCCAAAATCCTGACGTTGGAACAACTCAATGCGCCCAAATGCTTTGCCGATTTCGCACTCAAGGCGCGCGGTCTGGTGCTGGTGACGGGGCCGACTGGCTCTGGCAAATCAACCACATTGGCGGGGATGGTGAATCACGTCAATGAAAGCGAATACGGTCATATTTTGACAGTGGAAGACCCGATTGAATTTGTGCACGACTCCAAAAAATGTCTGATCAATCAGCGCGAAGTCGGCCCACACACGCACTCTTTCTCCAATGCTTTGCGCTCTGCGCTGCGTGAAGATCCGGACGTGATTCTGGTCGGTGAGTTGCGCGATCTGGAAACCATACGCTTAGCCCTGACCGCTGCAGAAACGGGTCACTTGGTGTTTGGCACTTTGCATACGTCGTCAGCAGCCAAAACCATCGATCGTATTGTGGACGTCTTCCCTGCGGAAGAAAAAGAAATGGTGCGCGCGATGTTGTCCGAATCCTTGCAAGCGGTCATTTCGCAAACGCTACTCAAGACCAAAGATGGCTCTGGCCGCGTCGCTGCGCATGAGATCATGGTCGGCACGCCAGCGATTCGCAATCTGATACGCGAAGCCAAAATCGCCCAAATGTATTCTGCGATTCAAACTGGCAGCAACATGGGCATGCAAACGCTGGATCAAAATTTGTCGGATCTGGTCAGAAGAAACGTAATCTCTGCCAGCACTGCGCGCGCCGCTGCAAAAATTCCTGAGAATTTCCCAGGTTAAGCTACACTCAAAACAGAAAACAAGAAGGAAGTTTCATGGAACGCGATCAAGCCACCAAATTTATGAACGACTTACTCAAGCTGATGCTGAGTAAAAATGGCTCCGATCTTTTTATCACCGCAGACTTTCCACCTGCGTTCAAAATCGACGGCAAAGTCACGCCCGTTTCCAATCAAGTTCTCACCCAGGCGCACACGGTCGATCTGGCGCGCGCCATCATGAATGACCGCCAAGCGTCTGAATTTGAATCGACCAAAGAATGTAACTTCGCGATTAATCCACCGGGATTGGGACGCTTCCGTGTTTCTGCATTCTTGCAGCAAGGCAGAGTTGGCATGGTATTGCGTACTATTACCTCGGCTATCCCGACCTTTGAAGAACTACGCCTGCCGAATCAACTCAGAGAAATCGCCATGACCAAACGCGGTTTGGTGATTATGGTCGGTGCCACTGGCTCTGGTAAATCGACCACCTTGGCGGCCATGGTGGGGCATCGCAACGCGAATAGCTATGGCCACATCATCACCATCGAAGACCCGATTGAATATGTGCACCCGCACGGCAATTGCATCATCACGCAGCGCGAAGTCGGCATCGACACCGATGATTGGGAAATCGCGCTGAAGAACACCTTGCGCCAGGCACCCGACGTGATACAGATCGGCGAGATTCGCTCACGCGAGACCATGGACTTAGCGATCGCTTTTGCCGAAACAGGTCACTTGTGTTTAGCGACCTTGCACGCCAATAGCGCCAATCAAGCCTTAGACCGCATGATCAACTTCTTCCCCGAAGAACGTCGCGCCCAATTATTGATGGATTTGTCGCTCAACTTAAAAGCCGTCATCTCACAACGTCTGGTTCCGCTACGTGGACAAAAAGGCCGGGTCGCAGCGATAGAGATTATGCTCAATTCGCCTCTGATTTCTGATCTCATCTTCAAAGGTGACGTCCACGAAATCAAAGAGATCATGAAAAAATCAGAAGAGCTGGGCATGATGACTTTCGACAAATCTCTGTTCGACCTGCACGAAGCCGATCTCATCACTTACGAAGACGCGCTGCGTAATGCCGACTCGGTCAACGAGCTGCGCCTCGCCATCAAGCTGCGCGGCAAAGACGCCAGCAACCGCGACTTGTCAGCAGGCACTCAGCATTTAGGTATCGTATGACCGCGCGCCGCACAATTGGTCTTGCCCTTGCCCTCATCACTTTGTCAGCCAACTCTACTGCACAAGTCTTTGAGTGCAAGGACAAAGACGGCAAGAAAATATTTAGCCAAAGTTGTCCCAATCAAAGCAAACAAGTGCGCGAAATCGAAGTCATTCCTTTCAAACCACCGACCCCAAGCAAAGACAACAAGGCAGCCAACTGGCGTCAGGCTAACCTCGGTTTCAAAGACCGCCAACAAGCAAAAGCAGATGCAGAAAACGCTGAGCGCGACAAACAAAGAGCAGTCGAAGAACAATGCTATCAAGATCAAAAGCGCCTGCTAGAGCTGAGTAGCGGTTTGCCGCTCATCACAGGCAAGGATAGTCAGGGGCAAGCCATTCTCATGGATGATGGCAAGCGACTTGCCGAGCTTAAGGAAAAAACTGAACAAACTAAGCACTGCAAAAATACGCCCTAGCAGCCCCTTTTCAATTCGTTTCGCACCGGGCTGCAATTGCAAAACAAGCTCATTTATGGTCTAATTGCAACCAAGTTGCATCAACATCGTTGACGATCAGAGCCAAGCCGTTCGCATCTGATCCCTATTCCATCCGAGGCTTAAAATTCAATCCGTCCTGACTTCCATACTGTTCACCACCACCATCGCCGGTGTGCTGAGCATTAGCTTTGCAGCGATTTTTTCGTTTTCGCTACTCTCAAAGCTAGTCGAACGCATGGTCAGTCTGTCGGTCGGCATCATGCTCTCAACCTCATTTTTGCACGCCCTGCCCAGCGCCTTTGAATCCGATGCTGATCCGCGTACCTTGTTTGCTTTTTTGCTGGCTGGCTTGCTGGCGTTTTTTCTCTTAGAAAAATTCGCCATTCTGCGCCACTCTCATCACCACGAAGGCGATGGGCATCACCATGAACACGGTCACGATGCGCACGAAGCGGGCAAGTCGGGATGGATGATTTTGATCGGCGATGGCATGCACAACTTCACCGATGGCATCTTGATTGCAGCGGCATTTTTAGCCGACCCTGGCCTTGGCATGGTCACTGCACTGGCGATTATCGCGCATGAAATCCCACAAGAAATTGGCGACTTCATCGTCTTGTTAAACGCGGGTTTCAGCCGCACCCGCGCTTATTGCTACAACTTGATTTCTAGCTTGATGGCGGTGTTGGGCGGCGTGCTCGGTTATTTCACCCTCGACAAAGCCAGCAGCATGATTCCCTATGTGCTGGTGTTTGCCTCATCGGGATTTATTTATATTGCGGTGAGCGATCTCATGCCGCAAATGCAGCGCCGCGCCACCCTCAAAGAAACCGTTCCGCAGATCTTTCTCATTGCCTGTGGTGTGGCGCTCGTACTCTTTGTCACCCAACACAGGCACTAGCCACGCGCCACTGGGCGGCTTACATCAGCACACCACTCACTCCAGGAGCCGGGGTACAAAGCAGCGCCAGATAAACCCGCCACTTCCAACGCCAGCAAATTGTGGCAAGCCGTCACACCCGAGCCACATTGCATTACCGATAGGCTTGGATCAGCCACAATCTCCGACCATTCCTGACGCAATTGCTGCGCAGTCTTAAAACATCCGTCAAGCTGCAGATTGTCTTTAAAAAAGCGATTCTTCGCACCGGGAATATGCCCACCCACCGGGTCCATGGTTTCATTCTCACCGCGAAAACGATCTGGCGAACGCGCATCGACCACTTGTAAAGCTGCATTTTGCCCCACGTTGGCTAGCACGGTCGTCACATCAACTTGACGCGTTAGTGCCGGCTTTAATTCGATATTTCCGCTCGCATAGCTGTTGGTCTCAGTTTGCAAACCCTGCCCCGATGCGATCCATGCCGCCAAGCTTCCATCCAGCACCGCGACAGCCTCATGCCCAACCGAGCGCAACAACCACCACAAACGTGCCGCAAACATCCCGCCGTGCGCATCATACGCCACCACCTGCGTATCGTCATCAATGCCCATACGACGCAAAGCGCTCAACAAATTTGGCATCGCTGGCAAAGGATGACGCCCACAAAACACACCCTCCGCATTGGTTTTGGCACCGGACAAATCTTCATCCAAATGCGCAAACACGGCACCCTCAATATGCCCGGCGGCATAGGCGTTCAAGCCCGCTTTGGCATCCATCAGATCGTGCCGGCAATCGACGATTCTTAGCTTGGTCGTCGGCATCAGATTTACTAACTCTTGCGCTGAAATCAAAGTCGTCAACATCAACAAATCCTTTACAGTTCTAATTCCGCCTGGTTATTCAAACTAGGCTGACTATTAAACGAAGAAGCAATCATACCGCTACACAAAATAACCGCAATGCCCAACCAACTAATCCAACTCAAATTCAAATTCCAAATCATCACGTCTAGCGCACTGGTGAACACAATCCCCACGTACTGCAAATTGGCCGCGACCAGAGGATTTCCCAAGCGATAGGAACGCGTCATCGCCAATTGCGCAATAGTCGCAAACACACCGACGCCGAGCAACAAGGCCAAACCCTTTACGTCAAACAAATGCCGCTGTTGATGCGCCAGTGTCTGGCTTTCGGACAGCACATTAAACTGGAACAACTGCCCCAGCACGCCCATCACTGCACACACCAAAGAAAAATAAAACACCACGCGATATTCTGGCTCACCAGCCACACCCATTTGTCGCACCTGCAAATACGCCAGCGCCGCCACAAAACCAGAACACAAAGCCACCATGCTGTCAGGAATCTGATCAGCACGAATAGTCGGGCGCAGCAACATCACCACGCCAACAAAACCCAACAAAATCGACCACAACAAATTCGCAGGCAAGTGCACTACATCTTCGCCTCTATGCTTCCACCACGACTGCACAAACAAAATCACCGCCACCCAAATCGACGACATATAGCTCAAAGTCACCGACAAAGACAAAGGCAATTTAGAGATCGAATAAAACCACAGCCACAAAGACACCACGCCAAAAATGCCGCGCCACATATGCCCACGCACCATCGTGCTGCGCAAGCTACCACGCTGCCAACGCATCAGCAAAAACATCCCCAATACGCCGATCGCTCCACGCCAAGTCACAATCTCGGCCGTACTATAAGTTTCAGATGCCAGCTTGACGCACACGCCCATCAAGGAAAACAAAAAGGTCGCGCCCAACATCCAAAGAGCTTGCATAGCAAAAATCCGATACCAAAAAATGAAGCACAAATAGCGAGGGCGCCAAACCTGGCAGCCCACAATGAGTCGGAATATTACACGAAATTGTCTAGGCAGATCGTCAGAGGCATCGCACCGCACAGCGCCCCCACTCGCACGTCACAACTCATTTGAGACCGGAGTGACAAGCATTGATTTTTCGCAAACCCCTTTTATTAATTCGTCCTAGACTAAACTTACACCACTTTCAAAGGAGTTTGACATGGGCTCGTCCGAACAACATAAAGAAACACTGCTCTCTGAATTAACTCAGGTACTGAAGGATGCCGAAGACTTCGTCAAGCATTCTGGCGAACAAGCGAGTGAGGGTTATCAATCGACCAAACAAAAGCTGGAATCGACTCTCAAAAACGCCAAAGCCGAAATCCATCACATGGAAGACGCGGTAGTCCGAAAAAGCAAAGAGATCGCCCATAACACCGACGGCTATGTGCGCGAAAATCCGTGGAAAACAGCGGGCATCGCCGCTGGGGTTGGTCTGCTGATAGGTGTACTGATCGGACGCAACAAAGGATAGGCAAGGCGATGGCCATCACCACATCTTTGGCGCGCTTTGCTGCCACACTGATTGACACAGTTCGCACGCGCTTGGAGCTGGTGTCGATCGAGATCGAGGAAGAATTAGCACGCTATACGCGCTATTTGATCTGGTCTCTGGTTGCTTTGTTTTGCAGTTTTGTGGCCGTGCTCTTGGTCATATTATTGGTCATTGTCGTGTATTGGGACACGCACCGCGTCTGGGTGTTGGCTGGAATGATAGGTTTATTTGCGCTCGCAGGCACGAGCATATTTGCTGTGATTTATCGATCGATGAAAACAAAACCGCCCTTATTCAATGCGACCTTGAACGAGTTCAAGAGCGATATTGCCACGCTACGCGATAACAGATGAAGACCCGCAAAATGAAATCATCGACAGCGCAACGACGCCTCAGTTTGTGTGCGCAAATTCAGGAAGAACGTGCAAGTTTGATCTTGGCTGCGCGTGATATCTGCAACACGGTCGACACATTTGAAACAAGCTTAGTTTCGGCAAAACGCACAAGTCAATTTTGGATCATCGGCTTAGGCGCCGTGGCTGGCATCTTTATCATCCAACCTAAGCGGACAATATCGATGCTAAGAACTGGATTCACGTGCTGGCAGTCATGGAAAAAATTCCAATCACGGTGTGATTGGAATTGAACTTAATGCGAGGCATCTTGTGCGAGTTTAAAACAATAAGGATGGACCTAGACCAAGCCTTAAAACTTCATTCGCGCTCGATACCACTCGTGGAAATGCTGCATGCCATCTTCCATCGGTGATTGATACGGACCGACTTCGTTTTCGCCACGCTCCATCAGAGCCTTGCGGCCTGCGTCCATGCGCATGCCGATTTCATCGTCTTCGATGCAGGTTTCCATATAGGCTGCGCGTTCCGCCTCGATGAATTCGCGTTCAAACAAAACGATCTCTTCGGGATAGTAAAATTCCACGACGTTTTTAGTTTTGCCTGTAGCGGTCGGCCACAAAGTCGAGACCACCAACACATGCGGATACCATTCGACCATGATGTTGGGGTACAAGGTGAGCCAGATCGCGCCATATTTAGGTGGCTCGCCACCACGGAATTTCAAGACTTGTTCTTGCCATGCTTGATATTTGGCTGAGCCAGATTTTTGCAAACCCTTGTGAACACCCACCGTTTGCACGCTGTAGTCTTCACCGAATTCCCACCGTAAATCGTCGCAAGTGACAAAGCTGCCAAGACCGGGATGGAAAGGTTCGACGTGATAGTCTTCGAGATAAACTTCGATGAAGGTTTTCCAGTTGTAGTCGCACTCATGCACTTCAACGTGATCGAGCATATAGCCGCTGAAATCGAGATCTTTGGTCACCGACAGCGTCGCCATTTTTTCCATGACCTTGTAGCCATTTTGCTCGAACAACAGGCCATTCCAGTTTTGTATCGGTGTGCGTGACAGATTAAGACAAGGTGTATCGGCAAAATGCGGTGCACCAACCAGTTCGCCCTTTAAGTCATAAGTCCAGCGATGCAGTGGGCAGACGATGTGATTCGCATTGCCGCGTCCGGTCGTGCCGGGGCCGCCAAACATCAGTGCCTGGCGATGGCGACAGACATTGGAAAGCAGTTCAATTCCCTGCGCGCTGCGCACCAACATACGGCCTTCGTTTTCAGAAGCGAGTGTGGCGTAGTCGCCCACGTTGGGAACCATAAGTTCGTGTCCGACATAACGCGGACCCGCATGGAATAATTGTTTGATCTCGCGCTCTAATAAGCCTTGATCAAAATAGACATGAACCGGAAGTTGCGCGTCAGAACGCGCCAAGATAGACAAAGAAGCCAGATCGGACATCCCCACCCCCCAAATTAATTTGCACCAACCTAAAGGAGAAAGAATCCACAAATACCTGTTTTCAAGCGCCACCAGACGCATTGAAAATTCAAACTAAACAAACCTGATTGAAGAGGAAATTTTGGACAGAACGCGGGATTATACCTGAAGGAATCGCTAAGGTCTTGTTTTTCCTGAGCATTACCAGAAAGCAAGCTTCGAATTCAGGCGATTGCGGTTTCGCTTTTGGTTTTCTTATCACCCATGGCCTGCACCAAGGCTCGATCGACAAGCTTATCCAAAACGATGACTCTGGCCTTACCTTCTTTAAAATTCTTTTCCAGCTCTTCTGCCGGGATAGAAAACGACATTTCTTTTTGACTGGAAGTAAAGATGTACAGGCTACGCATAGGGCTAATCCATGCCAGTCTGACTTTTTGTTGGGAATGATCGGGCTTGGTAAATTCCACCCACTCACCACGTTCCAGAGCAGCGACAAGGTCAGCGGCACTCTCTATTTTTTCCGTGACCGCTTCCATCAAAGCGGCTTCGTCAACGGTCGATGGTGCTGCTGTTGCTTGTGCAGGCGACGCAGATACCTTGGCTTGCTCAGTCGTTGTGAGCCCGTCTGAAGCTGACGTGGTGGCTTTGATGCTTTCCGCTGCCTTTGCCTGTTCCAGTGCAAGTGCAATCAAACGTGCTTTTTCTGTTTCAGCCGCATCGGCTTTTGCTTTTTCTTCGGCCTCGGCTTTGGCGCGTTTTTCTAAGCGTCGCTCTGTCGCCAATTGTGCCGCTTCGACCGCGATTTCAACTTGTCGCTCTGGCGATAATTCTAACGGGGCACGGACGATAGAGGCATGGCACTCCGCCAGATCAGCAAAGAATTGCACGCGATCTGCGTCTTCCCATTTGATCAGGCTCAACCATTTATTCAGACGCGCCAAAATGCCCGGCAGACGATTGATCATTTCCTGTCTTTGCGCCAGCGTGATCTTGGGTTTGATACTCCAGATCAAATCGTCCATAGTTTTCAGGGCGTCTTCTAAGGCATGTGGCTTTTCATCCTTGACGCTATAGGCGAGGGTCAATACCTTGGTCCAGCGATTCTCCAGAAAGGTTTCGACAAATGCTAATACCTCACCAGTGCCGATGCGCATCGATACTTCATGATTGGCAGCGATACTCGCTTGCTTGAATTTTTCTTTTTGCAAAGCGCGATTAATCGGCGCCTGCAAGGCTTCCATCGTCGCGGCTTCTTCTTTGCGAACAAAATTTTCGAGATCAGTTGCGACCTCGTCAAACAAACTCAGCTGCTGATCAAATTCCCTTTGCACCCGCAACACATTGCGTTGCATCGCCTGAAATAGAGGGTCATCCTCGCCTTTTGCCGGGTCGAATGAAGCACTATATTTGGACAATAAATCAATGAACCGGCGGGCGGGATGCTCATCTTGAAAAAAGAAATTTTTATCCATGAGCGCCGCTTTTAAGACGGGCACCTGCAAGCCATTGATCAATTCCTTGATCGGTGCGGCAATTTCCTGATCACCGGTGACGCCGTCAAATACCTGCGACAACAGATCAAAGGTATTGCGCTCCACGCCAGAACGTAACATGCCGGGCATTTCTTGGCGCAATTGCGACAAACGCATCGCATTTTGCGCGCCTGACACCAATTGATGGATCGCCATATTCTTCTGTATATCGGCGAGGTATTGGAACAGTTCGGAACTGGCGGGGTTAAATCCAAGGTTTTCTGCAGCATACGATGGATAGCCACTGGAATGTCCCTCTCCACTCGCAACATCATCGCTACCATCAGAAAAATACTGCTCTAACTTGCGCGCAACATCGTTTTTGCTACCGTCAACAAATCGGCCTGAATGTCCGCGACTTTGCTGCCGTTTTTTGCGATAAGTCTCCTGAAGGTCAGGCAAAACTCCCCGAATGACCAGAAGCTCGTTAAGGCTGTGATAAATCGGTGCCAGATCAAAAATCAATTCACTCAACATAGGCAACACCGAACTATGGCTCGCCTTTTCGGGATTAAACTCGACCCACGCTGCATGAAAAGCGCGTACGAAAACTTCAGGTCGGAAGGGGTTTTGAGAGAGATTCAATGACTCTTCGCCCAACAAACTCGCCAGACGCATATTGAGTGCCGCCAGCGGTTCCGCATGAGCGAGTTCCAATGCGCGACATGCTCTGCTAAAACTGAGTTTTAACTCCATCTCTTCATAAGACACCAGACTCATCGCAATATCGTTAGTGACGACAACTGGTTTTGCAGATGCATGCAAATGACTCAAAGCTTGCAATTCCGATTGCAAGGTCTTTTCCAAGATGGTGGTGCACAAATAGTAGTAGGTGTAGGCGCTATTCTTTAACAGTTGCGCGCCGTGGAAATACAGATTGGCATCTTTCGCATCGGTCGCCTCTTCCGATTTAACAAACATCGCGTGCGATAAGCGTGCAGAAAATGCATCGATCTGGGGGTGGCATAATTGCTCGGTATGACGAACCAAAGTTTGCCAGGTCTCCAGCTTCGCCAAAGGCGGAACCACAGAGGGTTTCCCGACTGCACCGGCTTGACCAACTACGGATGAATTAACTTGGTTCTTCAACATAAATAAATTCTAAGCACGCAAAATCCGGACTCACACTTGATTGGACGCGATCATCATCTGCAACAGCGCATTCAGAGACTATATTCAATTAATTTCCACATGGAAATGTTTGAAACGCAATTCCGCTCATTTTTTAAGCATTTTCCCGATTTTCCCCCTCGGCTGTGCTGACTAACACTAAAAATAAAAGACTTCTCCAAACAGCATAACATTCCCAGCATCACTGGCGGCAAATTCTCTTCTCACTGTGTATTTTTCTTATCCGATTCCATATCCGTGTCGTGTTGCACTTCACAGTATCGCCACAGTCTTTCCCTTTGCTCTAAAATACAGGGTTTTTGTAGGCATCTCTAAATACTCATTATTTCGACGCCAAATTATTGAGCGAAGAAATTTGAATTTTAAAGCCGCCCCAGAGTCAGGCTGACCGAATTCGCAAGCCCCTCCTGCAATCTACCCTGCAAAGTTATCTATGTCAAAAAAATCATCGGCCACTGCGACCCCCGCGTCATTTGAAAACGCCATGGCAGAATTAGCCGAACTGGTGTCGCAAATGGAAAGCGGACAACTCCCATTAGAAGCCTCGGTCGCTGCCTATCAACGCGGTTCTGAGCTCATTCAATTTTGCGCAGCCCAGTTAGAAAAAGTCGAACAACAAGTCAAAATTCTGGACGCTGGCATGCTCAAACCTTTTACTCCACAAAACACAAACAATAGCGAAGACGGAGATCCGGCATGAGCAGTGATTTTCAAAGCTGGATGAAATCAGTACAACAAGACGTCGAAATCTCTCTCGCCAATTTTCTTCCCGGTAGTGATCTCATTCCTCAGCAATTGCACGAAGCAATGGCATATGCGGTGCTCGACGGTGGCAAGCGCGTACGGCCTTTACTGGTCTTCGCCGCTGGAAAATTATTTCAAGCGCCGAGCGAATTATTAAGCCGCGCTGCCTGCGCAGTCGAAATGATTCACGCCTATTCCTTAGTACATGATGACATGCCTTGCATGGACGATGATGCACTTCGTCGTGGCAAACCCACCGTTCATAAGAAATACGATGAAGCGACAGCATTGCTTGTCGGCGATGCATTGCAAGCACAAGCTTTCTTGGTTTTAGCCGAAGCAACTGCCTGCGCTGATCACAAGCTCCCCATGCTGCAATTGCTGGCACAAGCTTCAGGCTCGGTCGGCATGTGTGGTGGTCAGGCGATAGATTTGGCTAGTGTTGGTGTTGCGTTGAGCTTACCTGAACTGGAACAGATGCATAGACTCAAAACCGGCGCGCTATTGCGTGCCTCGGTGTTGTTGGGCGCGATGAGTGGTAAGCAGTTATCGGATACGGAAGTCGCCGCACTCGACACTTATTCGCGCGCCATCGGTCTTGCATTTCAAGTCGTCGATGATGTCTTAGATGCTGTCGCTGATTCGGCGACTCTGGGCAAAACAGCCGGTAAAGATGCCGCCAACAACAAACCCACTTACGTCTCTTTACTCGGCCTGTCCGAGTCACGCCAACTGGCAGATCAACTCTGCCAGCAAGCGCATCAGGCACTCAACATTTTCGGAGAATCCGCGCAACATTTGCATGATCTGGCCGACCTTATCGTGCAGCGGAAAGCATAACCATGTCCATACTTCACACCATACAATCGCCTGCAGATTTGCGCAGTTTAAGTCGTGCCCAGCTAGGACAACTAAAAGATGAACTACGCCAGTTTGTGATTCAATCCGTCTCCAAAACCGGTGGGCATTTATCTTCCAATTTGGGCACAGTTGAACTCACCATCGCACTCCACTATGTGTTCAACACACCAGAAGACCGTCTGGTATGGGATGTCGGCCACCAAACTTATCCGCACAAAATTTTGACCGGGCGGCGCGACCAAATGCACAGCCTGCGCCAGTTAGGTGGCATCTCGGGCTTTCCTCGTCGCGATGAAAGCGAATACGATACTTTTGGCACCGCACATTCCTCCACCTCGATTTCTGCTGCACTGGGTATGGCTCTGGCTGCTCGCACCAAGGGCGAATCGCGTCATGCGGTCGCCATCATTGGCGATGGTTCGATGACGGCAGGCATGGCCTACGAAGCGATGAATAATGCCGGTGTCTATGACGACATCAATATGCTGGTCGTGCTCAACGATAACGATATGTCGATCTCGCCGCCAGTCGGTGCATTGAATCGTTATTTGGCACGTTTGATGTCGGGTAAATTTTATGCCGCTGCGCGCAATGTCGGCAAATCGGTGTTGCCTACACCGATGCTAGAACTGGCACGCCGCTTTGAAGAACATGCCAAAGGCATGGTGGTTCCGGCGACGCTGTTTGAAGAATTTGGATTTAACTATATCGGTCCTATCGACGGTCATGATCTCGACTCATTGATCCCGACTCTGCAGAACATCAAGCAGCTCAAAGGCCCACAGTTCTTACACGTCGTGACCAAAAAAGGACAAGGCTATAAACTCGCCGAAGCCGATCCTATTTTGTATCACGGCCCGGGCAAATTCAATCCAGAAGAAGGCATCAAGCCAGCCGCCAGCAGCAAGAAAACTTACACCCAAATTTTCGGCGATTGGCTGTGCGATATGGCAGCGGCGGATGACAAACTGATAGGCATCACACCCGCCATGCGCGAAGGCTCTGGCATGGTGGAGTTCGAGCAGCGCTTTCCGAAACGCTATTACGACGTCGGCATTGCAGAACAACATTCCGTGACTTTTGCAGGTGGCCTGGCAACTGAAGGGCTCAAGCCTGTGGTGGCGATTTACTCCACGTTTTTACAACGCGCTTACGATCAATTAATTCACGATGTGGCCCTGCAAAATTTGGACGTCACCTTCGCACTTGACCGCGCTGGTCTGGTCGGTGCCGATGGCGCAACCCATGCTGGCAATTACGATCTCGCTTATCTGCGCTGCATTCCCAACATGGTGGTGATGGCAGCAAGTGATGAGAACGAATGCCGCCAAATGCTCACCACGGGCTATCATTATCTAGGCCCAGCTGCGATTCGCTACCCACGCGGCAGCGGCATAGGCGCTTCGATCGAGAAGACACTCACGACGCTGCCAATAGGCAAAGCAGAACTCAAACGTCAGGGCAAAAAAATCGCCATTCTCGCCTTCGGCTCTATGCTTCATCCCGCCTTGCAAGCAGCAGAACAACTCGACGCCAGCGTGGTCAACATGCGCTTTGTGAAACCTATCGATACACAGATGATTATGGACATGGCAAACAGCCACGATGCCATCGTCACCATCGAAGAAGGCTGCATCATGGGCGGCGCAGGCTCGGCAGTAATGGAGGCATTAGCGCAAGCAGGACTTAGCAAACCCGCACTGATGTTAGGGCTGCCAGACCGCTTCATCGATCACGGCGACCCGGCGCTGTTGTTGGCGCAGTGTGGACTCAATGCACAGGGAATTGAAGCGTCGATTCGTCAGCGGTTTAGTTTATAGGAAATTGAATTGCAGGCCGGGCGAGAAGAGACTTACTCCGCACCCGCCTGCAAGCACTCACATCAACACCAAATTATCCCTATGGATTAATTCTGGCTCTTCCACAAAACCCAAAATACTCTCGATCTCTGAAGACGCTTTGCGCATGATGCGGCGTGCATCGCCGCTGCCGTAATTGCACAGACCTTGCGCAATCGCCTGCCCCGCCAGATCGACACAAGTGACCACTGCGCCGCGACTAAACTCACCGCGCACTTCACATACACCAATCGCGAGTAAAGACTTTCCCTCATCGCGCAATTTGCCCACGGCACCCGCATCCAGCACTACTTGCCCAGAAGTCTGCAAATGGTCGAGCATCCACTGCTTGCGCGCCGCTAAAGGCGCTCTGTCTGAGTGTAATTGGGTTCCAATGGCTTCACCTTGCGCCAGCCGCAGCAAGACATTGTCTTCGCGCCCCCAGGCAATCACGGTATGCGCACCCGAACGTGCAGCGCGCTTGGCCGCCAAGATTTTAGTCAACATGCCGCCACTACCAAGGCTACTCCCAGCACCACCCGCCATTGCTTCTAATGCCAGATCACCAGCACGTGCTTCATGCACAAATTGCGCTGATGGATTTTTACGTGGATCAGCCGTATACAAACCACGTTGATCAGTCAAAATAATCAAGGCTTCCGCCTCCACCAAATTCGCGACTAGTGCACCCAAGGTATCGTTGTCGCCAAACTTGATTTCGTCGGTCACCACCGTGTCGTTCTCGTTGATGACAGGCACCACACCAAAGCGCAACAAGGTCAACAAAGTCGAACGCGCATTCAAATAGCGCTCTCTATCTGCCATATCTGCATGCGTCAATAAAATCTGCGCCGTTCCCAGTTCATGCGCCCGAAAACTACTCTCATAAATCTGCGCCAAGCCCATCTGCCCAACCGCCGCACAAGCCTGCAATTCATGCACCCCAGTAGGCCTTGTCTCAAAACCCAAACGCACCCGCCCCTCGGCAATCGCGCCCGAACTCACCAGCACGACTTCCTTCCCCATCGCCCGCAAAGCCGCAATCTGTCGCGCCCAATTCGCAATCGCCTCCGGGTCCAAACCACGGCCATCATTGGTCACCAGAGAAGAACCGACTTTAATAATCAGACGTTGAGCGTTTTGAATCAGAGAAGACATAATGAAATAATAATTAAACTAAGTTTAGTTTGGAAATTTACAGATGAAATTATACATTATTCAAAGTTGAAAGTCGTTTTCAGAA
Source organism: Burkholderiales bacterium (assembly GCA_016200845.1). Classification (GTDB taxonomy): domain Bacteria; phylum Pseudomonadota; class Gammaproteobacteria; order Burkholderiales; family Burkholderiaceae_D; genus Undibacterium. The sequence goes on along the minus strand of JACQDW010000046.1, from coordinate 43,250 downwards.
TTTTGTTTTGATCAGGCATTTTCACCGAATTAAGTTTATGATGAGACAAATTCACTTCGAGAGCCAGCTATGAATCGTTACCCCCTCCTAATCATGTTTGTCTTTCTCGCTTTTTCCTGGCCGCTTGGCCTGATTCTGCCAACAGAACAAATCAATCTACTCCCCATCAAAATCGCTGGATACATGCTGTTCATCGCTAGCATCGCGCTGATACTGAGCGCAGCGGGTCTCTTTAAAAAAATCGGCACCACAATCGACCCGACCAAAGCACCAGATCACTTAGTCACCACAGGCCTCTACCAACTCAGCCGCAACCCCATGTATTTGGGCATGCTGCTCACACTCATCGGTGCACAACTAGCACTGAGTTCACTCGTTGGCTTGATCTTCCCAATCAGCTTTTTCCTCGTCATGAACGACATCGTCATCCCACGTGAAGAGCAGATGGTAGCGGAGGCTTTTGGCGCAAGCTATGCCGAGTACAAGACGCAAACGCGACGGTGGATATAAATCAGATCAGCCAAACAAAAAAAGAGCCGAACAAGTCGGCTCTTTTCACTTCTTATGTAAATTAGTCTGAATATCTCAGTCAATCACTTTAAAACGCGGATCATCCGGATCAATCGACAAAATCCCCTGCGCTTCTTCTTTCATTTGGGTTTCTTGTGAGCGCTGTTCGGCCAGACGTTTCTCTGCCAGATGCAGATAAATATCGTTGACCAAGGCCTGACAACCCTCATGATTCAGCGCAGAAATTTCAAAGACGGGACCTTTCCAGCCGAAGCGTTTCACGAAATCTTTGACACGCTTTTTACGATCTTCTTCGCTTAATACGTCCAGCTTATTCAAGACCAACCAACGTGGCTTGTCGGCCAAGGTTTCATCGTATTTTTGCAGTTCTTTAATCAATGCCTTCGCATCTTTAACCGCATCTGCACCTTCATCAAACGGTGCCAAATCAACGATATGCAAGAGTAAGCCTGTGCGTTGCAAATGCTTGAGAAATTGCACACCCAAACCGATGCCATCAGCCGCGCCTTCGATCAAACCCGGGATATCGGCAATCACAAAACTCTTTTCATGACTGACACGTACCATACCCAAGTTCGGATGTAAGGTGGTGAAAGGATAATCCGCAATCTTTGGGCGGGCATTTGATACCGCCGTAATAAAGGTTGATTTGCCGGCATTGGGCAAGCCCAACAAACCGACGTCGGCCAACACTTTTAATTCTAATTTGAGTTCGCGACGTTCGCCTTCTTTGCCATCACTACGTTGACGCGGTGCGCGATTAGTCGACGATTTAAAATGGATATTACCCCAACCACCTTCACCGCCACGTGCCAACAAAACTTCCTGACCGTGCTCAGTAATATCTGCGATCAGCTCGTCAGTATTACGATCAATGATCAAGGTACCCACTGGCATGCGCAAGTGAATGTCGTCAGCGCCTTTACCATAGCAATCAGCGCCACGACCGTTTTCGCCATCTTTGGCTTTATGCAGTTTTGAAAAACGGAAATCGACCAGCGTATTGATGTTGCGATCACCAACAGCGTAGATGCTGCCACCTTTGCCACCGTCGCCACCATCAGGGCCACCGAACGGGCGGAATTTTTCACGGCAAAAAGAAGCAACGCCGTTGCCGCCATCACCTGCGATAACTTCGATTCTTGCTTCGTCAATAAATTTCATGTTGTCCACCTAGGAGGGAGAAAATGCACAGTGCATCAACGCGCGCAAATCGGGCATTTAGCGTGGGTACATAGTAAACCTCTGTGCTGAGAGGTTTTAAGCACTTAACCATACGGGGCTAAACGCAAATAGTATTCTAAAAACTAAAAAGGCTCCACCAATGGCGGAGCCCTTTTTACAGCGAATGATGTGCTTAATGAATTAAGCAACAACCATCACTGTTTGACGCTTCAACGCGCCTTTGATCGCAAATTGTACTTTACCTGTGACCAGAGCGTACAAAGTGTGATCCTTACCCATACCAACGCCTTCGCCTGCGTGTACTTTTGTACCGCGTTGACGAACGATGATACCGCCAGCATTGATTGCTTGGCCGCCGTAAACTTTAACGCCTAAGCGTTTCGACTCTGAGTCACGGCCGTTGCGCGTGGTGCCGCCGCCTTTTTTGTGTGCCATTTAATAGCTCCTTAAATATTCTGGTGAAATTGCTTACGTAGCTCTACGGGATTAACCGTTGATAGAGACGATTTGCAGTTCAGTATAGTTTTGGCGATGACCTTGGCGCTTTTGGTAATGCTTACGACGACGCATTTTGAAAATGCGCACTTTGTCGTGACGACCGTGGTCGATTACCTTAACCAGCACCGTTGCACCTGCAACCAATGGAGTACCAAATTTAATGGTCTCTCCCTCGCCCATGGCGAGTACTTGATCGATAGTGAGTTCGGAGCCAATGTCTGCAGGTATCTGTTCTACTTTAAGTTTTTCACCAGCGACAACTTTATATTGTTTGCCACCGGTTTTTATGACCGCGTACATGTGAAACCTCATCAAATAAATAATAGGGATTTCCCCAGAATGCTTTGATTGGCATTGCCAATAAAATTCAAGGGAACTGCGGATTATACATAAGTGCTGCGGGACGGTCAAAGCCTATTTGCACATTTTTTCAGCACCGCCCTCTAAATGCATGCCAACCGGGAACGCTCGTTCATGAGAAAACGACGTATCCTCCTTCTGGATTTTTAAAACTTTGAACGTGCATCGTATAATCACGGCAAATTAATTGTCCGGGTTTCGTCGAAGGGCGCTGAATGCGTTCATAAAGATCAACCATTTCCTTAGATTTTTTGCAGGATTCACCTTGTCCGCCACGCCTAATCAACAATCTATCAATCAATTGATCGCACCCGACATGGATGCCGTCAATCTCGTGATCCGCCAGCAGTTGCATTCTGATGTTGCGCTAGTCAGTCAGATTTCTGAGTACATTATCAATGCAGGTGGTAAGCGTATCCGCCCGGTATTGGTTCTGCTGATGGCAAACGCCTACCAATATCAGGGCAAGCATCACTACGATCTGGCCGCCATCATTGAATTTATTCACACGGCGACCTTATTGCACGATGATGTCGTGGACGAATCATCGATGCGGCGCGGACGCCAAACCGCCAATGCCTTGTTTGGCAATGCGGCCTCGGTTCTGGTCGGTGATTTTTTGTATTCGCGGGCGTTTCAAATGATGGTGTCTATCGATAGCATGCGCATCATGCGCATTTTGGCCGACGCGACCAATGTCATCGCCGAAGGCGAAGTATTGCAACTACTTAATATGCACGACCCGGATGTCACTGAAGAGCGCTATCTGGAAGTCATACGCTGTAAGACAGCCAAATTATTCGAGGCAGCCGCACAGATCGGCGCCTTAATTAGTGGAGCTAATGAGATTCAGATAGAAGCTGCTGGAGAATATGGTCGTTCGCTTGGCACAGCGTTCCAGTTGATCGACGATGTACTTGATTATTCGGGCAAGGCAGAGGAAATCGGCAAAAACGTGGGGGACGATTTACGCGAAGGAAAGCCAACTCTGCCGTTAATTTATGTGATGAAAAATGGCAGCCCAGAACAGCAGGCTCTGGTAAAAACATGCATAGAAGAAGGCGACGAAACAAAATTTGACGCAATTTTGTCGGCAATCACGCAGTCAGGTGCATTAGACTATACAAAATCGGCGGCGGTGAGCGCGGCGCAAGCAGCAGCCGATGCCTTGAACGACTTACCAGCGTCCCCCTACAAAACGGCCTTATTAGATCTAGCATTTTTGGCTGTGAATCGAAATCATTAGAAAATCAAAAGCAATATGCGGTCGTATACTGCGGCAATTTTCTGAAAGGAAGTCAACGAGAAACACGCGCGACACAACACGGCTGAGGTGGATTTACAGCATTCCTATTTACAAACGGCTTACTTAGTTGCATTATCACAAAGCAACGAATGTTTCCCATAATTTCGAATCGAAGACTATGTCCGCTGTTCCACCGAATTCCGTTCCCACCCTGCCCACTTCGGGTTTAGCGCGTGCATTAGCACAGGCAAATTTGGTGACGCCTGCACAAATCGATGCGATACAAAAAAAAGCACAACTCGATAAGAGTCAATTTTTAGATGGTCTACTCCAAAGTGGCGCAATTAATTCGCGCGATCTGGCTAGCTTTTGTTCCGAAACTTTTGGTTATCCCCAAGTTGATCTGCAAGTTTTTAACGAGAGTCTCCTACCCGAAAAAGTCGTCGACGCGAAGATGATGCTGTCGCAGAGAGTGGTCGCACTCTCAAAAAAAGGCAATAAACTATCGGTGGCGATTTCCGATCCAACCAATACGGTAGCGATTGATCAAATTAAGTTTCAAACGGGTCTCGGTGTTGATATCGTCATCGCTCAACACGATGTCTTACTTAAGCTTATCGACAAACTCAGCAAAACATCGGAGCAATCTCTCAACGATCTCGCGGCAGATGATCTCGATCTAGAATTTAAAGAAGAGGATCTAAATTCTGGTGTGGCTGACGTTCAAGCAGCGGAAATTGACGATGCACCTATCGTCAAATTTTTGCAAAAGATGCTGGTTGACGCTATCAACATGGGCGCGTCTGACTTGCACTTTGAGCCTTACGAAAAATTTTATCGCATCCGCTTTCGCATCGATGGCGAGTTACGCGAGATTGCGCAGCCGCCTTTGGCGATTCGCGAAAAATTAGTTTCTCGCATTAAGGTTATTTCCAAACTCGACATCTCCGAAAAACGCGTGCCGCAGGACGGCCGCATGAAATTGGTTCTCTCGGCCAGCAAAGCGATTGATTTCCGCGTCAGCACCTTGCCAACGCTTTTCGGCGAAAAGATCGTCATGCGTATTCTCGACGGATCGCAAGCGCAAATGGGTATTGATGCCCTAGGCTACGATCCCGATCAAAAAGAGATCCTGCTAGACGCCATTACCCGTCCTTATGGCATGGTACTGGTCACAGGCCCGACCGGTTCAGGCAAGACCGTTTCCCTCTACACTTGTCTAAACGTGATTAATAAACCTGGCATTAATATTTCGACCGCGGAAGACCCGGCCGAGATTAACTTGCCGGGGGTGAACCAAGTCAACATTAATGACCGCGCCGGGTTAACTTTTCCTGCAGCACTCAAGTCTTTCCTGCGACAAGATCCTGACATCATCATGGTCGGTGAGATTCGCGATCTGGAAACTGCTGATATTGCGATCAAAGCTGCACAAACCGGTCACATGGTTTTTTCCACCTTACACACCAACGATGCGCCATCTACACTGACGCGCTTGATGAATATGGGGGTTGCGCCTTTTAATATTGCTTCTTCCGTGATTTTAATTACGGCGCAACGACTGACTCGTCGGCTGTGCACTTGCAAAAAACCAGTTGAGATTTTGGACGAAGTTTTACTAGCGGCTGGCTTTCTCGATGAAGAACTTGATGGCACCTGGAAGCCTTACGGCCCGATTGGTTGTGAACGCTGCAACGGGTCAGGCTATAAAGGGCGCGTCGGCATTTATCAAATCATGCCCATTACCGAAGAAATCGAAAAAATCATTCTGGCAAACGGAACCGCACTGGAAATCAGAAAGCAATCTGAATCAGAAGGCGTCAAAGGCTTACGCCGCTCCGGCCTGCAAAAAGTCAGACAAGGTCTTACCAGCCTGGAAGAAGTGCTAGGCTGCACGAATGAATAAGAACATAGGATAAGACATGGCAACAATATCGAGAAGTAAGCCTGCGAAATCAAATCAAATTAAAGAGTTTGTCTATGCATGGGAAGGCGTTGACAAGCAAGGAAAAAAAGTCACCGGCGAACTGCGCGCCAGTGGCGAGACCATTGTTGCAGCTACCTTGCGCCGCCAAGGCGTTTTAGTTAAAAAAATAAAGAAAAAGTCCTATAGCTCAGGCAAAAAAATTACCGATAAAGACATTACGCTCTTCACTCGGCAACTAGCAACGATGATGAAAGCTGGCGTGCCTTTACTTCAATCCTTCGACATTGTCGGTAAAGGCCACGCCAATCCATCCGTATCAAAGTTATTGCTAGACATACGTTCAGATGTAGAAACAGGAACCAGCTTAAATCAGGCGTTTCGCAAGTACCCGCTTTATTTTGACGCTTTATTTTGCAATCTTGTCGCTGCCGGTGAGCAAGCAGGTATTTTGGAAGACTTACTAAATCGACTTGCCATCTACAAAGAAAAAACCCTGGCGATCAAAGCGAAAATTAAGTCCGCACTAACCTACCCAATTGCGATTCTGAGTATTGCGTTTATAGTTACCGCCGTGATTATGATTTGGGTTGTGCCGGCCTTTAAAACTGTATTTGAAAGTTTCGGGGCTGATTTGCCTGCGCCCACACTAATGGTGATGGCCATTTCCGATTACTTTGTCAAGAATTGGTATTTGATTTTTGGTGGCATGTTTGGGTGCCTGTATTTTTTCTTTCAATCTTGGCAGCGATCGATCAAGATGCAAAGAACAATGGATAGACTCTTGTTGCAAGCCCCCATCTTTGGCGATGTAATTCGTAAAGCAACCATTGCACGCTGGACACGTACCTTGGCAACCATGTTCGCGGCCGGTGTTCCTTTGGTTGAGGCACTTGATTCCGTAGGTGGCGCTTCTGGTAACGCTGTGTACCTCGATGCAACTATTAAGATCCAAACTGAAGTAACCACAGGCACCAGTTTGACCGTTGCAATGCAAAACACCAACGTGTTCCCGACGATGGTGACTCAAATGGTCGCCATTGGCGAAGAATCCGGCGCACTCGACGGTATGTTAGGTAAAGTTGCTGACTTCTACGAAGAAGAAGTTGATGAAGCTGTCGCGACTTTATCGAGTTTAATGGAACCCTTAATCATGGTGATTTTGGGTGTCGTTATTGGCGGCTTGGTTGTCGCCATGTATCTTCCAATTTTCAAACTGGGCTCGGTGGTCTAATGTTCGATCTTATTTTCTTCACTCAGCCTGATGACATCATCAGCACTGTATTTTTCGCCGTGATTGGTTTATTGATCGGCAGCTTCCTGAATGTCGTTATTTTTCGATTGCCGAAAATGATGCAAAGGGAATCGGATAATTATGTTGCCAGTGAGTCGGGAAAAGACTTGCCACATACAGATCCTTACAATCTGATGGTGCCTCGTTCTAGCTGTCCGCACTGCCAACATCAGATCGGTGCTTTGGAGAATATTCCCGTTGTCAGTTATCTGGTTCTACGCGGCCAGTGCAGTGCCTGCAAAGCCCCAATATCGCCACGCTATCCCATCGTTGAAGCGGTAACAGGTGTACTTTCTGCCTATATGATCTGGCATTTTGGCAGTGGTTACATGGGGCTGGCTGCGGTCGTATTTTGTTGGTTCCTGATTGCAATGACGATGATAGACAGCGATACCCAATTACTACCCGATGATCTGACCTTGCCACTGATGTGGATAGGCTTGGGCATTAACATCTATGGAATTTTTGCTTCACTTGAAAGCGCGGTGATTGGTGCGATTTTAGGCTATCTTTCTTTATGGTCGGTCTACTGGTTGTTCAAACTTTTGACCGGCAAAGAAGGAATGGGCTATGGTGATTTTAAGCTATTAGCTGCACTCGGTGCGTGGATGGGCTGGAGTATGCTACCGTTAATTATCCTGTTGTCGTCATTGGTCGGCGCTGTCATCGGACTAACTATGATCGTCCTCGGTAAAATGGGATTTAGTAAGCAAATTCCTTTTGGCCCTTATCTGGCTGGCGCGGGATTGATTGCCCTAGTGTACGGGCACAATATTACCGCCACCTACCTCGGACTATTCCATTGACATGTCAGCGCAGTTTAGCGTCGGTCTGACGGGTGGCATAGGCAGCGGTAAAACAACCGTTGCCACCATGTTTGCCGAATTGGGTGCCACCATCATCGACACTGATGAGATTGCTCATCAACTGACCCAGCCTGGCGGAGCTGCTATTTCTCACATTACCGCGCGATTCGGGCCCGATTACGTATCCGAGGGTGCCATGCGACGCGATAAGATGCGTGAATTGGTATTCAGTCAGCCTCAGGCGAAACGCGATCTGGAAGCTATCATCCATCCCCTGATTCGTCAGATATGTGAGGAACAGGCAAACCAAGCGCATGCCTGCTATCCAATGTTCGTCGTGCCCTTACTAGTCGAATCAGGCACCTGGGCGCAGCGTGTCAGTCGCATCTTGGTCGCAGACTGTCCGATACAAACGCAAATTGATCGTGTGATGGCACGCAATGGTTTTTCACGTGAGCAGGTTGAATCCATCTTGCAAGCGCAAGCCTGTCGCGAGCAAAGGCTGCAAGCGGCGACGGATATCATCAATACCGACCTGGATTTGTCGCATGTGCGCATCGAAGTCACGCGTCTCCACGCAATTTATCAAAAATTGGCGCTTTCTCGCTAATTGAGCGCACGCAATGTTTGTATTTTTCTCGCGCTTGGTTCAGAATCACGTGAAGCCATTTTTGCTGCCCCCACGCTGCCAAGTTTGCCCATTAATCCGCACCTTCGTCTGCATCATTTGACAGGAAATTTATTTTGATCGTTTACGAGTACCCTTTTAACGAGCGCATACGCACGTTATTGCGGCTAGAAGACCTGTACGAGAAATTTTCTTTCTTCTTGCATCAGTCTGACCCTTTGCAGCATCACATCGCGATCGCTACCATCTTCGAAATGCTCGAGGTCGCTGGTCGCGCGGACTTAAAATCAGATTTACTGCAAGAACTAGATCGTCAAAAAAATACCCTGATTGGTTTTAAATCCAATCCCAATGTGCAAGCCGACATGCTAGATCAGATTATTGCTGACGTGGAGCGCGCCAGTGCAAGACTGATGGCAGCCACCGGCAAAACAGGACAGCATATTCGTGACAATGAATGGCTAATGAGTATCCGTGGCCGCACAATTATTCCGGGTGGCGCTTGTGAATTCGATTTACCGAGCTATCACGCTTGGAAAAAGAACCCCACCGAAAAACGCATTAACGACATCACCAATTGGTTTGCTCCAATTGCGCCACTGTTTGATGCCATCGCCATCGTATTACGCTTGTTGCGTGAAGCAGGCAGCACTACAAAAGTGATTGCCCAAGGCGGTAGCTATCAGCAAATGCTACAGGGAAAAGTCTATCAATTATTGCGCGTCAGCTTGCCGCAAGAGCTGGGCGCCATTCCTGAAATCTCCGCCAACAAATACATGCTTTGGATACGTATCATGTCGCAAGATGGTGATATGAAACCACGCCCTTTCGATGCAGACGTTCCCTTCGATCTGACGCTCTGCAATTTTTAAGATTTCACTACCATGGTTACTGTCGTTAATTGTCCCACTTGCGCCGCTAAGGTCAACTGGGTGCCAGAAAATAGCTTTCGTCCTTTTTGCTCTGAGCGCTGCAAACAGATCGATCTTGGCGCTTGGGCGGAAGAGAAATACACCATTCCTGCTGTCAATTTACCTGCAGATCTAGACGACTCAGCGACGGCTGAATAGAGTATTCGGGCCATTTCCAAATCATTCGTGTCTAGGCCACGAGGCGAAGACAGTGCTATAGCACGGCGAGCCGAAGGTAACAACCACACGAATGATTTAGAAATGGAATCAGCTTCACTTTCGACTAGGTATCCCATGCTTGCGCAACTTAGTCGCGATCATGGAATGTGAAGTCGCGAGGCGTGCTGCCAGTTTTCTGCTGGACGGATATTCCTGATATAGCTTACTGAGCAGCGCCGCTTCAAATTGATTGATGGAGTCTTCCCAAGTGTCAGCCTGCTCAAAGACCACATTTTCACCGGCCATTGAATCCTCCGCCCAATCCAAATCCGCCGCATCAAGTACGCGTTGATCAGACATGGTAATCGCCCTGAACACCACGTTTTGCAATTGCCGCACATTGCCCGGCCAGCGATTATTTAGCATGGCCGCGGTGGCGGTTTGATTTAATCGTGAAACTGGCTTTTGTGCCTGCGTACACGCACGCTCGATGAAGTGGCGTGCCAATAAAAGAATATCGTCGGAACGTTCGCGCAGAGCAGGCATTTCTAAATGCAGGACATTTAAACGATAAAACAAGTCTTCACGAAAGCTGCCTTCTTGCACCATCTTCCGTAAATTCCTGTGGGTTGCGCTGATGATGCGCACATCGACTTGCACTTCTTTCTCGCCACCGATGCGGCGAAATTTACCGTCATTCAAAAAGCGCAGCAGCTTTGCCTGCAGATACAAAGACATCTCGCCGACTTCATCGAGAAACACAGTGCCACCATCGGCCATTTCAAATAGACCCGGCTTGCCGCCGCGATTAGCGCCAGTGAAAGCGCCCGCCATATAGCCGAATAATTCACTCTCGGCCAAACTCTCGGGCAAGGCGGCGCAATTGAGCTCCAAAAATGGTGCATGATGGCGCGCACTGACGCCATGACACGCCTGCGCCAACAACTCTTTGCCCGTGCCAGTTTCGCCTGTGATCAATAAAGGCGCATCGACCACCGCCACCCGCGCTGCCCGTTTTTTCAAGACACGAATTTGCTCGGACTCACCGATGATGGCTTCAAAACCTCCGACCTCCGCGCGGGAAATGGCATGCAGGCGCTCGCCGATACGCTTAGGCGCAGTCAGGGTCAGCAAAGCACCGACCGCCTTGCCATCGCTCGCTGTGCCAGCGGACAAAGGTTCAAACACCGGCGTCACGTCCATCAAAAACGGCTCGCCATTCAACAGCACTTCGCGCGTAGGTGCGCAAAATTCATTGGCGATCAGTTCGTGCTGTATCGTGCTATCTTGCAGCACCTGATACAGAGATTTTTCACACAACTGCTGTTCAGTACAGCGCGCCACTTCAGCCGCCGCCGCATTCGCAATCACGATACGCCCCAAGGCATCAATCGCAATCACCGGGTCTTCCATCACCGCCATGATGGTATCGAGATTGAGACTACGGCGCATGCCCGGCAAAATATCGACCACCTCTATCGTCCCCACACCCGCCACCTGATCGCAATCGGCTTGCAATGCGGGCAGCATACCCTGTTTGAGTTCGGGAATATCGATGTAAATATTCGGCGGCGCCACTTCCACCGCCTGCACATTCAAACCCTGACGTGCCAATACCGCCAAAATTTCATGGGCGATACCAACACGATCTTCAAAGGGAATATTGACGCGCATTGCTAGTCTCTTTAACGACGAATATCAAACCGCAATCGGACGATTCACACTACCGTATCTGTCCATGAACAAGCCCTCAGTCGAGATGGCTGGCTTTTTGCCTGAAATCAGATCTGCTAAGAATTGCCCAGAGCCACAAGACATGGTCCAGCCCAAAGTTCCATGGCCGGTATTCAGAAATAAATTACGATAAGGTGTCGGGCCTATCACAGGTGTGCCGTCTGGTGTCATCGGGCGCAATCCGGTCCAGAATTCTGCCTTGGCGACATCACCGCCGTGCGGGAACAAGTCAGTCACAGAGTGCACCAAAGTCTTACGACGAGATTCGCGCAGATCGAGGTTATAGCCTGTAATTTCGGCGGTACCACCGACACGTATCCTGTCACCTAAACGCGTAATCGCAACCTTGTAAGTCTCATCCATCACGGTGGATTCTGGCGCGCCACTGGCATCGGTGATCGGCACCGTAATCGAATAACCCTTAATTGGATACACAGGAATCTTGATACCCAATTCGCGCAACATCAAAGGCGAATAACTACCCAAGGCCAACACGAATTTATCGGCGGTGTACATGCCCTTAGACGTCTGCACACCAGTGACCTGATCACCTTGTGCTAACACGCGCTCTATGCTGACGCCGTATTCAAATTTCACACCCAATGCCTCAGCCAGCTTTGCCAGATTTTGGGTGAATTTAAAACAGTCACCCGTCTCATCGCCAGGCAAACGCAAAGCACCGACAAATTTCTCGCGCACCTTTGCCAAAGCTGGCTCCACGCGCAGACAATCATCGGCACTCAAAGCCTCATAAGGCACGCCATAGCGATTCAAGATATCGATATCAGTTTGCGAAGCATCCAACTGCTGCTGAGTACGGAATAATTGCAGGGTTCCCTGAGTGCGCTGATCATAGGAGATGCCGGTGTCATCACGCAATTGTTCCAGCACATCACGGCTATATTGCGCCATGCGCAGCATGCGGGCTTTATTGATTTCGTAGCGCTTGGTCGTGCAATTAGTCAGCATCTGAAACACCCAGCGCCACATAGCAGGATCCAGACTAGGACGTATTGCCAAAGGGCTGTGTTCCATCATCAGCCACTTGATCGCCTTCAATGGAATACCGGGTCCCGCCCATGGTGCAGAATAGCCGGGAGAGACTTCGCCCGCATTGGCAAAACTCGTTTCCAAAGCCGCGCCCGGCTGACGCTCAATCACGGTCACTTCGTGTCCAGCTTTCGCCAAAAAATACGCGCTCGCCGTTCCGATTACGCCTGCACCCAAGATCACTATTTTCATACGCTTCCTTCAGAATTTAAATTCTATGCTGCTTGTACTCTATCTAAACTTCGTCAACATAATGGCGCTGGTATCGCGGCCCCAAGCTCGTCAAAATTTCATAACCTATCGTGCCCGCCTGTTTCGCTACTTGATCGACGGTATTGTCGGGACAAATCAAATCAACCAGCGCGCCGGGGTACAAAAGCTCCGGTGCAACATGGCTGACATTCAACGTGATCGTATCCATAGAGACATTGCCCACCATAGGCACTTCCACCCCAGCGATATGCGCCACGCCACAATTACTTAAACTGCGCAACCAACCATCGGCATAGCCGACCGACACCGTCGCGATGCGGGAGGGCTGAGTCGCACGCCAAGTTTTGCTATAACCCACACTCGCGCCCATAGGGATTTCACGGGTTTGGATAATGCGGCCTTGTAGTTGCACCACGGATTGCATAGGACTCTCTTGGCCCGCAACGGGCGCGACACCATACAAAGCAGCGCCGGGACGTGCCAAATCAAAGTGATAGTCAGAACCAAGGAAGATGCCAGACGAATTAGAAAAACTCGCCTTCAAATTGGGAAATTGCAAGCGTAACTGCGCCAGCACATTTTTAAACGCTTGCAATTGCATGCCATTCATAGGATCAAGCTGATCCTCAGCACAAGCCAGATGGCTCATCACATACTGCACGTCTATGCCATCAGTCAGAGAAAAATCATTCAGCCAAGCGCGCAACTCCGCTTGCGACAAACCCATGCGTGCCATGCCCGTATCGATTTGTATGATGGCGGGCAAACTGGTCATGCGCTCTTGCGCCAGATTGCGCCAGGCCGCGATTTGATCGAGACTATTTAAAACCGGTGTACAGCCATATTCGACGAACTCGGCCTCATAACCAACCGGAGAGCCATGCATCACATAAATTGCCACGTCCCGCGCAATATGTGCGCGCAAACTAATCGCTTCTTCCAATTGCGCCACAAATAAGTGTCGACAACCTTCTGCCACCAGCGCCTTAGAAACAGGAATCGCCCCCAAGCCATAGGCATCGGCCTTCACCGCAGCACCGCAGACAGCACGTCCCAAACGCGCTTGCAAATAGCGAAAATTCGCGCGCAAGGCTTTCAAATCTATCGTTAACAGAGCGCCAGCGCGCCCAGCTTCTTGTTGCATATTCACCCCATTCAAACTCAAGCTGCTTCTGAATAGCAATTGCCATGCCAGACAGAAAAAGCACCCGCCGCCTCACAAAATCAAAGACTTAAGGCATCACAACTGAATTTTAACAGAATAGCCTGTATCGAAATAAATACAATGAGGGGAAACAAGGTTTGAGAAAATATTTTTTTCTCTATGAGGGATCGCAGAATTTGCAATGCGTATTAAATACAATACGCTGTATTTATTTTAGAACGATGAAGAAATAAGCAGCAATCCCAACTCGCCCATCGTTCAAGTGGGCTGATGTTGAGTTTAATTCCCGCCCCACAAATCCCCATTCGCGTTCGGACGTGGTGCGGTCAATCCAAAATGTTCGTAGGCGCTGGCAGTAGCAATCCGCCCTCTTGGCGTGCGTTGCAAATAGCCTTGTTGTATCAAGTAGGGTTCTAACACGTCTTCTATCGTATCGCGCTCTTCACCTATGGCTGCGGCGACGTTATCGAGACCGACTGGCCCACCGCCGAATTTGAACAGGATTGCTTCTAGCAGCTTTCTGTCCATCAAGTCAAAACCGACAGCATCGACATCCAACATTTTCAAGGCCGCGTCGGCCATCGCCTTGGTGATCTCGCCATTGCCTTTGACCTGCACATAATCGCGCACGCGGCGCAGTAAGCGGTTGGCGATGCGGGGGGTGCCGCGTGCACGCTTGGCGATTTCAAGTGCGCCATCGGGCTTGATCGGCACTTCCAATAAAGACGCTGAGCGCGTCACGATGCGACTTAATTCTTCCGAGGTGTAAAACTCTAAGCGCGCCACAATACCAAAGCGATCGCGTAAAGGATTGGTCAGCATCCCAGCGCGCGTCGTCGCACCGACCAGCGTGAACGGCTGCAAATCAAGCTTCACTGAACGCGCCGCGGGGCCTTCGCCTATCATTATATCGATCTGGTAGTCTTCAAGCGCGGGATACAAAATTTCTTCGACCACGGGAGAGAGCCTATGGATTTCATCGATAAACAAAACGTCGTTCGCCTCAAGATTGGTCAATAGCGCCGCCAAGTCGCCGGCACGCTCTAAGACTGGGCCAGAAGTCTGACGTAAATTCACTCCCATTTCACGCGCAATAATGTGTGCCAACGTGGTCTTACCCAAACCCGGAGGGCCAAACAACAAAGTATGATCGAGCGCTTCTTTGCGCTGGCGTGCCGCGCCTATGAAAATCTCTAACTGATCACGGATTTTTTCTTGCCCTACGTATTCTTCAAGCTGCTTAGGCCGCAATGCGCGCTCGATCGCCTCTTCGTTCGGCGAAGCAGGCGTCGCGGCGATAATGCGGGTATCGACGACATGCGAAGAGAGATTGTCTGTTTGTATGCTCATTTTTTGCTAGCGTTGTTCAATTCTTAGAAAGTGCTTTAAGAGCTGCCTTGATCCCATCAGAAACTCCAGCTCCCGCTGGCACCAACTTTAATGCCGCCAAGGCTTCTTTATCAGAATAACCGAGCGCCAATAAAGCATTCAAAATATCCGAACTATGGTCACCCGGCACCGCCGCACCACCCGCCGCACCCAAATCGGCGCCCAGCTTGCCTTTCAATTCCAACAGTAATCGCTCTGCCGTCTTTTTACCTATACCTGGCACGCGCGTCAAACGTCCAGCTTCTTGCAGAGTAATCGCTTGCGCCAAATCGGCCACCGACATGCCAGATAAAATCGACAAAGCCGTGCGCGCGCCGACGCCGCTAATTTTGATCAATTGCTTAAACGTAGCACGCTCTTCCGCAGTACCAAAACCAAACAATACATGCGCATCTTCACGTATCGCCAAATGCGTCAACAACACGACTTTCTCGCCCAAAACGGGCAGGTTGTAGAAGGTACTCATAGGCACATCAATCTCATACCCCACACCCTGACAATCAAGCAAAATCTGCGGCGGATTTTTCTCTATCAACGTCCCTGAAATGCGACCTATCATATTGCGCTCTCATACTGTATAAATAAACAGTGATAGTAAACTATTCTTAGAGAATTGACGAGTGATCATCAGACATAGGGCGGGGATTATTTAAAATACGCCATCGACGACTTTAAAGGTGACATTGCGTCAACAATGACGCGCAGTTTCTAAACTAGTTTCTAGTTTTATCCCCAAAAAAATAGGCAAAGCCAAATGAATTAGCGCGCCTACTTATCCGGATCAGAATTGGTTGATGTATTTCGCTGACCTTACTTGCGCCAGACAGTATTACCAGCATCGTTTTTATGCGATTCTTCTAGGCGCACTCAAAGCAAGTTTCGTTTCCAACTCCAAGGGCATTACTTGCGACTCGCTCAAGTGTCTGCTCAAGACCGCTAAATGCGGCGCCTCGTCCACTTCCCCACCTAGAGGCAAAACAAAACCATTCACCGTTGCGAGTAAATTTTGTGCCTGATCTTCCAACGAGGCGGAAGCCGCTGCCGCTTCTTCAACCAAGGCTGCATTTTGCTGGGTGATGGTATCGACCTGGCTGATCGCAGCATTAATTTGCTCGATCTCCACACTCTGCTCAGAACTGGCGTGGTTAATCTGCGCTTGCATTTGCGCGACGCGTTGTATGCTCTCAACGATCTCTTGCATCGTCGCCCCGGTTTGATCAACTAGCTTGGCGCCGCTTTCAACTTGGCTGACTGAATGATCAATCAGGCTTTTAATTTCTTTCGCGGCGCTGGCAGAACGTTGCGCCAGATTTCTGACTTCGGTCGCCACCACCGCAAATCCACGTCCTTGCTCACCGGCTCTGGCCGCTTCCACAGCGGCATTTAAGGCGAGAATATTGGTTTGAAATGCGATTCCATCGATCACGCCATTGATATCCGCAATCTTTTGTGCGGAGCCGTGGATAGAATTCATGGTGGTCACCACCTGACTCACCAGCTGCCCACCACGCTGCGCGATGACACTAGCGGCCTCAGCTTGTGCCGTCGCTTCTTTCGCCATCTTTGCATTATGATTGATCGTCATCGCCATCGATTCTGTGGAAGAACTGGTCTCCTCCAATGCGCTGGCTTGCTCTTCCGTTCTTCCAGATAAATCAAGATTGCCGGTCGCTATTTCGCGGGTGGCGTTGGCGATGGTGTCAGATGATAGTGCGATGCTGCGCAATGACTGAATTAAGTTGCTTTGCATATGCTTCATCGCAAATAGCAAACTGTGTTTATCGTCGGGATTGATTTCGATTATCTGAGTCAGATCATGTGCTGCAATCTGGTGCACAACACTGGCTGCATAATCTGGCTCCCCGCCTAAGTCACGATATACACCGCGAATCAAGATCACGACACTCAACGTCGCCAGCACCGCACCTATGGCTATCGTCAAAATCATCGTCAATTTAAGCGTGCTGTAACGGGCGTTTGCAAGCTCATATTCTGATTTTGCGACATCAACCTGCAATTGCCGCAATTTACGAATATCGGTATACACCTGTTCGATAAAAGCATTGCCATTTTCATGCAGACTTCTGGCGCGCTCCTGATCTCCAGCGCTCAAAGCATTGAGTTCTGGCTGCAAAAAATTTTGCAGCCATGCGCGATGATCAGATTGAAATTTCTCTGCCAACACAGACTCTTCCGGGGTCAGATAAGTGGCCATGTATTCTTTCCACACTTGATCTAACTCGCTCTTATTTTTTTCAACCTGAACAATTTCTTCTTTTGCGTGAGCGGGCATCAATAAGGCATTAGTCATTGCCAAGCGATCCGCAACCAAAAGGCGATCTATGCGCGATACTTGTTCGAGCGCCACAGTTCGGTCTTCGTAAACCGTTTTTAAGCCATCATTTGATTTGGAGATACCAAACAGGCCAATGCCGCTCAAGCTAACTGTCAGGATAAAAAGGAAGCCAAACACTACTAATAATCTAAATCGCAAAGTCATCATTTACTCACTTGTGAATTACTAGTTATGGGAAAACACCGTGGAGTGAACTATCGTTCACATTTAAATCTGTTTTTTGATCATTTGAAATGCGTATCGTGGGGCTTTATTGGACGACAAAAACACGAGAAAATTGAAATTCGTGACTTGACCGACCGAGTGAAACTAAAGAGGTATTTTTCGTGAGAAGCGTAAAGAAAACATGCCTCAGATTTGAGGTGAAATAAAGAGGCGCCCCAAATAAGTATCCATTTTTATTAGGACTTACGCAAAACAGACGCTGGCGTTGTTGTGTTCGCCTCGCCGTGCAATTGCACTGTCTTCGGCTCCACGCCTAGCCAGCGCAATTTTGCGTAAGTCCTATTTATTTGGAAACTTGATACATGGTAACATTGCACCACAGAAATCTCACACACTTTTTATACAAGTGTGTTTTATAAGTCATCTTGTATAAGACAGATGGGTTTTCGATAGGATATAAGGGGATTTTTTTTGGGGGGGAATAATATGCGGCCTCAAGTCGCCTTGATCGAACACTCAACCAATCAAGCGGCCAGCCTTCACGCGCAAGCCCTTCCTAGCTAGCTCTGGTGCTATCGCACCCAACGTCTTCAAAGTGTCGCCGCTATGAGCATGACAAATAGCGACACCTAGGGCATCGGCGGCATCGCTGCTGGGTGTTCCTGACAAGGCTAACAGGCGTTGAACCATGTCTTGCACTTGTTCTTTTTTGGCTTTGCCGTGCCCGACCACACCTTGCTTGACTTGCAGCGCAGTATATTCAGCAACGGCCAAATCGGCACTCACCAAAGCACAAATCGCAGCGCCGCGCGCTTGCCCTAACAACAGTGTCGATTGTGGATTGACATTGACGAAGACTTTTTCAATCGCGGCGCAATCGGGTTGATAGGTATGGATAATTTCCGAGACACCGGAGAGTATCGTTTTTAAGCGCTCGGGCAAAGAGCCTTCCGCCGTCTTGATGGTGCCTGAGGCGATGTAGCTGAGTTTGCTACCTTGCTTGTAGATGACACCAAAGCCTGTGGTGCGTAGGCCAGGGTCTATGCCTAGAATTTTCATTGATATGTCTTTTGAATCATCAAAGGCGATAAAGATTAACCTAGCATCAAATTATCGGGATGCATTTGCAATGCTGAAATGCGCCCGAGAATTTGATTATAGGCGTATCTTTTTAGTGACGGAAGTGACGCGTACCAGTGTACAGCATCACCACACCACGCTCATCCGCTGCGTCGATGACTTCTTGGTCGCGCATGGAACCGCCTGGTTGAATCACGCATGTTGCGCCAGCGTCGACGACCACATCTAAGCCGTCACGGAACGGGAAGAACGCGTCGGACGCGACTGCGGAACCATTCAAAGTTAAGCCTGCATTTTGTGCCTTGATCGAGGCGATGCGGGCGGAATCGATGCGACTCATCTGGCCTGCGCCTACGCCTAAAGTCATGCCATTACCGCAGAACACGATGGCATTGGATTTGACGTATTTGGCAACGCGCCACGCGAACATCAGGTCGGCCATTTGTTGTGGCGTTGGCTGCAATTTGGTAACGACGCGCAATTCGTTTTCTGCGACATTTTTGAAGTCAGGTGCTTGCACCAATAAGCCGCCACCGACGCGTTTAACATCGTATTGATTGAGGCCGCTACCTAGCGGGATTTCTAACAAGCGCACGTTTTGTTTGGCAGCGAAAATTTGTTTCGCTTCTGGCGTAAAGGAGGGTGCGATCAAGACTTCGACGAATTGCTTAGCAACCGCTTCCGCTGCTGCGCCATCGCACACGGTATTGAAAGCGATGATGCCGCCGAAGGCCGATGTTGGATCGGTTTGCAGTGCTTTGCTATACGCTTCCAAAGCATTGACACCCATGGCAACGCCGCATGGATTGGCGTGTTTAACGATCACGCAGGCCGTGCTCTCAAAAGATTTGACGCACTCCCACGCCGCATCAGCATCGGCGATGTTGTTATAGGAAAGCTCCTTGCCTTGCAATTGCGTGTAGTTCGCCAAAGCGCCAGCAACCGGATTCAAATCGCGATAGAAAGAAGCGGATTGATGTGGGTTTTCACCGTAACGCATTTCTTGTACTTTTTCAAAATGCATGTTCAAGGTTTGTGGATAGGCGCTGCGTGTAGTGTGCGCTTTATCTTCGCCCAAACTGGTCAGATAATTAGTGATGGCGCCGTCGTATTGTGCAGTGTGCGCAAATACTTTTTTTGCCAGCATGAACTTAGTGTCATAAGCAACGGTGTTTTGATTTGCCTTCATTTCGGCCAGCACGACGCTGTAGTCAGCTGGATCGCAAATCACGACCACGTCTTTATGATTCTTGGCAGACGAGCGCAACATCGTTGGGCCGCCGATGTCGATGTTTTCTATCGCGTCTTCCAAAGAGCATTCTGCTTTCGCGACAGTGGCCTGGAAAGGATAGAGATTGACCACGACCATGTCGATGGTCGGGATGCCATGCTTTTCCAAGGCAGCTTGATGCTCAGGGAAATCCCTACGCGCCAAAATACCGCCATGGACTTTAGGATGCAAAGTCTTGACACGACCATCCAGCATCTCTGGGAAACCAGTGTAGTCAGCGACTTCTGTGACAGGCAAACCGTTATCCGCTAATAATTTGGCGGTGCCGCCTGTGGACAGGAGCTTGACGCCCATGGCATTAAGTTCGCGCGCAAATTCGAGCACACCAGTTTTATCCGAAACGGATAAGAGAGCTTGTTTGATCATGATTGTGTAGTAAAAATAAAATTAAAGAAGACCGTGTTGCTGCAATTTCTTTCGCAAGGTATTGCGATTTATCCCTAGCAATTCTGCAGCTTGTGATTGATTGCTTTCTGTGCGCGTCATCACCATTTGCAACATAGGTTTTTCGACCGCCAGAACCACCATATCGTAAATATTGGAAGCAGGCTGTTCGCCCAGATCGCGGAAATACTTTTCTAAGTTATTTTGAACCGCTTCTTGAATGCTTTCTTTGCTCATACCGAATTTTCTTCTTATTGGTTAGGGCTATTTTCATAGCCGGTTATTCTAAATAAAACAATACCTACCACTGGCCTTGTTCTTCAAACCAAGTGCTGAATGATGCTTTATGCTGCCAACATATTCATCAACTCTAGCTCGGAGGGGCGGTATTGTAACCGTTCTGAGGTACGACTATCAAAAAACATTTTGACCGCTGCTAATTGTTCATCACAGCTTTCTAATTTATTCATCTGCTGTCTGAACTCTTCGCCATCGACTAAATCTTGCACATACCAACCGATATGCTTCCGTGCAGTCCTTACGCCCATAAACTCGCCATAAAACGCATAATGCTCGCGTAAATGCCGATCCAACAAATGACTGACCTCGGATACCAAAGGCGGTGGCAAGTGCGTCCCCGTCTTTAAATAATGATCAATCTCACGAAAAATCCACGGTCGACCTTGCGCGGCACGACCAATCATAATGGCATCTGCACCTGTCACTTGCAAGACGAATTTTGCTTTTTCTGGCGTCGTGATATCGCCGTTGGCGACCACAGGTATACGCGCTTGCGCTTTGACGGCGGCGATGGTGTCATATTCGGCGTCGCCCTTATAGCCATCGGCGCGGGTACGGCCATGTAAGGTCAGCATGGCGATGCCAGCTGACTCTGCGATGCGGGCAATTTGCAAAGCGTTTTTGTGCGCTCTGTCCCAGCCCGTGCGGAATTTCAAGGTCACTGGTACGTCGACCGCAGCGACCACCGCGTCTAAAATCTGTGCAACTAATTTTTCATCTTGAAGCAGCGCAGACCCACACCATGCGTTGCATACTTTTTTGACGGGACAGCCCATATTGATGTCGATAATCTGCGCGCCCTTATCGACATTGTATTTGGCACACTCGGCCAACATCTGTGGATCGGCACCGGCGATTTGCACTGCCTTCGGTTCCATCTCGCCATCGTGATTAGTGCGACGGGTGGATTTTTCGGTTTCCCATAATTTGGGGTTGGACGCGGCCATTTCAGATACAGCGTAGGCTGCACCCAAGTCTTTGCATAATTGACGAAACGGTCTGTCTGTGACGCCCGCCATAGGCGCGACAAATAGTTGATTCTTCAGCTGATAAGAGCCAATTTGCACGATATAAACACCTTGGGAATCGGGAAGAATTTCGGAGAAGCGCTATTCTACCTGAAAGCTGCCTAAATAATCGGCAAAACTGTGCTCAACATTGAACAATATTTTTCAATTTTGAGAAAATTTTTAATAGCATTTATAAAACGATACGGCACCCACTGCGGAGCGCAGCGAGTCGGAGGAAGGCCTCAGCTTTTCGCCAATTCGCTTTCGAGCAACTGTTGGAATTCTACAAAATCAGGCATGCCGACATAGCGTTTGATGAGCTGCCCTTGACGATCAATTAGGAAAGTTGTTGGAGTCAATGTCACATCGCCAAACGCTCGCGCCAAAGAACCATCGACATCTAACGCCACATGAAAAGGCAAGCCCCGGGTTTCTGTAAAATTGAGTACATAATTCGGCGGATCATAACGCATGGCGATGGCGACGAATTCCAAACCTTGTGCATGAAAGCGCTCGTACGCGTGGATCATCTCGGGCATTTCTTTGATACAGGTCGCGCACGAGGTCGCCCAGAAATTGACCACCAGCACTTTGCCACGCATCGCAGTGATACTGAGTTGTTCGCCCTTAATGTTTTTAAACTGAGCAGCAGGCGCGGCCTGATGTTGATTTAAGGAAGAAAACACAAAAAGACCCGCGATCACGGCTATAGAAACGAGCGCGATCAGGATCATTTTTTTTGCGTTGCTAGCTTGCTTGGTCATAGTCAAATTTCAATTACGTCAAACGTGAAGTTCCGCATTATCCCAGATTTCCAGGCTGCTAGGCGCTACGCTCTAATTGCGTCTGCTGCTCCAACCAGCTCGCCAAAGGCTGTGGACGTGAATATAAAAAACCTTGCAAAGAATGGCAGCCATTCGCGATCAGATAATCGGCCTGCGCTTCGGTTTCTACGCCTTCTGCCACCACCTTAAGTCCAAACTGTTTTGCCATCGATAAAATGGTACGCACAATCGCCGTGCCATTCGCATCATCCGGAATATCTTGCACGAAGCTTTTATCGATTTTCAATTCATAGAGCGGCATACGTTTCAGATAATTCATACTGGAATAACCAGTGCCAAAATCGTCGATAGAAAAACGAATACCAAGTGCGGAGAGAACGCGCATGCGGGAAATGGTTTCTTGCAGATTGTCGATGAACAAACCTTCGGTCACTTCAAAAATCAATTGTGTTGCATCGGTTTGATAGTGTGCCAAAGTGGCGCATACTTTATCGACAAAATCTTTTTGATGAAATTGCTTGGGGCTGACATTAATCGACAGCGGAAAACGACAACCATGTTGATGCAATTGTTGCAGTGTCTGACAGGCTTGCTGCAAAACCCAGTCGCCCAACTTCACAATCAAACCGGACTCTTCCGCCAGCGGAATAAACACCACTGGCGAGACCGTCCCTCGCTCGTGGCTGTGCCAACGCATCAACAACTCTGCGCCCACGGTTTCACCTTGCAAATTAACCTGCGCTTGCATCACCATTGCCAACTCGCCTAACTCTTGCGCTTTTGCCAGATCGCGCTCCAGAGTCATTCGCTCTTCCACTTCGGTTTGCATGGTTCCTTCAAAAAAGGCGATTTGATTGCGCCCCGCCGATTTTGCGCGATACATCGCGGTATCCGATTCTCGTAACAGGTCATCCACAGTCTGCCCTGGTTTTGGCAAGAGCGTCACGCCTATACTGCAACTCGAACTATAGCTCTGCTTATCGATCACAAAGTCCTGACTCAATGCCATCCGAATTTTTTCTGCGACTGTCAATGCGATTTTAACTGCGTGATCAAGCTGTGCATCGAGGTGATCGAGCAAGACCACAAACTCATCGCCGCCGATGCGTGCCACCGTATCCACTTCGCGCAACAAGCCCGACAAACGCTTCGCCACATCAATCAATAACACATCACCGATCGCATGTCCGCGCGCGTCATTGATGGTTTTAAAATGATCGAGATCGATAAACAGAACCGCGCTAAAACAAGATGTTCTTTGCGCAGTTGCCAGCATCACACTCAAACGATCACGCAATAAACGCCGATTAGGCAAACCCGTCAGCACGTCAAAAAAAGCCAGTCGATAGATATCAAATTCCGCTCGCTTTCTATCAGTAATATCTCGCTTCACCGCGACGTAGTTAGTACACTTTCCATGCCCATCGATAATCGGCTGTACATCGACCTCCAACCAAAATTCATTGCCCTCTTTTGTATAACTAATGAGTTCCGCCCGAATCGCTTGCCGCATCGCCATCGCATTACGTATCCGGTTGATTTCGCAGGGATCAGAATTAGCCCCATTGAGCATTTCCAGACTTTGCCCCAAGGCCTCGTGTCGCGTATATCCTGTGCTGCGTTCAAAGGCGTGATTCACGAACAGCAAGCGCGGCCCACCGGCACCAAGCTGACTATCGGTAATCAAGACCATATCATTGAGATTATCAATCGCTGCTGACACCAGATGCAGCTCCTCGTTCGCTCTTTGCAAACTACGTTGCTCTTTTTTGAGCGAAGCACTGATTCTAATTTGCGTCCGCAAGGATTCTTCAAAACGACGCAGCAAGGCACCACAAGTAATCGTCATTACTGCACTGATGAACGTGAAATTCACACTAATCACTGCCCAACGCAACATCGCATGTTCCTGCAGATGATGGAAAGGAAGGTCAATTTGAAATTGATAGCCGACGAAAAAAAGCGTGACCGCATTAAGCACCAGCAACATCACTGCCGAACGCAAATCAAGCAACACCGAGGCAAGAACGGGCACGGCAATCAAATAAATCTGACTGACCAAACCCACCTTAAAAATAAAGAAAACACCGATGAAATAAATGATCGCCAGAAAATTCCAGCTTCGCGCCACATAACTAAGCGCCGTCCAACGCCATAGTGTCGTCAACCACAACAGAGCAAGGGCATCGACCACAATCACTGAATACAATTGATCGCTGATCGCCATCAAAATACTGGGGATAGCAGCGACGACGCCTAGGATTAAAGAGATCAGCAAGATCGCCGACAACATTTGATCGCGCCACAAATGCAAATCTTTGGAAGGCAAACGTTGCGCACGCAAAAAACGGCGTAAAAACGGCTGAATAATCTTCAATTAGCATCCCCCTGCCTCGGCAAGTTTTTTAGCAATGACGGTTTAACTCCCACTATTATTATTTGATTGTGACGAACCGGAACCCTTTTATACGCTGTTTCCCCAAGGCTGAGAAGGCATCATTTGTAAAATCAACACAAGCATCAGAAACTTTAAATGGCATGGAAACGCATCACGCTATATCAAAGCCCTTTGACGCTCGCCACAAATCGAACCATTCAGCGCGGCTTAATTCGCATTGGGTCGCTGCGACAGCTTCACGCAAAACCGAAACCCGGCTCGAGCCAGTCAAAATCAAAGGCTGTACCGGCAGACGCAACAACCACGCCAAGGCAATCACAGTGACACTCACACCCTGATTTTCTGCAATCGACTCCAAGGTCGCACGCAAACGCCGCCCCTGCTCAGTGTCCGCACTTAACAAGGCCCCACCCGCCAGCGCCGACCATAACATGGGCTTAATTCCCACACTCTGACATTGATCAAAACAGCCATCTTCCAATGCGTGCATCTGCATCAAAGAACATTCCACTTGATTCGTCACCAAAGGAAAACGACTATGCAACAACGCAAATTGTGCAGGACTAAAATTGGACACGCCAAAATGCCGCACTTTCCCTGCACTCTGCAAATGCAAAAATGCTTCGGCAACTTCATCTGCCTGCATCAAGGGATCGGGGCGGTGTATCAACAGCACATCGACAACATCGACCTGCATATTACGCAAAGACTGCTCGGCAGAAGCGATGATGTGCGAACGCGAAGTATTGTAAATATGCGCGTGCTGCGCTGGCCGATTTGCAGACGGAAACTGTATACCGCACTTCGTCACAATCTGAAACTGAGCACGCAAATCAGGCGCCTCTGCAAAAGCTTCTCCGAGCAACACTTCGCTGGTGTAATCACCATAGATATCAGCCTGATCGATGGTCGTAATCCCCAACGCCAACGCTTCCCGCAAAAACTGCACCCGCTCGGCCACCGACATCTGCCACGACGACAAACGCCACAAACCTAACACGATTTGAGAAAACTCGGGGCCTTGCTCTGCAAGCTTTATCCGAGGGGATTGCAATTGATCTGTTGCAGTCGATTGGATCTGTGACATCGAATTTCCCTATTTGTCGCCCACTTTCCCGAGAGAGAAAGCGCGCAGTTTTTATGGATGATCAAAAAACTTTCTTAACGCTCATTTCAAACGCATGATGCCACACCCTTCCTGACTTGTTGCTATCAATCCGCACGTGCAAAGACAACTGCGATGCTAAAAATTTTGATTGAGTCAAACGATAATGCACACTGGCATCAGCATTCCCCACGATTGCGTGTCGATACGAGGCGGAAAAAGCCGTTTTCATATCGTACACTTCTCGCAAAATCACACCAAACTCTGGTTGAACATAAATTTGACCATATCCACCTTGGGCACCAAGGCCCGCATTCATCAATGCATAGGCATCAAGGTCACTCAAGTAACGCTTCGTCACGCCGACACCACCTTCCACAAACATCATTTTTTGTGGAGACATACGCTTGCTGTCCTGAGTTTCCATACCGAGGCGTATCGCCCCCGACCACCCTCCAGTCAGCGCATCATAAGGTAAAAGCGACTTGGTGCCATAAATCACAAACCGATCGAGTGAAAGTTCACGCCCTTCCAATTTTTTTAGCACCGACAAATCAAAAAGGAGAAGTTCACTTTCACCCAAATAATGTCGATTATCATCTTCAAGATGATGCGAAGCAGGCGTTAAACCCAGCTTCACATAATTAGCCCCGTGCTGACGAACCATACCCAATTCCATCTGAGAATCTTGTGGCGTCTCGACTGGATTAGTAGACTGATCCACGCTTAACTGCCGCTCAGGAAATTGCGAACGCACATAAGTATTTAAATTAGCCTGATAATTTTTTGCCGAACTTGTAGTGACCATTCCGGTATCTAAGCGATAGGCTTGAAAAGCTTTCGCCAATTCGAGTTTCAAATAATCGCGCGTATTTTTTTCGGCGCTCAATGCGGGTTCTGGCAAACTCTCGTGCACCACCCAATTTTTAACTTCAAGTACATCTTGTGAACTCAACTGATCGCTTAAGACGCGCGCCAGCCAACGTGGCGGCGAAATTAATTTTGAGCTCTCAACCAATTGCGCCGCATAAGCTCGCTTCACAACATCTTTCGGTGTGAGCCAAAACCCTTGCTGTTCCAAGCCTTCTTTTCTCGCCAATGCCACAATAAAATCAACGACAGTCGCGCAATTGTAGTTCTGAAAAAAATAAATCAATTTCGCCTGTTTCAACTCCAGCAGATGGGCCTGAATTAAACGCCGTTGTTGCGCATCCAAACGCAACTCATACTCCCAGATTGTTCTCTGTTCATCACGCAAATACTGTTGCAGTTTTTCATGATAGGGCGACAAAGTGAAGTAGCCGGTCTTACCAATAACCATGCTGTCGAAAAATAATTTTGGAAGATTGATCGTGCCTGCATCTGTATAGAAAGAAATCGCATGCTCAACAGCGTGCCCATCGGGGCGAGTCCCACTCAGTTTAAGAAACACGTGTCCCATCATGCTCGCCGCTTGCGCTAAATTTTCTGATGCGAACACAAGATCAATTTTTTCTGCGGGTGCAAGCTGACTAAACTCAGACAATTCGGGACAGGAATCGAGCGCGAGCTCTGGCAAATTCAAGCGTTGTTGCAGCCATAAATAGCGTGCTGGGAACCGACACAATTGACTTGGATTTGCCACATATAATTGGATCAGAGTAGCCTCTAGTTCACCCTGCAGGGAGAAATCAGGAGAACTCAACAAAAACGCCGCATCTTGAATATTCGCACGTCCCTTATCCACATGAAGCAAGGCCGACCACACCGGATCGTTTGCTAAACCAGACTCTCTCGAATCAATGATTGCTTTACTCAGACTTACGCTCAGGGCAGGTCGAATCGCCGCCTGTTCCGCGACAGATTCTCTTGCAGATACTGTTGCGCTCATGCTCAGCGCCAAGACCTGCAAAATAAAAGAAAAAAAAGCGGCTAGACAGCCGCTTTTTTTCAAACGCATCAAACTGATTATTTGCATGAAACAACAACGTTTTCAGAATAACGCCACATTTTTTCTGTCATGTAGTCAGTTGTAGAACCAAATGCACCACCACTGATGATATTGATGAAGAACTTAGAATCAACAGATTTTTCCAAGGAAGTTTCTTTTGCGCAACCATCTGTTGTCACTAACACTGTCTTGTTTTTGTTTTCACGAACAACGTTAACGATACCAGGAGCTTTGAATTCTGCGCCATCAATCGTTCCGACGATTTCTTTACCATTGGACGCAGTAACATTCACGGCTTGTGTCTTTTCATTCAAAATAGAAGCACAACCTGACAAAGTAACGACAGCCAACAATGCTGACAATAAAACTGTTTTTTTCATTTTATAAGATCCGTTTCAAATTTAACCCAAAAAAGTTTGGGCGCTCATTATAACCGTAGCAATGTCAATATTTCAACTGAACTGAGTTAATGTATCAAATTAACAGCAAACTATTGACTTACATCCAATTCAGCCCACGCCTTCAATAATTGTTCAGCCTTACCATACCCATTCGCCACAATTTGCAAACCTCCGTCTGTGACTAACAGCAGCATGGGAAAGCCACGTATCCCCCAGCGTTGTATCTGTTCAAAATTGAGTCTGGTTTCTTCGCGTGTGGCAGCGGCTGTCAGCGTTTCTTTTAAACTGGTGCGATCATAGTGTTCGTCGCCTGCCGCTGCGTTTAATGCCGCAGTGAGAATGTCTGCTAACTCAGTCTCGTCAGTGATATCGCGCGCCTGTGCATAGAAAGCGTGCGAGATCGCCTGAAACACATCCAAAAGCCCGATCGCAGGCAGATCATCAGCTAACAATTTGGCGGTAACGACGGCGCGGCAAGCGGGCTCTGTGTCATAGATAAAATTCGGACGACGCAAAGCCGCACGATCAAATGCGAGGCCCGAGACTTGTGCGACTTTGTCCCAATGCCCATACAGCATATCGCGCATGGTGTCATCGAGAGGCTGGGTTTGATAAGCGCGCAAACCGCCTAACACGATGTCTAAATCGTAGTTGGGAAAGTGCGATAAAAATGCGCGCAATTCTGGGCTGAAACCGTAACACCATGAACACATGGGATCGGCGATATAGAGAAATTTTGGTGGGGTCATTTGAATTTGATTTTATGCTGGATACAAAGCACCCAAAATTCTTGGACCGCGGGCGCCTGTGACCTCGCTGAGATTTCCCGGCAGACGTTGATCAAAGCGTGCGGCCAGCCAAGCAAAGGCAATCGCCTCCACATGCTGCGGTGCTATTCCTAATTCGGCTGTGCTGGCCACCTGCATTCCGGTCAAAGCGCGACTTAAGTTTTGCATCAAATGTGCATTGAACGCACCACCACCGCAAACATAAACAGCACTACAATCGGGTGCATATTTTTTGATCGCATCAGCAATCGAAGTCACCGTGAATTGTGCCAAGCTCGCTTGCACGTCGGCGGGACTGATCGGCGGAAATTTCTGCAATTGTTGCTCTAGCCAAGCAAGGTGAAATAAATCACGCCCCGTGCTTTTGGGCGGTGGCAAATCAAAATAAGTCTCTTGCAGCAAAACGTGCAGCAAGGCTGCATGGCAATGACCACTGGCTGCCCAGGCACCATCGTGATCATAAGTTTGCTGCAGGTGTCGCGCAATCCATGCGTCCATCAACACGTTTCCGGGGCCCGTATCAAAACCCAAGGTGCTGCCGTCAGCATGCAAAATACTGATGTTGCTGATACCGCCAATATTGAGCACCACGCGGGTTTGATTAGCTTGTCCAAAGACGGCGCGATGAAAAGCAGGCACTAAAGGCGCACCTTGGCCGCCAGCAGCAATGTCGCGACTACGAAAATCAGCGATCACATCGATGCCGCACAGCTCTGCCAACAAAGCGGGTTGATTCGTTTGACGGGTGTATCCGAGCTCAGGGCGATGGCGTATGGTTTGTCCATGTACGCCGACCGCGCGAATTTTCGCATCGCCTGCCAATTGTGTTCGCAGAGCCTGCACACAATCGGCGTAGATATGCGCAAGTGCATTGCCTAACAAGGCTTCATGATGGATTTCGTTATCGC
The DNA here is from genome assembly GCA_016200845.1 of Burkholderiales bacterium. GTDB lineage: Bacteria > Pseudomonadota > Gammaproteobacteria > Burkholderiales > Burkholderiaceae_D > Undibacterium. The sequence continues at coordinate 13,256 of JACQDW010000046.1, read as the reverse complement.
CCGCTTGTTGTAAGTCTAAAGCGTGCTGGCGCAGCTCGGGCGTGTAAGGCAAATGGGCATGCGCTAGCAGAGTTGCTACGCCGTGTTCATCTTCAAAAAACTGCACCGCGACGCCATCGACACCATCGAGACTGGTGCCGGACATCAAACCAAGATAAATAGGATTTTGCATAGACGCTCAGTGTTAACCGAGCTTAGCGCGATCAACGCGCGGCAACACGCATTGAGGCGCCACGCTCTGGTCGCAATAATTCAAACCGATGTGCCATATCACCCGCCACAGATTTAAAGCGCGACAAATCATGCGCAGCCAGCGCAGCGGCACTTTGCACACTAATGGTATTCGGATCGCGCGGCTCGTTATTCACGCGGAATTCATAATGCAAATGTGGTCCGGTTGACCAGCCTGTTGAACCCACATAGCCAATCACCTGCCCCTGCGAGACCCGTGTTCCTTTACGTGTTCCAGCAGCAAAACGGCTCATGTGCGCGTACGCAGTGCTATAACCATTCCAGTGCTTGATGATCACCATATTGCCATAGCCTCCCTGCGGACCTGCATGCTCAATCGTTCCATCCGCAGAAGCACGGATCGGGGTGCCACTCACGGCCGCAAAATCGATACCGGTATGACGTTTCCATTTACCAGAAATCGGATGGACGCGCATCGCAAAACCAGAAGACACACGGGAGAATTCCAGCGGTGATTTCAAGAACGCTTTCTTCAACGATTTGCCGTCAAAGCTATAATAACCACCTTCACCACCGCCTTCATCAAACCAGACAGCTTGATACAACTTGCCTGAATTATTGAATTCACCTGAGAGCAAACGACCGGTTTTTACCATCTCACCATTTTGCCAAAAGGTTTCATACACCACGTTGAAAAAATCACCGCGTTGCAGACGACGAAAATCGACACTGGTTTCAAACATTTTGACGAGTTGATCGGCCACTGGGGAAGGAATCAATGCTTTATCAGTCGCGACGAACAATGAAGATTGAATATCGCCAGAACGCATCTCTATGCGGCGTTCTAAGCTCTCGGTGATTTCAGAAGCAACGAACTGCCCCATTTCATTGCGCGCTACCAGCAAAGTCTTGGCAGCCTTCTCTGAACCATCGCCCAAACCGACACGCAACCATTCCAAACTACCCTCGTCCGTGGTTTTTGCACGCACAGATTTACCAGCACGCGCTTGCATCACGCTGCGCGCCAGACTGTCTGATTTCATAAAATTGGTGGCATTTGCATCATCGACACCAAGACGTTGCAACAAAGCCGCAAGCGTGTCGCCACGCTGGATTTTTTCTTCTTTGATGTAATGCTGCTGTTGCAAGATGATTTTGGCGATTTGCTCGTCCAACTGGGGCAACGCTAAATCCTGGGTGATGGTCTTGACCGGCAATTGCGCTGCATCAGGTGCTAATGGAGCAACGCCGACCGCACCCACGGCACACACAGCAAAGAACAAAGCAGTAAAAGAAATAACACGAGAGGGGCGCATGGTACGCATAGATTGCAGCAACTGCGCGGACTTGGCCTGAGACATCTGCATGACAGCCTGTGCTTTAACTTGCGCAGTTGCTGCCAGATGACGGAAATTATCGGATAAACGCATGCAATAAGTTAAAATTGATGTTTCGACGGTTGAAATAAAATTCATCCACCGAACAGAGTGTTTGCAAACCCACTCTGTGATCACCAGGAAGCTTTCATCTCAGGTCTTCACGCCATGAGCTTTCTTCCTGTCATTTAACTTGAGGTGGGGCTAAAAATTGTCGCCTGATTGTAAAGCAAATGACGAATAAAGCAAGCCAACCTAAGGTCGAATCCGAATTTTTTTAGAACGAAGTTTAACGAATCATGACATCGCCACAACAAAACTCAACATCGGCAGCCAGTGCCACGATCAACACGCCACTTCTTCCTCTTTCTGACGCAGTGCAACATGCGCTTGCTGTCACCAAACGCGGTGTTGATGAACTCTTAATTGAATCAGAATTCGCCCAAAAATTAGCCCGCAGTGAAAAAAGCGGCAAACCTTTGCGTATCAAACTCGGCTTAGACCCGACTGCGCCTGATTTGCATCTCGGTCACACGGTGGTGCTCAACAAAATGCGCCAATTGCAAGACCTTGGTCATACCGTGATTTTTTTGATCGGTGACTTCACGTCCATGATCGGCGATCCATCGGGACGCAATGCCACTCGCCCACCACTGACGCGCGAACAAATTGAAGCGAACGCGCAAACTTATTTCAAGCAAGCTTCCTTGGTATTGGATGCGAGCAAAACCGAAATCCGTTACAACTCTGAATGGTGCGATCCGCTTGGTTCACGCGGACTGATTCAACTCTCGTCCAAATACACCGTGGCACGTATGATGGAGCGCGATGATTTCACCAAGCGCTTCAAAGCAGGCACACCGATCTCTGTGCATGAATTTCTCTACCCGCTGATGCAGGGCTACGATTCTGTCGCGCTGCACGCCGATTTAGAATTGGGCGGCACCGATCAAAAGTTCAATCTCTTAGTCGGTCGCGAACTGCAAAAAGATTACGGACAAGAACAGCAATGCATACTCACTATGCCTTTGCTGGAAGGTTTGGATGGCGTCGAAAAAATGTCCAAATCCAAAAACAATTACATCGCCATCACCGAACCTGCCAACACCATGTTCGCCAAGGTGATGAGCATCTCCGACGAGATGATGTGGCGTTACTATGATCTGCTGTCGTTCTGCTCATTAGAGCAAATCGCGCACTACAAAAAATCGGTGGCCGAGGGACAAAACCCGCGCGACATCAAAGTCGCGATCGCCCAGGAAATCGTCACGCGCTTCCACAACAAACAAGCGGCTGAAGATGCGCTCAGCGATTTCGTCAATCGCTCTAAAGGTGGGATTCCCGACGATATAGCCGAAATGAACATCAACGGCGCGCCGATGGGTATCGCTCAACTGCTCAAGCAAGCTAATCTCTGTGCCTCCACATCCGAAGCGATGCGCATGGTGGATCAAGGTGGCGTGCGTATCGATGGCACCGTCATCAGCGACAAGCAATTACAAGTGCAAGCAGGCACCGTCGTGCTGCAAGTGGGCAAGCGCAAGTTCGCCAAAGTGCATTTATCCGCATGATCGCTTTATTACAAAGAGTCAGCCACGCCAATGTCGTCGTCGATGGTGTGACGACAGGCGCAATTGAGGCCGGGCTGATGGTCTTGCTGTGCGCCGAGCGTAACGACACCGAAAAACACGCGGATCAATTGCTGAATAAATTACTGAGCTACCGCGTGTTTAGCGACGACGCTGGCAAGATGAATCGCAGCGTCACAGATGTGCAAGGCGGCTTACTCTTAGTGCCGCAATTCACCTTAGCCGCCGATACCCAATCGGGCACACGCCCCTCGTTCACTCCCGCAGCCGCACCTGAATTAGGCAAGCAATTGTTCGACTATTTTGTGACGCAAGCCAAAAACAAACATAGCCAAGTCGAGACCGGGCAATTTGGTGCTGACATGAAGGTCAGCTTGTGTAATGACGGACCGGTGACGTTTTGGCTGCAGAGTAAAGTGTAAGGATGTATCAATGACCCAGATTTTATTGATACGCCACGGCGAAACTGCATGGAACGCGGTGCGACGCTTGCAAGGGCATCTCGATATTCCCTTGAACGCCGAAGGTCGGCGTCAGGCTAAAGCTTTAGCTTCTGCTTTAGAAGGCGAAAAGCTCGCCGCCATTCTCTCCAGCGACTTACAACGCGCCGTGCAAACCGCAGGCGAAATCGCGCGCCTGCAAGCTTTGCCCACGCGCCTAGATCCACAATTACGCGAACGCTGCTTTGGCGATTTTGAAGGCAAGCTGTATAGCGAACTGCCTGAACTTTATCCCGAAGAATACGCACAATGGCGACAACGCGACCCCGATTTTCACTTCCCAGCAAAGCCAGACGAGCCGAATAATCGCGGCGAAAGCATACGCGAATTTCATCAACGGACTATCGATTGCCTACGCCACTATGCCAAGCAATTTGAAGGCAAAACCATCGCCATCGTCGCCCACGGCGGCGTGCTCGAATGCGCCTATCGAGAAGCCATGCAACTCCCACTCAACGCCGAGCGCAGCATCACCATCTACAACGCCAGCATCAATCGTTTTCACATTCAAGACGGGCAATTTAACCTGATCAACTGGGGCGAGCGTGGGCATTTGGATGTGTGTGCTTTGGATGAAGTGGTGTAGGTCGCTAACGACACAGCGATATACTGAAACGATTAAACGATTGACACTAAGTTAAGCCGCCGCGACAATGTCCGCTTGCTAATTTTTTCAAATTCTCATGTCCAGTCACAAGTCACTTTTGCCTTGCGCATTGCTAGCTGCTGCCATCACTTTTACCCAGCCAACAGCAGCACAAAATCAAGCAGCGGCACCCAGCGTCAAACAAGACAGCGATAAAACAAAAACACAAGAGATCGAAGTTAAGGCCAAGAGCGAAGTCGAAAATCAACGACGCGATGCCGCCGCCAAAAGCATCGTCAGCAATGCCGACTTAATCCGCTATGGCGACACCAACATCACCGAAGCGATGAAGCGTGTGCCTGGCGTAATCGTGGTCAAAGGCGTGATGCAATTGCCCGGTTTAAACAGCGGCTACACGCAAATTCTGGTCGATGGCGAACCACCACGCGGCATCAGCATCAACGACATTCCCATGCAAAGCATAGAACGCGTAGAGATCTATCGCTTGGGCAGTGCGGAATTTAGCAGTCAGGGCGTAGCTGGGACGATCAATATTATTTTGAAGAAGGTGCCGCAGAGTAAGCAGAACAATCTCACACTTGCGCTTTCACACGAAACGAAAACTACGCCGCAAATTAGTTGGACTAGTTCGGACAAATGGGATAATTGGTCGTACTCGATTACCGCGTCGGCGAGGCAGTATGTCTCGTCTTCATTGGGTGACTCTCACACCTATGAACGCGATCTAAAAAATGAACCGGTGCGTGAATATTCTCGCGCTGACAAATCTGAATATCCGATACAGAGCTTCTCTATCAACCCGGTTATTCAATATAGAAAACCAGATGGCTTTAATCTCAAAGTGACGAGTCATCTTCTGACCAGCGATGGAAAGAATACTGCTAGAGAAACATATACCTTTCAAAAAGGTGATCCGCTGCCATATCCACACATACGACGAAACAATCAACTTCAAGACGTGAATAGTGGCACCACGATCAAGCTCTTAGACAAACTAGGCGAAGCAACCAAACTAGATTTCAGCATCAATTTATCTGGGAGACGCAGCAATTTTCGCGACAAAGACAGTAATTTCGACCTACAAGAACACTTGCTATTTGCCCGACAGGTTTATTTGCATGAGCTAGAAAACCGGGTCGCTACTTCACTTAAGTTAACAGCACCTAGCAATGAAGAACATGACATCGTTGGCGGGATCACGCTTTCGAGCGTTAATAATCGTAACGAACGCAATCAGGAACTTACAGTTATCAACACGCCGCCCGAACTAATTGGCGATAGCGTTAAACATCAGGCTACCCATTCCGTCGTCAATAACTACGCCGCCTTTGTACAAGACGAATGGAAATTTCGTAAGGAATCTTCCGCCTATTTCGGCCTGCGCTGGGAGAACGTGAATGTATCCAGTGAAGGTAGTGAGCAGATTGCAGCCCAAAATACGTCAAGTGTATGGAGCCCCATCATACAAACACTATGGCAACTCAATTCTGAGAATTCAGATCGGTTACGGGTTGGTGTCTCTCGCACCTTCAAAGCTCCGGGGAATTTTTTCTTAGTTCATCCAAGATTCGTACTTCCCAATAACTCGGAACAAAATCCCAGTGTACGTGGCAACCCAATGTTAAAGCCCGAACTCGCTTGGTCGTTCGAGGCCAGTTACGAGCACAATGATGCCCAGGAATTTGCCTACAGCGTAAAGGCTATTGTGCGAGAAATTACAGACCTTCATCGTATGCAGGCTAAAATCATTGATCAATTCTGGTGGCGACAAGTCGTGAATGCTGGCGACGCAATCAGCAAGCGCGTCGATCTTAATATTCAATACTTAATCAACGACTTTCTCCACACAGCTCAGTCGATTTAGACCTGTACACACTGTGGAAATTCACTCACAAAACCAAGCTACGCTTTGCCATCGACAATCTACTCAATCGCCAAAGCGAAAACCTGATGCAATGGTTTAACGCCGATGGCGAAATCTGGCAAACGTCGAAGTTTCGCTCTTACCGTCAATTGCGTTTGACGTTTGATCACGGTTTTTAAGTTGCGTGGTGGCGGGTTGCAACCCGCCCTACGATCATCTACTTTTTGAGTAAATCCATCAGCGCCACCACGCTCGCTTCCACCCCTGCGCGTATCGCTGGTTCTGGTGTGATTTTGAAGAGGGGGCTGTGGTGTCCCGGTACTTTTGTGCCGCCACTTTTCTCTTTGTCGAAATCTTCTTTTGGTGTCCCGCCTATGGAGAAATAGACGCTAGGGATATATGGCTCGCTGGTGAAAAAGGGGAAGTCTTCTGCGCCCATGCCGTCGCGCATTTTATCGGTGGCGAAGGCGTCTTTGCCTATGCGCTCTGCCCAGACTTTTTTGAGTCTTTGCGTCAATGGAATGTCGTTGAGAGTCGGCGGTGTCGGGGTATCGACTTCGACCACTTCGGGTAAGAGACTATCTGGCAATCCAGCGGCGAGCGCGGTATGTTTGGCGACACGTTTGATGGCGGACAAAAGTAAGGCACGGGTCGCTTTATTTTCGCTGCGTACGCTGAGCTGCAATTTCGCTTGATCAGAAATAATATTCGATTTGGTGCCCGCATGGAAGGAACCGACGGTAATCACGGCAGGCTCGCGCGGTGCGACTTCGCGGGTGACGATGGTTTGCAGAGCGAGCACAATTTGTGCGGCGATGACGACAGGATCTTTACCTAAATGTGGATATGCGCCATGCGTACCGACACCATGCACAGTAATCTCCACCGTATCTACACCAGAGTACGGGGAGCCTTCTACAGCAGTAATCTTGCCCGCTTCACTACCTGCATCGACGTGAAACGCTAAGGCATAATCAGGTTTGCCAAAGCGTTGCCACACCTGATCTTTCATCATCGCCAGCGCACCGCCGACGCGCTCTTCTGCTGGCTGTCCTATCAACATCAAGGTGCCCGACCATTGCGCACGGCGCGCCATCATTTGCACGGCGGTGCCAATCAGGCTGGTGATGTGCACATCATGGCCGCAGGCGTGCATGACAAATTGCGTTTTGCCTTCGCCATCTTTTTGCTGCACTCTTGAAGCATACGGTAGACCTGATTTTTCTTCTAGCGGCAGGCCATCCATATCAGCGCGCAGCATGACCAGAGGGCCTGGGCCATTTTTGAGTATGGCAACCACACCTGTTTTTGCCACGCCTTCGGTCACCTCATACCCAATCGCGCGCAACTCTTTTGCCAGGCGCGCTGAGGTATTGGTCTCCATAAAAGAGAGCTCAGGGTTCTGATGAAAATGCTCGAACAAAGGCCGTAATTGACTCTGATAATTCTGCGCAATCGCCTTTTGCAGTTCGACATTTTGCGCTTGTGCCGACAGGTTCAACATCAAGGAAAAGGTGATACCAAGTTTGATCGCAAGCTGAGACTTCATGGATGCACTCCAAATAAAAAAGATCGTGGGGCATTGTGCCCTAGTTTACTTTGCGGAACAAACTTAACAGTTCAGTCAGTGGATCGATAAAGACAAAACCCCTCAACGCCGAGGCGCTGAGGCGCTGAGAAAGGCGGACAAAGAGCAAGCGAACTCTCCTTTTCACCATCGATACAAAGGGTATCCTCTCATTCGAGGTTTTACTCAGCGCCTCGGCGTCTCGGCGTTGAGGGGTTTTATTTTCTCACCAGAACAAACTCAATACGCCGTTTGCGTATAAGGCCGCGCGCTCTTGGCACTGCCCCATTGCTTATTCGGCTGCGCTTGCATGGTGAAGACTAATTCGCCGCCAGCCATGATTTCTTCATGGCGCAGGAAGCTGCGCTCCAAGGGTTTTCCGTTCAAGCTTACGCTGGCGACATACGGATGATCTGCACTCAAATTTTTTGCGCGTATGGTGAAGCGTTTTCCATTCGGCAGAGTCAGCACCGCTTGATCGAGAAAGGGTCGCCCTATGATGTATTCATTGCTGCCCGGCGCGACAGGATAAAAGCCCAGACTGGTGAACATCAGCCATGCCGACATTTGACCGAGATCATCATTGCCCGACAAGCCGTCTGGCTTGGCATGATATTGCGAGCTCACAATTTGCTGCAAGCGTTGTTGCGTCTTCCATGGCGCGCCAAAATAATTGTAGAGATAGGCGACATGATGCGAGGGCTCGTTGCCATGCGCGTAGTGTCCGATCAGACCGGAAATATCTTCCATGTGCGCATACACTTTTTCATCGACTTTGGCATCGAACACTTGATCGATCTTGGCCGCTGCCGCCGTATCGCCTCCCAGCAAATGACTCAAGCCAGCATTATCGTGAGGCATATACCACGAGTATTGCCAGGCACTGCCTTCGGTATAGTCACTGCCAAAGTTGGAAATCGCTGGATCGAAGGGAACGCGGAATTCACACGTTGATTTACGGGCACGGATAAAGCCTGTTTGGGTGTCGAACACATTGCGATAAGTTTGCGCACGGGCATAGAATTTTTGCGCGATATCAAGCTTGCCCATCTTCTCTGCCATGCGTGCGATGGTCCAGTCGTCGAAGGCATATTCCACTGTTTTGGAGGCGGCTTCTGGTTCCAGATCGATGGGCACATAGCCGAGTTTCATATAGTGTTTTAAGCCGCCATAAGCGCCGTATTCTGCACTGTTGATCATGGCGTTCAAAGCTGCTTCGGCATCAAAACCTGTGATGCCTTTCATATAGGCGTCGGCGATTACAGGGACTGCGTGATAACCTATCATGCACCAGGTTTCCAATCCGTGGAACTGCCAGACCGGTAAGATGCCATCGGGGCTATGCTGCTGCGAGGCGACCAGTGATTGCACAAAATCGGCATTGCGCTGTGCTGGCTGCAATAGCGTCAGCAAGGGGTGCAAGGCGCGATAAGTGTCCCACAAAGAAAAGGTCGAGTGAAAACGAAAACCGTGTGCCTGATGCACTTGATTGTCACCACCACGATAACGACCATCGACATCCATAAACAAACTCGGCCCCATCATGCTGTGATAAAGCGCCGTGTAGGCCAAGGTGCGCATCTCTGGCTTCGCACTAATATCGACCACAGCTAGCGCATCGTTCCAGGCAGCGCTGGCTTTTCTGCGCTCGGCGGCAAAATCCCAGTCGGGCATTTCGGAGAGATTAGCGATAGCGCCGTCTTCACTGACCGCCGAGATCGCTACTTTCACCATCACGGTATGGTCGCTAGGCACGCCAAAATCAAAAGCAGCGACGATGCCCTTGCCTTCGACTTGCATCTTCTCTTTGCCGCCAGTGCCGGGGCCAGCAAAGCCGCGATACTCGACTGCGTCTTCGCGATTTTGTATGTCACGATTTAAGAAAGGGCGAGAAAATTGCATCGCAAAATACAGCTGCCGACCCGCTGCCCAGCCACGCGTAACACGCATACCGGTCACCAATTGTGAACTGCGCACGCGCATGCTGCTCCACAGATTTTTGTTTTTATAGTCGTAAATACTTTGACGCAGATCGACCAGAATTTTGGCGCTCGCGCCTTTAGAAAATTGATAGCGATGCAGGCCGACTCTATCACTGGCGGTCAGCTCGACATCGACCTCATGATCAAGCAATTTCACCGCATAATAGCCGGGCTCGGCACGCTCTTCTTGATGACTAAAACGCGAGCGATAGCCACTAAAGGCGCGCTCGGGATAGCCGGGTTCCCACTTGGTTTCACCGCTATAGGGCATCACCAACACATCACCTAAATCGGAGTGTCCGGTGCCAGAAAAATGCGTGTGCGAAAAGCCGAGAATGCTGTCGTCTTCATAGCGATAACCGGCCGCCCAGGGATAACTCTGTTTGAAGTGACGTACTTGCGTATCGGGGCTTAATTGCACCATACCAAATGGTCGTGTCGCGCCGGGAAACGTGTGGCCATCACCACCTGTGCCTATGAAGACATTGACAGCATCAACCGGGCGCGACGATGAGCTCGGCGTAGTCGCTGGCGCACTGATGGCAGCGCTACTGAGGCTCATCAGCATCACAATAATAGACAAGCTACTCAAATTCTTACGGGTAAACATAGGCGACTCCAAAACAGGAAACGGTTCTAGGGGAAAATGGATTTAAGAACGCAAAGGCAAATCGTCAGTGCTACTTTCACGAACGACTAATTGCACGCTGAGGATTTTTTCGACGACTTCATCTTGCGCTTTGCGCAGTAACATGGCGACGCCTTCTGCGCCCAGCGCTTCTTTGTCGACGCGCAAGCTACTCAAAGGCGGATTTGATTTCGCTGCGGCGCTGATGTCGTCGAAGCCGATGATGGCGATATCATGCGGGATCTTCAAACCGGCTTCCAGACAAGTCTGCATCGCGCTCAAAGCGGTACTATCGTTGTAGCAAAATACAGCGTCGGGAGGCTGGCTCAAGGCCAGCAAACTGCGCATCGCACGCTTGACGGTTTGCTCTTCGTTGGCGTGATGGGGAATCGCAATTTCCAGCTCGGGATTGGCCAGCATTTTGGAATCGAATAAAGCTTTGCGAAAGCCATGCACCCGTTCTTGTATGCTGTAGTGCGCGGCAGGTCCAGACAGCATGGCAATCCGCTTGCGGCCGGTTTTGATCAGGTGGCGGGTCGCCAGATAGCCGCCCAAGCGGTTGTCGGGATTAATCGAGGTATAGCCCGCCAATTGCATATCAATCAGCACCATCGGTTTGCCCGACACCCGCAAAGCCTGCAATAACTCAGGCTCAAAAAATCCTGCGCACAATATCGCATCAGGTTGATGCACGCGGATTTGTTCCATCACTGGTTCGGCAGGACCGACCGCCACGAATGACAGCGCGATGCCTTCTCGCCGGCATGCCGCTTCGGCACCATGCAACACAGGAGAAAAGAAAGGGCTGCTCGACAAAGTATTGTGCTGTCGATGTAAAAGAAAAGCGATGCGGCGTATGCGCCCAGTTTTGAGTTTAGATAAGTCATACCCCAAAGAACGCGCTGCATCAAACACGCGCTCACGCGTGCTCTCGGTCAAACCCGCCTGATTCTTCAGCGCGCGCGAAATCGTGCCTAAAGACAGCCCGGTTGCTTTCGCTAAATCGCGTATGGTGATCGGCATGGTTTATTAAACACAAGAAGAAGGTAAAAACACCAAAACGATCTTAATCGTCTCAATATCTGAGAGCAATTAAAGACAGGGAATTGAGTTTAGTTTAGTGTGTTTAGTAAACAATGGAAGAAAAGTTTACCGCGGAGGAAGATCAGCGAATGGCGAGGCAAAACAAAATCAAAACCCGACTCGATATCGACGGGTTTTGATTATCAACAGATCTTAATCTTTCATGCTATCGCGCGCACTAGGCAGAAATTTGGCGATAGTGGCGAGCAAATCGTCTTCGGCGACAGGTTTGCTAAGAAAAGCATCGCAGCCCGACCAATTGGCACGCAGTTTATCGATCATTGACGATTTGCTGGTCAACATCACGACCGCTGTTTTCTTGGTCGATGAATTGCCTTTGATGCGTTTGCAAACTTCATAGCCATCGATGCCCGGCATCATGATGTCGAGGAAAATGCAGGTAAAAGGTTTGCGGCGCGCCTTCTGAACAGCCTCTTCACCGCTCTCCGCAAAATCAACATCAAAATTAAAAGGGGATAATTTGATGCGCATGAAAGCACGCACGGTGGCACTGTCATCAACGACTAAAACTGTCTCGCGCTTTGCGTCTGGAATCACTTCTTGCACGGGAGGCGCTTTAGTATCGCATGAGCGGCGGAACGTCTTGCCATCCCAGCTTTCCACTCGCTTTTGCGCACGCTTATCGCGCTCTTGTAATGCACGCTGCATCACTTCATCGAGTTTTTCAAACAACCGCATCCAATGTATAGGCTTGGCAACAAAAGGCCAGCGCGTTTCTACTGCTGTACGTCCAATCACGACGGCTGGAGCATATGAATTAGGAACGCCAATCTGTTGACGTAAAAGAGACTCTATTTCTTCGGGATTATCCGCATTGATCAGGTAAATATCTGCGCGCTGATGTCCCTCGGACGGTTCGACGTAGCACATTTCGCGACGGCCAGTCAGCCGGAAAGTTGACGCTAGCATATTCTTTTCGGCGTCGGTAAACCCGCGCATTTCCAGGATAAAGCGACGATTCGTATTAATTGCAGCCACCATTGATGTGGATTGAGTCATTTTTGTAAAACCTAAACAGGGGATCGGTTTGATCGTTCCAAGGATCATACAATAAAGGCGTCACTACCATTAAAAAAGTGCGTAAACTTTAATAGTTTTCCGATGCGCGGCGGCTTTTTTGCGCGAATACACAACACTGATCAGCAACTGGTCTTATCGAGCTCAACTCAAAACAAGTCTCGAAACCCTTGCACCGCGATGCCAACTTCATCCGCCAGATAAACACTGCTGATGGCAGCGACCATATCAGCGCCTTGCTCGACTAAGGGCTTAGCCAAAACAGCATTCATTCCACCTATGACCACTAAGGGGAGTGGTATGCTCGCTTTCGCTTCTGTAACAATCGTGTGCGGTGTGGTAACGGGATATTTTTTTACAACAGAAGGGTAAAAACCACCGAACGCCATATAGCTCGCTCCCTCTTCAAATGCGCGCTGTGCCAGAGCTAAATCACCATAGCATGAAGCTCCGACGATTTTATCGACACCCAATTGCGCACGCGCTTCGGCCACAGACATATCAGTGCCGCCCACATGCAAACCATCTGCATCAAGCGCTTGGCACAAGTCCAGATAGTCATTGATGATAAAAGGCACACCATAGCGTCGGCACAAGCTCTGCAAAGCACTCGCCTGCTCCAGGCGCAAAGCCGCATCGGCTGTTTTGTGGCGATACTGCAAAAGACAAACACCGCGTTCCAAAGCCTGCTCTGTCACCTGCAATAAGCGCGCGGTGTCATCCCAATTGGGCGTCACCAAATATAAACCACGCCATTTGTTTGTTTCGTTTTTCATGAATTCTCTTTGTTCTCAATAGCGAGCTAAACAACTACATTTCGCTGCGGGATC
>JACQDW010000020.1 GCA_016200845.1 Burkholderiales bacterium | reverse complement strand
CGCTTAACCATCAATGCCGTTCTGAAAAATATGGACAACCCCGGAGTTTTGGCTGGCGAATCCCTGGTCGTAGACAACCCATCCACTTCCGATATTTCTTTGTACCTTTCTTGTGAACAGGTGTTCAATACACATCGCGTCGATACCGTCCCTGTTCGCGCAGAGCTTCCAGTGTCTCGTCGCCGAGGATGTCGCGTAGTGCCTGATCGACGCCGCTTGCCATGCCGCTTAAGCTGCCGCAGACGTAGATGGCCGCGCCTTGAGTTACCCAGTCGCGTAGTTGCTCTGCACGTTGCGGCAGGAGGTGTTGCACGTAACGACGTTCATCCTGATCGCGGGAAAAGGCGAGATCGAGTTGTTCTAGTGTGCCTTGTTGCAGCCAGTGTTCCAGCTCGGTTTTGCAGAAATGGTCGTGGGCGGATTGGCGTTCGCCAAACAGTAAATAGTGTCCGGTCGATTGTGTTTGTTCGCAGTGTTTGAGGTGGGCGCGTAGCCCGGCGATGCCGGTGCCATTGCCGATCAGGATCAATTTTCGTGCAGGGTTTTGCGGATGAAAGCTGCGATTGCTACGCAGGCGCAATGCGATCTTGCTGCCGACTTCAGCATAATGGGTGAGCCAGCCTGAGCCTAGCCCCAGACTGCCATCGGCTTGCTGCATTTGACGCACGATCAGTTCGACTGCGCAGTCTTGCGGAATCGAGGCGATTGAGTATTCTCGGTGTGGCAATGGCGTTGCCTGATCGGGGCGTTGCGGTAATATTTCTGCGATGTCGCCAGCTTGCCAATACACATTTGATGTGGCGGGAAGTAGCCTGATTTTATACACGGGATTACCTAGGCTGCCGGGATTGAGGAGTTCACGAGACTGCAAGGTCCAGTCTTGATAGCTGGCCTGATGCCAGTCTGGGAGTTCGGTGTGACCGCTGAGTAGTCCCAGATGATGTTGCCAGTGCCTGAGCGCGCCATCGTCGCCGTCGTCGACTTCGACCCGATCAAATAAAAGCTGTGCGCCTTGTTGATGTAGCCAATGATCAAGCTGGCGGCCAAAGGCGCAATAAGATTGGTAGTGACTATCACCCAAGGCCAGCACCGCATAGTGCACGTGGGAGAGTGACAGCGGGTGCGCCATTACTTGATTACAAAAGCGGGCAGCGCTGTCAGGGGCATCGCCTTCGCCCGTGGTGCTGACGATGAACAGAATGCGAGAACTTTGTTGCAGTAATTCTGGTGTCACTTCATCGATGTCGACGAGGCGCGTGCGGCAGTGGGCTAATCGCAAACTACTGTCGGTTTGCAATGCCAGCTCTTCGGCATAGCCGGTTTGGCTGGCATAGACGATGCAGATGTCATCTTGCTGTTGCGGTGCACTGGTGGCTGCTTTGCTGTGTTGCTTGCGATGGCTTAGTAGCACCGTTTGCGTGAATAAGACGTAGCTGAGTACGATAGAAAACGCGCTGATCCAGCGGGCGCTTTGCATGTTTAGAAACGCATGTAAAGGGGCAAATAACAGCACCAGACTGATCGCAAGTGAGAACAGAAAGAGAATAGTCGCGGCGCTGGGTAAGCGCAGCGTTTGCGTGTGTGGCGTGTTCATGTTTCTTCCATCATTTGCAGCAAGGCTGGGCTGCAGATTTCGCTCAGAGTGTCTCCCTCTCGCACCAAAAAGCGCGCGGCGACCTGGAGTTGGCGGGCGTAGTTCATGCCTTGCTCGGGGCCGAGTACCGTCATGGCAGTGGCGAGCGCATCGGCGATCATGCATTCGGGATGCAGCACAGTGACCGAGGCTAAACCATGTCGCACAGGATAGCCAGTGCGTGGATCGATGGTGTGAGAAAAGTGCTGACCGTCTACAGTGAAGCAGCGGTTGTAATCACCCGAAGTGGCAATAGAAAGTCCATGCAAGGCGACGATGGTGGAGCTGGTCATGCGCCCAGATGCTGATGGCGGCTCTTCCAATTCTACCCACCACGGTTGCCCATCTGGTTTGCAACCGAGACCGCGCAATTCACCACCGACTTCAATCAGATAACTGACTATCTTGAGGCGATTAAGATAGTGCGCAATATCGTCGACGGCATAGCCTTTGGCGGTCGAGCACAGGTCGAGATGCAGATGACCGGGTTGATGTATGCGCTGTTGTTCGATATCGAGCTTGAGCTTATGCCAGCCTGTATGCTGTAGTGCTTGTTTAACGGCGTGGTCTGATGGGGCTTGCGTGACTTTGCCAGTATGGCCAAAACCCCAGAGATTAGCGAGATGCCCTATGCTTGGGTCATAAGCGCCTTGCGTTTGTTCAGCGACAAATTGAGCGTGCTGTAGCACTTTAAAAAATGCCGCAGGAATCGCATGCCATGAGCCTGCCTCGGCCCGGTTAAAGCGACTCAAATCAGAGTCAAATTCCCACGGACTCATTTGCTGCACGATGTGGTCGAGCTGGGTTTGTATGCCGGTTTGCAGTGTGTCTGCAAGTTGATCCGCTTGTTCTGACGCGAGATAAGTCTGCACCTGCCAACTGGTACCCATGGTAAATCCGCGCAAGTTGAGATAGCGCGCACCATTCGCTAAAGCTGTTGGTGCTTGCATAGTCAGCGGGAGCAAAACCCGGCGCGAGGTGGCAGTCGTTGTCGTCATTTGTAAAATTGCCTGCACTGTGATGCATGCAGGCGTTGATAATGAAAGTCGTGGCTTATTGCGGTAAAACTTCCAGTGTCGCGATATAGCTCAAGCGTCTTTCTTTGGCTGCTGCTAGTTTGCTGTTGTTGTCCTTGTGGGTCGCTTCCAGCCAATACATGCCTGCGCCTTGCCAATGGATTTCTATCTTGCCGTCTTTGTCGGAGACGATGCTCTGTTCGTCCAGTTTTTGGCGATAACGGATGCCGCCCGCGATGACGGTGACTTTGACATCAGACGCTGGCTTACCATCGATTAACAAGCGAAATTGCGCTTTCTCTCCCGCCATCAAATCATTAGGATGAGTGATAGGGGTGAGCTCTAAACCTTTACCAGTTGCGGTGAGCGCAGTGGTGCTGGGTTTGCCATTGGTGACAAAGGTTTCTATGCGTCCCTGGTTGTAAGTAACTTCCAAGCCTTCGGCATTTGCAGGGACTTCTTTGGCAAATGCGTCGATGCTACCGCGCCAGCGTTTTGGTGCGCCGTTTTCTTTATAGCTGGCATTTACGCCTTCATTGACCACACTGATTTTATAGGTGCCGGGCAGTGTCGTTGGCAAGTCAAAACTGGTGCGGAATTTTCCCGTGTTTAAATTTTCTGGTTTGACGATGCTGCCATCGGCGGCGGTGATGATGAGATTGCTGACATTGAGTGGCATGTGGTCGAAGTAAAACACATCGGACGCGGCGGCCGCATCAAAGCTGACCCAAGGTGTTTTACCGCTCACGATGGTGGAGCTAGGCAAAATGAAAGGACGATGTGCATGTGCCGTCATTGTTGCGAATATGGCTGCAAATGAGCTAGCGCCAATCGCAAGGCTAACTGCAGAGCGAGTCATCCATTTTTTGAGCGAATGAGAAGTGTGAGTCATGGATGGTCTCTCTTTATGGTTTAACTTGGAGTGAAACAGCGCCGAGTTCGTGACTGCCTTGCGCGGTGACAGGCTTATTGTCCTTGCCGCCCCATTGGAATGGTAACTTCACAACCTCGCGCCCACCACCTTCGCGCGCTGCCTCGATGAGCAAGTTGTAATCACCCTTGGTCGCGTTTTTTTACGTCGTACAAAACGGCCAGATTGCCCGCGAAAGTTTGATCCTGCCGTTCTATCCAGATCGCGACATAGGGGCGATGATATTCAGCGACATTGAGTTTGGGGACTTCGAGTTTGACAACCAAATCTGCCGCCATGGCGGACGAGCCTAACAGGCTGGTGATGGCAAAGGGGAGTAGCTTTTGCATTGCATGCTTTCGTAAAAAACGGAAATTAATGAATAAATACGATGGCCAAGACCAAAGGAAACACCAGTCCCATGACGAGCAGGGGCCAGGTCAGGCTACGATTACCTGCATGCATCTTGAGCAAAAATAAGCCCGTGATACAAAAGATCAGGCAAGCGATGGCAAAAATATCGATAAACCAGGACCAGGCTTTGCCTGTATTCCTGCCTTTATGCAAATCGTTGAAATAAGCGACCATGCCGCGTTCAGTTTTTTCATATTCCATCTCGCCATTGTCCAGATTAAAGCGTAGCCAGGCGTCGCCACCGGGACGCGGTAGCGCGATGTAAATTTCTTCGGGCGACCATTCTATGGCTTTGCCATCGACGTCGATGTGATGCTCACGTTCTAGCCAATGCTTGACTTCCAATGGCAGGCTGGTCGGCGCTTTTTGCTGTTGTTGTGCCGCGTTGAGCTTTTGCAGCAGGGCTGGCGGTAATTGCGCTTGTTGTTGGCTGCGTGTGACTTTCGCCTCGATATCGACAGCATGATTTAAAGTGAAGCCAGTGATGGCGAATAGCAGCATGGCGATCAGGCACAGCGCCGAGCTGATCCAATGCCAGTTGTGCAGATGGCGTAGCCAGAAGCTGCGTTTTTGTTGAGCGGTGATGGTCACGGTTTTTTTAAATTGGAGAATTAAGTTTCAGCCCACATGCGTAACAAATTATGATACTGAGCGGTGAGGCTTAAGACCTCGGCGCTGTCGCCAAGTTGCATGCGCAAAGACTGTATGCTTTGATCCATCTCAAACAACATGGTGCGACGGGCGTCGTCGCGTATCATACTCTGGCTCCAAAAGAAGGAGCAAACGCGCACCCCACGTGTCACCGGACGTACCTGATGCAAACTGGTGGAGGGATACAGGATCAAATCACCGGCGGGCAGTTTTACTTCATGTGTGCCATAGCTATCGACCACTTCCAGTTCGCCGCCATCATATTCGTCTGGGTCGCATAAAAACAGCGTGGATGACACATCGGTGCGCAAAGTCATCGTGGAGTTGGGAATTTGTCGAATCGCTCCATCCACATGCAAGCCATAATGTTCGCCACCCGCATAAGCATTAAACAGCGGCGGCACGATGCGCAGCGGTAAAGCCGCCGAGATAAAAGTAGGGTGGCGTTTGACAGCCGCCCGCACGATCTCACCTAATTCCAGCGAGACGGCGGCGTGTTCTGGCAATTGCCGGTTTTGTTTGACTTGCGCTCCTTGAGCGCCGACGGTTTCTTTGCCATCAACCCAATCCGTTTGTTCCAGACGTAGGCGCAGGTAATTGACTTCGTCCAAAGTGAGTACGGCGGGGATATGTAACATCATGACGAGGCACTTCCAGATGCAGCAGAGCGAGATAAAAAGGTAGCTTGGTTCAAGCTATTAAGAGGAATTATCGTTCAAACGCTTGCAATTGTAAATGAGAATCGTTATTATTTGGACTCAATCAGCTTTAGCCAGCAAAAAAACTGCATCCTCCAAAGTGATTTGCATTTCCTCAATTGCAAATTTCGCAGACCCTCAGCCAGCCAACCCCAATTTCGTCTATCTGTTTTTCGCGCTTCACACAAGCAAGTAGTGGAGTCTCGTCCTTCCACGGTATTCCCTCAGAATTTTGTGCATGGTCGAAGGCAGAAAGTCGGCGACCCATTTTTTTATCTCGATGGAGAATTCCTGTGGCATATATTCGTAGTCGGCAACATCAAAAAACGGTACAAATCGGTACCACCTTAATCGCTTTGGCCGCTATCGCGGCGCCTTATTCAGCCCACGCGCAAGACAAAAAAGCGCAAGAAAAAACCAAGACTGAATCAGCTTTGCCAGAAGTGAGCGTGCAGGCGAGTGCAGAGTCGCCGATTAAGGCGAATGTCAGTAGCTCACACAAAATGGTCAAGCCTTTACTAGAAACGCCGCAAATGGTCTCGGTCATCAAAAAAGAATTATTGCAAGAGCAGGGCGCTTTCAACATGATGGATGCGCTGAAAAATACGCCGGGCATCACCATGCAATTGGGTGAAAACGGCAATACGCGTGCTGGTGATACTTTCCAGATGCGCGGTTTTGCGTCGCAAGGATCGGTGTTTGTTGATGGCGTGCGCGATTTGGGCAGCGTGACACGCGATACATTTAACGTCGAACAAGTGGAAATTATCAAGGGCCCTGCCGGTGCAGACGTGGGTCGTGGCGCAGCGTCGGGCTATGTCAATCTGGCGTCTAAGATGCCGACTTTGGAAGACGCTACCGGCGCCAATCTGGTCATAGGCAGTGCCAGCAACAAGCGCGTCGCCGCTGATGTCAATCGCAAGATCGGTGCGAATTCGGCGATCCGTTTGAATGTGTTTAAACAAGCCAGCGGTGTCGCAGGACGCGATCAGGTCGATAACTCTGCTTACGGCGTCGCTCCTGCTCTGGCAATCGGTTTGGGCGACAAAGCGCGCGCTTATTTCTACACCCAGCATATCCGTCAAAACAATACGCCCGATGGCGGTGTGCCGACGGTGGGACTCAAGGGTTTTTATAATGCAAATGCGGCGCTCACCAGTGCAGCACGCGTGAAATCAAATAATTTTTACGGCAATGTGAACGACGCCGAAAAAGTCGAAGCCGATATGGCGACCGCGAAGTTTGAATATGATCTGACGCCGAATACTGTCTTGCGCAATATCTCACGCTATGGGCAATCAACGATCAAACGTGTGATGACGGGTGTTAATGCCTTAACTGGCTCAGGCGCGCAAACAGCATGGATGGTCGCGCGCACTCGTCAAGGCTTAGATCAGAGCAATGAGATCGTCGCCAATCAAACCAGCTTGAATAGTCTGTTTGAAACTGGCGATTGGAAGCACAGTCTGTCGGTGGGTGTGGAATTAATGTCCGAACGTCAGATCAATAAGACCATGGCCGTGCCGACAGGAGTCGTCGTGCCCGCAGCGAATTTGTATGCGCCAGATGCAAATACCGTTTTGCCTCTGCCGGTGAGAAGTGGCGCGTTTACCGATGGTCAAACTAAGACGGCAGCAATCTATGTGTTTGACGGTATCGACATCACCGACCTGTGGCAAGTGAACACGGGCGTGCGTTATGAGCGCTATAGTACGGAGACTCGATTGGCGAGCCTGTCCACTGCGACGACCAATCCCACGCTGCCAGTCGGCACCTTAGTACCAGCGAATCTGGACAAGAATGATCACCTGTTAAGCTGGAAATTAGGCAGCGTCTATAAAGTCGCCAAGCATGGTCGCGTGTATGGCGTGGGCGCAACCTCGCTGACGCCTCCTGGCAGCGCGAATTTCTCTCTGAGCACCACTGCGGCCAATGTGAATAGCAACCGTGCTGAACCTCAAAAGACCACCAATCTGGAACTCGGTACCAAGTGGGATTTGTTGAATAATGCGCTGGCGTTCACAGCGGCTTTGTACCGCACCGATAACAGCAATGAAATCGTGCAAGTCGATGCGGTGACAAATAGCTTTGCGCAGTTTGGCAAACGCAGAGTACAAGGTGTGGAGTTGGGTGTGGTCGGCCAAATTAATCCAGACTGGCAAGTGACAGCAGGCGTCGCCACCATGAAGACTAAAGTCTTGCAAGGATCCACCGGCAATAACGCCGCTGGTGCCGCGTCACGCTGGTCACCTAACTTGACGGCGACTTTGTGGTCTAGCTATAAAATCGATTCTGCCTGGACCATAGGCGGCGGTGCGCAATACACTTCAGAGCAAAAGCGTGTCATCGATCCGGCAGCAATTCTCGCAACACAAAACATGCCTACAATTGCTGCCAACTGGATTGCCAATGCGGTAGTGTCGTATCAGGCTACTCGCAATGTGTCTTTGCAGTTGAATCTGAATAACCTCACCAACAAAGACTATGTCGCTACATTAAACAATAGCGGCGCGAGGTATACGCCGGGAATGCCGCGCACTGCGAGTTTGAGTGCGAATATTTTGTTTTGATGTGATTGAGTAAATTCGGGCGGGTGCGATCCGCGCCGCGAGGATGTCAAGCTCCCGAGCGGCGCGGGTTTCTCCCGCCCTACGTTTGATTTTTCTTTAATGAATCTGAATTTATCCCGCAAACGGCTCGATCTCGCCGGGGCGGCGTAGCATTTTATTGACTTCATCCAAATGCATTTCTTCGTTGACGATCATTTCGCGCACGTATTCTTCCAATAAAACGGACTGTCCTTCTACCAGTTTGAGTAATGCGTTGTAGGCGGCCAGGGCAGAGCTTTCTTGTTCAAAACTTTCGCGCAGGATGTCGCCGATGTCGTGTTTTTCGGTTTCTAAGAGCGCGCCGATTTTGAGTGAAGGATGGCCACCTAACAGGGTGACCATTTCACCGGCACGATGGGCGTGTGCCAGACTTTCTGTGGCATTGGCTTTGAGCCAGCCGACAATAGGAATGCGGTTAAATCCATACACCATTAATGAGTAATGGGTATAGCGCACCACGCCCGCCAGCTCTAATTCCATGATGTGATTCAGGGCGTCGATAGCGGTTTTTTTCTTTGCTGCGTCCATGTGATTCTCCTAATGTTGGCGATAAATTATTTTGGGCGTTGTTGGCGTTAAAGTACGCTTCGATAGCTTAGCCTCAGGAGTGGGGCGGATCAAGATTTTCTTGTTTTTTCGATGCGTCAGTCCTGTTGGTTTGTTTTAACAGTCTGATTTTAATGTTTCTTCTTCACTCGCCTGTTGTAAGCCGCGTGCGAGGGAGGAGACGCTAGGATTTTCGACAAAGACGCAGCGCTTTCCTGTGCGTTTGCAAAATTCTTTAACGCGCCAGTAAGCGCTGTGACTGATGCAGCCGGTTTGGCAAATCACCAGATCGGCTGCCGCCAGACTTGATTCTAGCAGGCTGGAATTATCTTCCATGCCGCCGTCGTGATGGATGAAACGACCGCCTACTCGTTCGATCAAATCGCGATATGAAGAGACATTGCCGCTGCGCCCACCGACGCATAAGACGTTTCTTTGTTGTAGTTGCAGCGTGATAGGAATGGTGCGATGACGTGGAGCAGCAAGCTCCT
>JACQDW010000034.1 GCA_016200845.1 Burkholderiales bacterium | reverse complement strand
GCCATCCGGGCCGTAAAAATCTTTCACCGTTGGCGGTACAAAACCAAGGCAGCTGGTGGGTCGGCCGGATGCTGCGTCAAACACACCACCTAAACGGAAGTTGTCGTTGATCGCGTAATTGCCATTAATTTTGATGTGATGGGTTCTGTCATTCGCGGTCCGTCCATAGGCGCCATCGGTGAAAGAACCAAAGTCAAAATCTTGCGTTCCACCTGCGTCATCTTGCTGCAAATCTGACTGAACATAACCTTCTGCCGTGCCTTTAGTTTGTGAATAAGTATAGGAGCCTGTCACACCCCACTTGCCATCAAATGGATGATCCAAAGTCAGCTCTAAGGCTTTATAAGAACGCGTATATTTCGCTAAACCTAAATAGCTATTTGGGATCATGACGGTCGTTAATTTTCCATCGTTGTTCAGGTCTATCGCCAAATGCAAATCATTGCCAGGATTTAATACCATGCAAGTCGGGATTGTATTTGGATTGAATTTTGTATAGCCATGATCGGTCGCCCATTGTGCGATGCCGACTGAAGAGCAATAATCATCCATGCCATTTTGGACTTTGCGATACACACTCTTCACGCCGATAGTCCAGTCTTTAGACAGCGCTTTTTGGAAACCTAAAATCAATTCATCTTGCGACATCGGTTTCAATTCGGTATCCGCTAGTGTGGCGGGATTGGGTGCTTGCAAACTACCGGTGATAATTGAGCTACCGATTTGCGGGCCTAAAGAAAGTGGCGCGAGTGTCTTAGGATCTTTGCCTGTAAAACTATGGAATTGACCGATCAGATATTCCGCATTACTGGCTCGGATATTGATATTGGAAGCAACAGGAATATAATAGCGACCAGCGTTACCAAATACCTTCATACTGGCATCGCCGTTCACATCCCACACTGCACCCAAACGTGGAGCGATCAAATTATCTTTTTTCAGGAAGCTGACGCCATCGGCATTTTTGTTAGCAAAGGATTCTGAACGCAAGCCGCCAATCAACATGATGTTCTTGGCTACTTTCCAGCTGTCTTCCAGATACATGGCGTTATTTTGTACATCATAGGCGCCAGTCGTGGTTTGGAAGTGGCGCACCCGGACGTATTCAGAGCCAAGCGGCACCGCATTCGCGACGCCATTGACCGTACCAGCCGCATTAGTTTGCGTGTAGTAGCGGTAGTAAATGCCACCACTATAGGTATAACCTGCGTTGGTAGAAATAAAATCCTGACCATCATAACCAGCACGCAATGTGTGGTCACCAAAATTGTATTCCACGTCGAGGCGCTTGCCTTTGCGCGTATCGCCATCGTCGGGTGCTTTGGCATCACGCACAGTAGGATGATTTGGATCAAAGCATCCACCCTGCCAGGCGCCATTGAAATAAATGGCGGGGCATTCAGATCCAAAAACACGCGGATCAATAAAACGTGAAGAATTTTTGGTGCGCCCGATCTGCGCGGACAAAGTCAAATTATCAGTCAAATAGCCGGTGTACTTGGCGACTGCAAATTCGTTGGTGTATTTGGTGGAAGTCGGGCTGGCCTGACCGATATGGGTGGTGCTGTAATGCAGATTAGGATCGCTGGGGTGATTCGGATCTTGTACTAAGGCGTTATAGCCAATGTTCGCGCTCTTGCCGGAATTATTAATCCCTGTGAATTCGAGGCGATGATTTTCCGACAGTTGCCAGTCTAGTTTAAGCAAGCCCTGCGGTGAATTATTTTGGAAAGTGTTACTACCCGTATTTCCGTAACCATCGGAGTTATAGCGATTCCCTTGCAACATACCGAACATGAACAACTTGTCTTTAATAATCGGTCCACCTGCGGTCAGTGCATAATTGAGATTGCTGAATCGATTGGCTGGATTGGTGTAGTAAATGTAGGTATTGCCGTTATCGATATCTTCCTTCTCGCGTGATTTCACGATCTTGGTGTCGCGATTATTCAGGCTGGAAGATGAAAAGGTGCTGGACATACCGAATTTCCATTCGTTGGTACCACGCTTGGTCGTTGAGTTAATCACGCCACCTAAAGAGCGACCAAATTCTGCGCCATAACCACCGGTTTTTACCTGTTGCTCGTTGAGCGCTTCAAATGGCAGATTGAAGAAGGACATGAATCGATGGATATTCGTCACATCAAAACCATTGATGAAATAGCCGTTTTCAGCCACCGATGAACCGCCAAACGAGGCCAGTCCACCAAAACTTCCAACGCCTTGTACGGTGCCAGGCGCTAACAGCGCAATCGAAGTCGCATCCTGTCCCACCGGCAAGGCCAAGACTTGTTGACGGGTATAGACAACGTTTGATTCTGAGCTAGAAACGTCAATCGGATTACGCACACGTGACGATGTCACCGTCACAGTCTGCGCCACATCAAAGCGCACTTCCGTGCCCGAACCTACCACGACCACCACATCTTTCGTCACACCATTAGCGGTGACTTTGTATTGGCCGCTGGGCAAACGAGGCACCGTAAAATCACCGTCTTTGCCCGCCTCTATCGTGCGGGTGGAGCCATTTTCAATACTGACGATATGAATTTGCTCTTTTGCTTTTGCGTGTCCATAGATGGTGCCATCCGCATTCTGCGCCTGAGCCAGCGTGGCAAAGCACACGCTGATCGCAAGTGACATTGCGGTGCGCTGTATGCAGCCCGCAATCATTTTATTTTTCTTCATCGATTTATCTGCCTAAAAAAGTTGTGGTTAGTGGCGTCAACTCGCGACTCATTGCGCGACTTAGCAAGCGACTTAGCAAGCAATTTACACGCAGCTTAGAATCACGCGGAGAGAACCGCTGTTCATGTAGAAATCAAAAAAACAGCCGTTCTGATTTCACGAAAAAAAGAGTAACCGAGGCGAGCTACTGCGATTTATGAAGAAAAGAACGCGAGCTATTCCGATTTGAACTAGCTGGCGTATTTACGAGGGAAGGCAGACTTTTTTTGCATCGAGAACAAAAAAAATTCGTCGCAAAATCCCGACAATGAGGCAGCGTTCTTGATACAGCGTTCACCAGACTGCATCACCAACAAGGGGGCTATTTTTGATATAGGTCGCAAGGCCACGTCATTTCGATTGACGCTATTTAAACGCACAAGAGTCTGAACAAAGCAGGCGCGATATCTCCGCAAACTCGCACAAAATTTCAACACGGCACACTGTTTTGACTAAATTCACCAAGCGCGCTCTTGCATGCGGCTTTTTTACATCTATCTCAAAAGCTCATTGGTCACCACTTAAATATATTAATAATATATGGATACATTGAGCGATACGCTCAGTGCACGCCAGACGCAAATCTCGTGGCGTAAGACGTTTCAAATGATTGGGCACATCTGCCCTAAAAAAATGGAGACCACAATGAACTATCCCAACAAGGCACTGCGCTATGCCAGTGTCTGCCTATTCCTCTTAAGCAGTTTGCCTCAACTCAGTCACGCCGGGGCAGTGGAACGCCCCGCGACCAAAAAGATAAAACTGGAAATGAAAAACGATTTTGGCGATGAACATGGCACCGAGCAAAAACGCGTGCGTCAAGCACCTATGCCGCAGCAACCAAGCTTATTGCCACCCACTGCAGAGCAAATCAAATTTAATCTGCCACCGAGTAAACGCGATCCACGCTTAAGCAACAACAAACCCGCAAATGGAAAAATGATACTGGCCGGTCCGCCCACCGCAGATTGTCAGGACATGACTAAATTAGCGAGCTATAGCGGCGCAGCGCTGGCCGATTATCTGGTCAGCCTGCCAGACTTTGAATGCACCTATCCTTTGTTTAGCCTTAGCAGCAGCCAAGCCGCGACCATTTACAGCAATGCGAATTACACCGCCGTCGCCAATCGCTTTACGCAAGAAGCGAATAACTATGCTGCCAATAATATGGCACTAGTTAATCTCACTTTGTATCTGCGCGCTGGCTACTACTTGAGCGAAAGCATGGCTGCGGCGCAGGCACCAAGCACGCTCAAGGCCAGCTTGCGTCCTGCGATCTCACAACTTCTGGGCTCCACCACGCTATTCAAAGACAATAGCGTCGCCAGCACCACCGCCAAGGAAGTCATGCTGCTGATCACTAATATGTTTGAGGAAGCTTACTATTTGCCAGCGGTAAAAAATGTCATCGTGCGTTACACCAACACCACCAGCAATCCCAACGCCAGCGATGCTTTGTTAAACAATACTGCGACCAATGGCTATACCGGCGCGCTCATCGTATTCTATTACGCCCACGGTCGCAGCGATGCCGCCAATCTCCTGCAAGACCTCGCTTATCCAACGGCGCTCAACAACTTCATCGTCAACAATAAGAGCAAATTGCTAGGCACCTGGTATGGCTATCAATTGAAAGAAACCGAAAACGAAACCTTCCGCTTCATGCAATATCCTGCGTTGAAACCCAACGTCAAGCCTATGTTGCAATACCAATTATCGACGTCGACCATGACCGGTGCCGACAGTGATTTATGGCTAGGCGCTGCCACCTCAGTCAAATACTATGACTATGCCAATTGCGCCGACTATGGCGTCTGCAATTTTGAGACGGCGCTGGCGAACGCAGTGCTGAAAACCAATTACACCTGCAGCCCCACCATCAAAATCCGCGCACAGGATATGACGCAAGAACAATTGCAAGCCTCCTGCGATTTATTAAGTGCAGAAGAGACTTACTTCCACGCCATGCTGCCGAATAATTTCACACCGGTCGCCAACGACAATAACAAATCATTAGAGCTGGTGGTGTTCGACGACTACACCAACTACAACAAATATGCGGGAGTCATCTTCGGCATTAACACCAACAACGGTGGTATGTATTTAGAAGGCAATCCGGCTGACCTCAACAATCAGGCACGTTTCATCGCGCATGAAGCATCGTGGCTACGCCCCAGCTTCTCGGTCTGGAATCTGGAACACGAATACGTGCATTACCTCGACGGCCGCTTCAATATGTACGGCGACTTTGGTACGGCAACCTCCAAGCCCACCGTCTGGTGGATAGAAGGTGTGGCCGAATATCTCTCGCGCAAGAACAATAATCAGGGTGCCATCGACACCGCTAAAACTGGCAACTACAAACTCAGCACCCTCTTTGGCAATACTTACTACATGAGCGACTATGTCAATCGCGCTTACCCTTGGGGCTATATGGCAGTACGCTTCATGAACGAAAAGCACCGCACCGACATCAATGCGGTCTTAAGCAAATTTCGCGTCGGCGACTATGACGGCTATCAAACCATCATGAACAACATAGGCACTCGCTACGACAGCGAATTTGCCAGCTGGGTACAAAGCGCCACCACAGCAGGCACACCACCGATGCCGACTGACCCAGTCAGCGCTCTGCCTGATTGCACCACCAATTATTCCTACTATCTGGGAAATAACTGCTCGCTGAAAAACGTCTCCTCCAGCTCGCAAAGCTATGTCTATATCATGGTGCCACCAGGAACGCGCACACTCAAAATCTTCACCGGTGGCGGCAGCGGTAATGTCGATCTCTACGTCAAAAAAGACAACTACCCCAGCAGCACCGTATTCGACGCCGCCTCCTTTAAAACCGGCAACGACGAAAGCGTCACGATTAGCAACCCAACACCGAATGCTTGGTACTACATCATGCTCAAAGCGAATACCAGCTTTAGCAATGTCAGTGTCGGCGCTAGTTATGAATAACTTTGCGTAACTTTGTGTATTGAGAGAATCGGGCAGAAAACTCTGCCCGATTTTTTATACTCCACGCATTCCCCACACCGCTTCATACCTCTCACCAGGCAACAAGACTCCACCACCTACTTCTTTGATGTCAAAGCCTTTAACAAGCAAGTTAGAGGCATCGGCGACCTGACTCACTGGTTCCAAACAAAAGAAATTAGCGTCATGTGGGCTATACACATTTAAGAACGAAAAGTGAGCGTCAGCATAGAGTTCAAGCGAGGGTGCATGATTGGCAGTAAGCAAGCGCGCACGTCCATCCCAACCACAAAAATGATGATCGAGATCGAGTGCATTGAGATCTATTCCTTGCGCGAGTTCGCTGAGAAAAGGCGGGGAGCTTAAACGCGTCGGCAAGCGCTCCGCATCACTGTCCCACATGGCACTCACCTGTGCTTGACTAAGCTGCCCTGTACGGCGCGGAAAATAGGGGTGATGGCCGATACCAAACGGCATCGCGTGGCTATCTTGATTAAGCAAGCGAGTACGCACCCGCAAACCTTGCGCATCAAGACGATATTCCAACTCGGCGCGAAAGCGCCACGGCCAGCGCGGTATTCCTGCCTCTGGCACATAGTCCAGCACCAGACTCACCGCATCTGTGTTGCACGCTTGCACCGTCCACGCGCTT
This sequence comes from Burkholderiales bacterium, assembly GCA_016200845.1. Classification (GTDB taxonomy): domain Bacteria; phylum Pseudomonadota; class Gammaproteobacteria; order Burkholderiales; family Burkholderiaceae_D; genus Undibacterium. The sequence goes on along the minus strand of JACQDW010000034.1, from coordinate 13,390 downwards.
TGCCAACCAACACCATGAATCGCATGAGCTGACGGCGGCAAATTCGCAGCGAGTTGATAGCGCTGTCCGTTAAATTCAAAACGTCCGTCACGGATGCGATTACAAAACGGAAGCAGAGGAAAACTCGCCGTGCCGCATACCTCGCGTTGTGCCAATGCTGCAGGGCTGGCGGGACGCAAGATATCCTCGCGCTGACCTTCAACCAAGCGATAAAAATAACTGAGCGCCGCTCCCAATTGGGGCACGACACCGAGATACAAATCACCATAACGACAATGAAGGATTTTCAAGCTAGCGAGCGCAACACATCCAACATGGCTTGTGCTCCCGGCGATAAACGATGCTGCTTGCGCGTGATAATGCCGTAAGCATCCATACGCAAACCCAGATCAACATCGAGCTCTACCAAGGCACCGGCATCGAGATAATGCTGCACCGTTTCTGGCGGCAGCGCGATAATCACATCGCTACTGAGCAGCAAACTGGTAATCACAGGAATCGCCGACGTCTCAATCGCATTCGCAGGCAAATCGACGCCCTGCGATAAAAATAGCGCACTCAAACGATCACGCAAAATACTGCCGCTGGCAGGCAAAATCCACGCCGCTTGCGCCAGTTCATCCAAACGCAAATCGTGTCGGCGCGACAAAGGATGATCCGCACGCACGATCAATTTATGTGGCTCATCTTGCAAAGTTTCGAACTTCAATTCAGAAAAAGTATCGTTCCCCGAAATCAAACGCCCTATCATCATATCGAGCTGCCCGGCACGCAATTGCTGCAATAGCTGAGTGCTGCTCTCGACTTGGATAGACACATTGACTAATGGATGATGCTCTTTAAAACGTTGCACTGCGCGCGGCACCAAACTGGTCGAAGGCGTCATCACCGAACCTATCGCCACCTGCCCACGCAAACCAGAAAACAATTCCATCACTTCCTGATGCGCCGTATTCATTTCAGCCAGAGCAGTGCCGGCGCGCCGTATCATGATTTCGCCATACCAGGTCGGCGCAATGCCACGTGCCAGACGATCAAACAATTGCACGCCGAGTGCATACTCCAATTCAGCCAAGAGTTTTGATGCCGCAGGCTGCGTCATGTGCGCTGCTTCTGCGGCGCGCAAGATAGACCCATGCCGCCCCAGCTCGACCAATAACACCAGATGCCGGGTCTTTAAATGGGTACGCACAAAGCGATCAGCGATCGGATCTCTCATAGTGATTTACTCATGATAAAGATGAGTACGACCACCATCGATCAAAATATCGGTGGCATTGATAAAACGCGCTTCATCGCTGGCTAAAAAGAGAGCGGTATAGGCCACTTCTTCCGGCAAACCTATGCGCCCACACGGTAATAGTGCGGCTTGCTCAGCGCGCAGCGTAGCCGGATCGGGCGCTGCGGCTAACCAGCTTTCTATCGCCTCCGTTAAAATCAAGCCGGGCGAAATCGAATTCACACGCACACCACGACGCGCATATTCTATGCCTAACGAACGGGTCAAACCGATCAAGGCATGCTTGGCAACCGGATAGGGAAAGCAGCCCGGAATAATCTGATGCCCATGCACAGAAGCGATATTCACAATCGCTCCGCCAGCTTGCGCCATCATGGTCGGCAAGACTGCACGGCTGGTATTCCATGCGCCATCCAAGTCAACCGAAAAGCAGCGCTGCCACTGCTCAGCCGTCATTTGCAGGGGATCGGCAAACACATTCATGCCTGCGTTATTCACCAAGACGTCGATGCGTCCAAAGCGCGCTAAAGTTTGTTCAGCGAGAGCTTGCATCGCCTGAGCATCTGCCACGTCGGCGTGGATAAAGCAAAATTGGTCTTCGCCAAATTCAGCGCGCATCGCATCACACATACGCGCCGCCGCAATATCGTTCTGATGGCTGTTGATCACCACTTTCGCGCCCTCGCGCGCAAACAAACGCGCCGTTGCCGCACCGATGCCCAAGGTCGATCCAGTGACAATCGCCACCTTATTCTGTAAGCGCAAATTAGCCATGACGCCCCCGCGTTCTCCATTGATCAAACATCACCGCCGCCAACAAAATCACACCGCGCATCAGATACTGATAAAAGGTATCGACGTCTTTTAAGTTCATCACATTCTCCACGGTGCCCATGATCAGAACCCCTATCAAGACGCCAGAAATCGTGGCACGCCCTCCCAACAGAGACACACCACCCAGCACACAGGCAGAAATCACATCCAGCTCAAAACCTTGCGCCGCATTCGGCTGGCCACTGGTGATGCGTGCCGCCAAAATCAAACCGGCTAATGCCGTCACCACACCCTGTATCAAAAAGATCCAGACCCGCAAAGGTTTGACTTTCACCCCCGCCAATTCTGCCGCGTCAGGATTGCCACCTATCGCCAAGGTATTGCGGCCAAACACGGTGTGATTGAGTACCACGCCAAATACCACAAAACATAAAATCAAGACCAACACAGGCAAAGGCAAACCAAGAATCCGCGCATCCCCAAAACTGATAAAGCCTTCATGCGCAATCCCCACCGCCTGCCCATGCGACACTATAAATCCCAAACCACGCACCATCAACATCGTCGCCAAAGTCGCAATCAAGGCATTCACCCGCAAATAGGCGATCAACACGCCATTGCCCGCACCTATCAAAGCCCCCGCCAATACCGCTCCACCGACTGCCAAACCGATATGATCAAAGCGCTCCAAAATCAATGCGCCCAACACGCCAGAAAACGCAATCGTCGAGCCCACCGACAAATCAAAATCACGTGAGGCCAGACACAACATCATGGTACACGCCACCATGCCTATCTGCGACACCGACAACATCAAGCCAATCAAATTCGTGCTTGAGAAAAAATTCTCCACGGTCACGGACAAGACCAAAAACAAGACCCCATACGCCAGCGGCATGCTTTGCTGTTGCAACCAGCCGGGCAATGCAAAGCTTGCGCTTCTCACTGTCGATTTATTTTTATTCACTGACATAATGTTTCATCCATTTTTTTTGAACCTCGCAACACAGCTCGTAGGGCGGGTGCAACCCGCGCTGCTCTGGTGCGCCATCGTCGGGCGGCGCGGGTTGCACCCGCCCTACAATTTTCCAACCTTTGTGTTGAGATTCTCCAGCTATTTCAATCCAACAAAGCCAACTTCAAAATCGCCGCTTCGCTCGCGTCTTCACGCTGCAATTCCCCACTGATCTCGCCTTCGCGCATGACGATGATGCGATCTGCGATGCCCATCACTTCGGGTAAATCGCTAGACACCACCAGCACTACGCAGCCGCGGCTAGCGACTTGGTACATAATGCGATAAATCTCATTTCTGGCACCAACGTCGATACCGCGTGTCGGCTCATCTAGGATAAACACCTTTAATTCTTCCTGTGCTAACCAGCGCGCCAAAATCACTTTTTGCTGATTTCCGCCAGACAGCAAACGTATGCTCTGATCACGTGAAGGTGTTTTAATTTGCAAACGTGCGATCAGTTCGTCAGCGCGTTGCGCCTCTTCCTTATGCCGCAAAAACACGCGACCACGACGGCAACTGATATTGATATTTTCTGCGACCGAGGCCATGCTTAAGATGCCTTGTTCTTTTCTGTCTTCGGGACACATCACCACGCCAGCCGCAATCGAAGCGCTGATCTGATGCGCGGGCAAAGACGCGCCATCTAACACCACTTGCGATTCGTGATGGCGCGCATCGGCACCATAAATCAAACGCATGAGTTCACTGCGCCCGGCACCAACCAGTCCAAAAAATCCCACGATTTCCCCAGCACGCACCTCCAAATTCAAGGGCGAAGTAATCACACCACCGCTTAGCTGACGCAGTTCCAGACGAGGCGCACCCAGAGGTCGTGTTTGATACGCATAAATATCAGCCAGCTCGCGCCCGACCATTTCGGCTATCAATTGATCTTGCGGGATTTCGGCCATAGGGTAATGGGTCGCCACATGCTGCCCGTCGCGCAAAATCGTGCAATCATCGCACAAGGCATACAGCTCTTCCAGTCGATGAGAAATATAGAGAATGATTTTTCCATGAGCGCGCAGATCGCGGATGATCTTGAACAAAACTTCGCTCTCGCGGTGCGACAAACTACTGGTCGGCTCGTCAAATGCAATCACCTGCGCGTCTTGCATCACGGCCTTGCAAATCTCCACCATCTGCCTTTGCGCGATAGAGCAGTCTTCTAAGAGTTGATCGGGATCGAGCGCTACGCCTAGCGCTTGCAAACGGTCGCGGACTTGTTGCCTGGCAGCGCTGCGATCAAGCAAACCCCAACGACGTGGCAACCTGCCCAAGAGCAGATTTTCCATCACGCTCAGGCTGGGCACATACTGCAATTCCTGATGGATCACCGCGATCCCGGCTGCGATCGCATCACCCGCGCTATAAAAATCGCAGGGCACATCGTTCAACAATAAACGCCCCTCGTCGGCGCGATACTGCCCACCCAAAATTTTTAACAGCGTCGATTTACCAGCGCCATTTTCACCAAGCAAACCATGCACGCGTCCACCGGTCGCAGTAAAGCTCACCGCGTTCAAAGCCCGCACACCGGGGAATAATTTTGAGAGGTGATCAAAGCGAAGCGTTAACATTCCCTGCCCTTACAAACCAAACTGACGTCGCACATCAAGCTGATTACTACGCGTCATCAGCACGCCAGTCGTCAGCGTCAACGCTGGTGGCTGGCGATTCTGCGTAATCCAGTCCAACATCATCAAGGAGGTTTCATAACCATGCCGTTTTGGGCTGATCAAGACACTGCCAAAAAAACCTGTAGGTTTAGCTTTGGCAAATTCATTGAGGCTACTTTTACTGCCGCCTATGCCAACCGCAATTAAAGCGCTCGCATCTACTTTACGCCCCTCGGCAGCACGCACCGCACCCAGTACCGTTTCATCGTTCATGCCAAACACCAGCCAGCGCTTCAAACCCGTTGCGCCTGCCTGTTTTGTGAGCACGATATTCGCCGCGTTGTAGGCGCTCTCGGTATCGCTTTTAACCAGATTAGCATCGACGATATTCGCCACCGGAAAACCACCGGCCTTCAAGGCATCGACCGCGCCCATAGTGCGCTCTTTAGCGGTTGGCAACTGATCAAACGCGATGCGCATCGCGCCGACTTCATTCATCTTCCAGCCGCGCACTTTCATCTCTGTCAGCAAGCTTTGCCCAACTTGTTTGCCGATTTCGTAGGCGGAAATACCCATGTGCGGAATCGAGCTGATCACCTGCCCTTTACCATCGATGAGTTGGTCATCAACAGAAAACACTTTGAGCGAGTGACGTTTGGCTGCACGTTCTATCGCGCTGCCCAGTTTCACATCGGGCGCACAGACGATGAAACCTTGCGCTTTTTGCGCACCAAGATTATCAATCGCCGCCATCAATTTTTCGCCATTTGGCACACCGATTTTCACCAAGGTAAATGACTTTTCTTTTGCCGCCTGTTCGGCAAAACGCCACTCATCTTGAAACCAAGGCTCTTCCGCCTGCTTCACCAAGAAACCGATTTTAACTTCCCCCGCCTGCGCCCAAGAAGCCAGCCCACCCGCAGCGATCAGGCTACCCAGTTTTAACAAGCTGCGTCTCGTTTGCTCCATCTATGTTCTCCTAATTGTCTTTAAATCGCGCGTCCGCCACGCCTCTCGTCGATGTCATGCTCAACTCAAACAAAGAACCGGCCTGCGGCATTTGCGCCAATTCATCAGCACTCATATCTTTACGCGAACTCGTTACCATCAAGTAATCAAGTTCAGCGCCACCAAAAGCGGGGCAAGTTGGATTTTTCACAGGAACGGCAATGCGTTGCAGCACACATCCATCGGGCGCATATTGCACGATTTGCGCCGCGCCCCATTGTGCATTCCACACACAGCCTGCGCTATCGACGACAGAACCATCGGGAAAGGCATGCGCCTCCGTTTCAACAAACAAACGAGGCTCGGAAACTTGCGCCGTTTGCGCATCGTAGTCACATTGCATAATGCGACGGCTCGGCGTGTCAGTGAAATACAAAGTACGTCCGTCCAGGCTAAAACAAAGACTGTTGGCAATTGCAACCTTAGGCAAATCTAAGCGACGCAAACCATGTGCGCTTGAATATTGATAAAAACTGGCGATGGGCTGGCGGGGTAGTTGTTGATCGATCGTGCCGAACACATAATTGCCAGCGCGATCAGTTCGCCCATCATTAATTCGCGTACTTGCCAATTCGGTTTCCACATCGAGAAAAGGAGTTACCGCGCCAGTCTGGGTATCAAACCATGCCAATTGCTTGGCCAAACCTAGCAGCATTTTTCCAGAGGTGCAAAATACAAAAGAGCCGACTTTATCTGGCATGGCAAATGATTGCACAGCCTCGCCACCAGATGTCCGGCAGTAGATAAAGTGAGCATCGATATCGGTCCACCACCATGTCGCCGTCGCTGCATTCCACAGCAAACTTTCACCCAAGATTGCACGCTGATCTATTGCCACAGACATCTTCATTTTTTACCGCTCCTTCAAAGCATTGAACAAGCTTGATTGTGCCACGCTTGCGTCAAGGTGCGTGCCGTTTGTCTCAACTCATCCACGCTCATCCCAGCGCGATACAAGCTACCACCCAAACCAAATCCATCAGCGCCAGCCTTGCGATACGCTGACATATTCTGTGCGTCGATACCACCCACGGGAAACAACTGCGCCCTCGCAGGCAGCACAGTGCGCATGGCTTTAAGCACAGTCGGCGTGATCAATTCTGCCGGGTACGTTTTCAATAAACGGGCTCCCGCATTCAAAGCAGTGAGCGCTTCTGTCACCGAACTCACACCGGGCATACAGATCATTTCTTGCCCTGCCTGCACCGCGTTGGCAATCATCGCAGCATCGGTATGCGGCATCACCACCAGACGCGCACCTGTGTCGCGGACTCGCTGCAAATCAGTCATGGTCAGCACTGTCCCAGCACCAAACAAAGCGTCATCTGGCAGACTACGCGCCAACACATCCAGAGACTGCCAAACATCGGGCGAATTCAAAGGAACTTCAATTAGGCGAAAGCCTTCTTCATACAAAACATCAGCGCAAGCCTGCACTTCGGACGGACGTATGCCGCGCAAAATCGCCACTAGTGGCAATTGGTTTAAAGCGTGTTGCAAGCGTAGTTGCAAGCCTAGTTGTAGCATGCTCATCGACATTTTTCCTCGATCAGAAACGCCGACACCGATGCCAGATCAGACGCTTGACTGAGACTCCACAAACCACGCGCTGCCGTATTATCGAGAAGGCTAAACTGCCCCACCCCACACTGTGTCAATGCCTGCGCATAATAACCACACAACTGCGTATCGCCGACCACCAGTAAAGGCGAGTGCTCCAATCCTGCACACAAGCGCCAGCTCAAACCCGCCTGCACTTCATGTCCTATCAATAAACCAGACAAATAGTCGGCCAAAGAGGCTTTAGACAATTGCTCCATCAAACCCAAAGTACGCACGGCAAACAATTGCTGAGTCAAACCCAGATGTGCGCCGGTCTGTGCATCATCGACGCCACGCAAAAACGCTAAAGGATCACGACTACTCTCTCCCGACAGCGTGCTGGGCATGAGACGCCCTAGCACCGAATGCTGGCGCAACACTGCAAATAACTCGCCCGTCATATGCGTCGCAAATCGGGACACTTTTCCATCGTCGACTTGGGCCCACTTAGAATGCGTGCCAGGCAGCACCAGACAAGAGCGAAATCTCGCTTCTGGGTGCGCCGCCAAAGCGCCGATAATCTGCGTCTCTTCACCGCGCATCACATCGGCCCTCCCCGCACCATCATCACAACGCAAGCCAGGCACTATCGCAATCCTGCGTCCTCCCACATCTTTGACTGTCATGGTCTTGCGCGCAATAGCTGCACTATCCGCAGGACAAGCCACATACGGCACTTCCAACCAGCCATGCTGGCTCCCCACCATGCCACAGGCCAGTACATTCACTTCAGGAAAATCAGCCAACCAATCGCCAGCCAAGTTCTCCAGACTGGCTTGAAACGCGCTAGCACTGCCTTGCAACACTGAGCTGCCTTCGAGGCTACTGCGACTGGCAATCACCTCGCCATCGGCATCAATCAAGAACACACGCAGGCTGCTACTGCCCCAATCCACGCCTATAAGATGAGGACACTGAGGAGGGCGTTGAAAACGAGACTGCGTTACCATTCCGCGATACTCCCATCGGCATGACGCCACAGCGGATTACGCCAATCGACGCCGCGCTTGGTGAATTCTGCGCTCGCTGCAATCACTCTTTCTTCATCGATTTCCACTCCCAAACCGGGCAAGGTAAATGGCTTGATATAGCCGTCTTCCAAAGCAAAGTCTGCGCGATTTTTGACATAGTCCAGCAACTCAGCACCCTGGTTGTAATGGATGCCCATGCTCTGCTCTTGCAAGACCGCGTTATGCGCCACAAAATCCACGTGCAAACAAGAGGCCAGCGCAATCGGCCCCAAGGGACAATGCGGCGCTAAAGCCACGTCGTAGCTCTCCGCCATCGCCGCAATCTTGACGCATTCGGTAATCCCGCCCGCATGCGACAAATCGGGCTGCACGATAGACAAACCACCGCGTTCAAACACATGCTTAAATTCAAAGCGCGAATACATGCGCTCACCCGCCGCCAACGGTATCGGCGTGCCTGCCGCCAGACGCGGATAATATTCCGCGTTCTCAGCCAGCACCGGCTCCTCTACAAACAAAGGCCGATACGGTTCTAATTCACGCAACAAGACTTTCGCCATCGGTGCACTGACCCGGCCATGAAAATCCAAACCAAACTCAATGTCATTTCCAAACGCCGCCCGAATCTCTGCCACCCGCGCCACCGCCGCATCCACCGCCAGCGATGTATCGATGATGCCCATCTCTTCCGTGCCATTCATCTTAAAGGTCGTGAACCCCGCTTCGCGCAAACGCCGCATACTGGCAATCACATCGGCAGGTCGATCCCCACCGACCCAGCTATACGTCTTCATCTTGTCGCGCACCAGCCCACCCAAAAGCTGATACACAGGCACACCCAAGACCTTGCCCTTGATATCCCACAAGGCCTGATCAATGCCCGCCATCGCGCTCATCAAAATCGCGCCACCGCGATAAAAACTACCGCGATACATCTCCTGCCAAAGATCATTAATCCGCGCCGGGTCTTGGCCTATCAATTTTTCACCAAACTCATGCACTGCCGTCTCCACCGTGCGGGCACGCCCTTCAATCACAGGCTCGCCCCACCCGGTAATCCCGGCGTCAGTCTCAATTTTCAGCAACATCCAACGTGGCGGGATGCGATAAGTAGTCAATTTGGTAATCCGCATGGTTTTTCAAAGTAATTGAATTTCATGCAGTGTAAGTCCGCAAGCTAGTTCGGAAATATGAAATATAAAAGTAACGATATATGAATTTGGAATAGCTGCGAGCGCGCTTTTCAACACCCCACTACGCTTTGATCTAGCGCAATACAAGGCTACTTCTCCCTTGCCGAATTGCCCAAGCGTTTCTATTTTTGATGCATCCCCAGCGCAACGGCGCTATGGAGACGAACCAAACTTCATTTCATCCGTCCAAAAAAAGGAGCACAAAATGAATAACTTAATTCCCCGCCCTCATTTGTTTGACGATTTTTTCCGCGACATTAATCAAGGCTTTTTCATCAAGCCACTACATGGCGACCCACTTCCCGCCCCCAGCCAAATCAAGCTCGATGTCAAAGAGAGCGAACATGCCTTCACCGTCATGGCAGAGATTCCCGGTGTCGCCAAAGAAGACATTCATGTCTCGCTCGACAACAACATCGTCAGCCTGCGTGCAGAAATTCGCCAACAAGATCAACAAAACAAAGAGCAACACTATCTCCGTGTAGAACGCTATTTCGGTGAAGTCGCCCGCACCTTCCAACTCCCCGCGGAAATTGACGTCGCCGAATCCAAAGCCAAATACGACAACGGCGTACTCACACTGACTTTGCCTAAAAAGAAAAGCGCACAAAGAAATCAAAAGTTGCGGATAGATTGAACCTCAAAACAGTCGCGCTATCGGCATCACCATCCCGACAAACCAACTGTCGACATGCTGATGCTGATCCAGCTTGCGGGACATCCCCACATCCAGACTCAAGCGGCGAGATGGGCTATACACAAGTGCCATCAAAAATTGTGTCTGGGCGCCCGCTCCGCGTTGATAGCTGCCACTCCACTCAAGATTGGCCGCCCACTGCTCTGACATTGGCGCTGACAATGAAGTAGATAATCCGTGCAATAAGCGTGACTCTCCAAGTTCAACGGCTCCGAGCTGAGTGACATTTCCGTTAACGTCGAGATGCACAGCGCCCAAGTCCCGGCTGTAAATCAGATTCAAATTTAAATCTTGTTTGCCACTTCCAAAACCGGATCGTGCAGTCGCTAATTTTGCGCCTATTTCCACACCCCAAGCTTCACTCTCATTGACTAAGAACGCCCGCTTCAGAGTCAGGCTGGTATCTCCACTCCCATGTTGCCGGGTCAAGGAATTTTCACGCGACCAGATCTGAGCTTCGCCCCCGATTAAAACGCCCCATTCCTGGTTGAAAGCCAGTTTCCATTGATAAGGTAAGCTTGTGCGCGCTCCACCACTATCATGGCTGCTCAGCCAACCCATGTCCAATTCCAATTGTCCAGGGAACGGTAACTGTGCCGGACTTGACACGGATGGACGATAAGGTGAAACAGCAGGGGTCTCACTTAAGGTTTGTGCGTACGCGCAAACACTGCTCAAGACAACACTCAATATCCCCAGACTGAACCTGCCAAGCTTTTGTATGTTCAACATTTTCTCCTCAGAGCCGATACAAGCACCGGCAAAATTAGCATCCTTCATCCCGCTTTAATCTGACAAAGACCAAAGCGCTATGACGAAATCACGACATTTTCTGCTTTCCCTCAAACTATTTCACTGGTTCAACAGTGTGGTGCTACATTTTATAGCTACAATCAATTCTGAATGAACAGCTCATTCAATATAACTATAAAGTTGGAGAAAATTCCGTCTGCCAGGCACGACACCGGAGCACTGCGCATTCATGCTTTACGGATACGCGAGTTCTTGTTTTCCCAAAAATTCACCGACCAGCCATCAGCAATAGAACGGGTTTCCGATGAAGCGTTTTTTACAGCAAGCAGGGATCAGAACTCAGCGTGAACAACTTGAGTTAGGTAATCCAATTTGGTTTGTCAATTACTCCATACTCAAGCGTTATTTCTATGCTTTTCTCGCCTTTGCCGTCGCGACATTTTTGCGCTGGATACTGATGCCGCTCAACGGTGGCTTTGAATTTATCACCTATTACCCGACGGTTCTGATCGTTGCGATACTGTTTGGAGCAGGCCCCGGGCTTATGACCGTTATCTTTAGTATTGTGGCCGCGAACTACTTTTTTATGCCGCCGCAATATCTGCTCAAGTGGACGCCCGCTCAAATCACACCAATGGCAATTTTTGGTTTTTCAGGGCTGTTGATTAGCATTCTGACGCACCGGACATATCGGTATGCGATGGAATCTCAGAAAGATCAAAAGCGCTTGCAAGTCATTTACGATGCCAGTCCAGACGCGATTTTGATCATCGATGCAAAAGGCAAAATCATACGCGCCAATCACCAGGTCACAACACTATTTGGCTATAGCAACGAAGAAGTAATAGGCGAGGTCTGCGAAATACTGATGCCCCAACGCTTCCGCGAAGGACACCCTAACCTGCGTGACCAGTATCGTGCCGCTCCCGTGGTCAGGGAAATGGGACATGGCATGATTACCCGTGCGCTCTGCAAAGATGGCCACGAACTTGACGTGGAAGTCAGTCTCAGCCCCATCCAAACTGACGAAGGCTGGTTTGTCGCTTGTGCCATACGCGATATCACTGCCCGCAAGCGCGCTGAAGCCAAGATCGAAGAGCTCGCGTTTTATGATCAACTCACTGGTCTTCCCAACCGCACATTGTTTATGGACAGGCTTAATCAAACCATGCATGCAGCGGCGCGCAATGATCAGCACGGTGCCGTGCTTTTCATCGATCTCGACAACTTCAAGACGCTTAATGACACGCTAGGGCACGATGTTGGCGATGAACTTCTCAAACAAATCGCTGGCAAGTTACGTGCCTTCGTCAGCGAAGACGGCACTGTCGCGCGTCTCGGCGGGGATGAATTTGTGGTGGTGTTAGCGCATTTAAGCGGTAACCAACATGAGGCCGCAATCGAGACTGAGGCGATTGCAAAAAATATCGTTGACACTATTAGCGACAATTATCAGTTGGGAGATTGCACCCACCGCAGCAGCGCCAGCATAGGCATCACGCTTTTCAAGGGTAAGGATGTGCCGCTAGAAAGCCTCTTAAAACAAGCCGACCTGACCATGTATCGCGCCAAATCCAGCGGTCGCAACACAGTGCGTTTTTTTGACCCAGCAATGGAAACCGCCGTCAATCAGCGCGTCGCACTAGAAGCGGATATACGCCAGGCTCTGCAGTCACAACAATTCTTATTGCACTATCAGGTGCAAATCGTAGGCGATCAGGAATTAATAGGCGCCGAAGTGCTGTTGCGCTGGCAGCATCCACAACGCGGACTGGTTCAGCCGGGCGATTTTATCCCTATGGCAGAAGAAACTGGCCTGATTTTGCCGCTGGGTTTATGGGTATTAGAAACCGCTTGCCAACAACTGGCATTGTGGGCACGACATCCCACCACAGCCCACCTCACGCTCGCAGTTAATGTGAGTGCTTTACAGATCAAACAGCATCAATTTGTGGATCAAGTGTTGGAAGTGCTAGAAAGAACAGGCGCCAATCCGCAACGTCTCAAACTCGAATTGACCGAGAGCTTATTGGTCGATGATATCGAAGATATCATTCAAAAAATGGTCGCGCTCAAAGCCAAGGGCGTCGGCTTTTCTCTCGACGATTTTGGTACCGGCTATTCTTCGCTGACTTACTTAAAGCGCCTTCCCTTAGATCAACTCAAAATTGATCGATCATTTGTGCAGGATGTATTAATTGACCCCAACGACGCCGCTATCGCTAAAACCATCGTCGCTCTCGCAGATAAACTCGGATTCACGGTCATTGCTGAGGGCGTGGAAACTAAGGAGCAAAAAGAGTTCTTAATCGACAATGCCTGCTATACCTTTCAGGGATTTTTATTCGGACGTCCGCTCCCACTCAAAGAATTTGAAGTCTTTATCAAACGTTTCCAAACTCCTGTCGATCAAACAAAACATGATGACAGCAAGGATAACAACTTCAGGGAAAACGCAGAGGAATAGGAAGCGCTTGTCCTATGCCATAGCCCTGCGCATAATCAACCCCGATTT
>JACQDW010000036.1 GCA_016200845.1 Burkholderiales bacterium | reverse complement strand
TTAATAATAGACAATGTACGTTCGATAGCCATCTAAAAACTCCAATAAAAAGAAAGGGTTAAGACAAAAAACTCAAGAATTCATCTAACCTTAGATTTTACCATGAATCCTCTTACTCTAGGGAATATGTCAAGAGTCACAATAAAAATTCAAGGCAAACACCTCCCTTCTTCAATTAAGACGAAAAAATCAGGCTTGATTTCAACCATCCACCTCCAACTAGTAAAGCTCCGCTAGAGATTCACAGCAACAACTGTTAGACTTCGCCCATTCCAGCACTCTCCCATCTCACTCCTATGGCACAAGCCCAACGATTTTCTGAACTTGCGCTACACCCCGCGCTACTTTCTAATTTAAGCAGTCTTGACTACCACGAGATGACAGCGATCCAGGCAGCCAGCATTCCTGTCATGTTGGAGCAACGCGACCTGATCGCACAGGCCAAAACCGGCAGTGGAAAAACAGCCGCGTTTGGTTTGGGGATTTTGAGTAAGATCAATCCCAGCTACTTCGCTACACAAGCACTGGTGGTCTGTCCGACCCGTGAATTAGCTGATCAGGTTTCGAATGAAATTCGTCGCCTCGCCAGAGCGATTCCCAACATCAAAATCCTGACCCTATGCGGCGGCACGGCTATGCGTCCGCAAATCGCTTCGCTAGAGCATGGCGCGCACATCGTGGTGGGCACACCGGGACGCTTACTCGATCACATCGGTCGTTCCAGCATCAAGCTCAGCACAGTGCAAACACTGGTGTTGGACGAAGCAGATCGCATGGTCGATATGGGCTTTTATGAAGATATCGTGGGCATCGTCGCAGCCTGCTCACCGCGCCGCCAAACGCTATTATTTTCTGCAACCTACCCGCCAGATATTCGCAAGGCCAGCGAAGGATTTTTGCGCGACCCGGTTGAAATCAAGGTCGATGCGCAACATGACGAACAACAGATTGAGCAAACTTTTTTTGAGGTTGCCAACGAACAGCGCAATGAAGCAGTCGCGCAATTGCTGTTGCACTACCAGCCCGTTTCCAGCATCGCGTTTTGCAACACCAAAATTCATTGCCGCGAACTGACCGAGCTCTTGCAAGAACGCGGCATCACTGCCCTCGCCCTGCATGGCGACTTGGAACAACGTGACCGCGACGAAATTTTGGTTTTGTTTGCCAATCAAAGCTGCTCGGTCTTGGTTGCCACCGATGTCGCCGCACGTGGTATCGACATACAATCTTTGGGCGCCGTGATCAATGTCGATGTTTCCAAAGATGCTGAGGTACACGTACATCGTGTAGGCCGCACGGGGCGCGCCGGAGAACGTGGCCTGGCATTGAGCCTGGTCGCCCCCAATGAAAAACGTTGGGTGCGTTTGATCGAAGAATATCAACAACAACCCGCCATCTGGCAATCACTAGACACGCTGACCGAAGACGGCGAGCATTTGATAGCGCCTATGATCAGCATCTGCGTTTCCGGCGGCAAAAAAGACAAATTGCGCCCCGGTGATTTATTAGGCGCGTTCACCAATGAAATGGGATTGCGCAAAGAAGACATAGGCAAGATCAATGTCTTTGAATTTTCCAGCTATATCGCCGTCAAACGTGCCGTCATCGATCAAGCGATGGGACGCGAAAATACGTGCAAGATTAAAGGCAGACAGTTTAAAATCCGCGAAATCACCTGACCTACTTTACAGACCTGACCATGATAAGAATCCTCATCGCCGACGACCATACCATCATGCGCGAAGGCTTAAAGCGCATTCTCGATGGCATCGATGATATTCAAGTGATAGGAGAAGCCATCGATGGCCACGACACGCTACACAAAGTGCGCACCGAGAGTTTTGATGTCTTATTGCTCGACTTGTCCATGCCGGGTCGTAGCGGAGTCGATTTAATTCATCAGATCCGCGATGAATTCCCCAAGCTCCCCATCTTGATTTTGACGATGCACGAAGAAGACCAATATGCAGTACGCGCCATCCGTGCCGGTGCGAACGGCTATCTGACCAAAGAGAGCGCAGGAACACAATTGGTCAGCGCCCTACGCAAAGTGGCTTCGGGTCGGCCTTACATCAGCATGGAAGTGGCCGAACAATTAGCCATCTCTGCAATGCCATCGACGGGCGATCAAAGCCACAGCGCCTTGTCGGATCGCGAGTTTGAAGTCTTCTGTCACCTGGCCAAAGGTAAATCAATCACCGAGATCGGTGACATGCTGCATTTAAGTGTCAAAACAGTCAGCACCCACAAAACCCGCATTATGCAAAAAATGGAATTGCATTCTCTATCTGAATTAGTGCAATACGCGGTCGCCCACCATTTACTCTCCTGATTCTCTTTGGCGATGTAGGAATATTCCTAATCCACCCAAGCCAAATCCCACACTTCGAATCAGCCGTTCCTGATTTAAATCAAACATCTTCCTGCCCATAATGAGCACATGCAAACAACGCTGTGTCTCATTACTTTTCTCGCGCCATGAATTTGTTTATCGTCGAAGACTCCCTGCTCATTCAAAACCGATTAATGCGTTTTATTGAAGAGCTGCCAGACATCGATATCGTTGGCATTTCCAGCGAGATCAGCGGCGCGTATGAAAAAATTCTGAGCACACATACCGATGCAATGATATTGGACATACAACTGAGCGATGGCAATGGTTTGGGGCTCCTCAAAAAAATCAAAACCACCACACCCGACATTCGCGTCGTCGTTCTCACCAATCACTCCAACGAAGCCAATCGCATGCAAGCGCTGCGCGCTGGCGCAGATAGTTTTCTCGATAAATCGACCGACTTTGAACAAATTCCAGCGCTCTTACAGCGATGGCAAACGCACGGAACAGCGCACTAGAACAACGCATTATCGAGGCACCTAATCATTTACTTATTTTCAGATTATTTAATTTACTTCACTTTATAGAGGCTTGATCATGCCGAACTTATCCACCCTGACACCTGCTCACCATGCCAATCATGCTGCACCAAGCGCCGATAGCAGCTGGCGTCACCAAGGCAGCTTATGGTCTAACTTGCGTCAGGTATGCGAGTTATTGGCGATCCCTGCTCCGGCAGGCGCTGACGAAGACGACAGTATGTTTCAACATGTACGTTTCAAATCTGGACAACGCATACATCGTATCGGTCAAAATTTTGACACTCTTTACATCGTCAACTCCGGTTTTCTCAAGACCATCCACATCGACGAATACGGTAACGAGCAAGTCTTAAGTTTCCCTATGAAAGGTGATCTTCTCGGCATCGATGGCATCCATAAACAACACTATGCTTCCGAAGCCGTCGCTTTAAGCGATTGCGATATGATCCTTATCCCTTACAAAACCTTCGCCGCTTTAGGTCGCACCCATGCCGAATTAGAACATGCGATGTTTAGCGTCATGAGCCGCGAGATTGTCAGAGAACAAGCCATGATCAGCATGCTCAGCGCACTAAGCGCCGAAGCGAAAGTAGCGCGCTTCCTGACCAACTTAGGCGAGCGTTTCAGTGCCATGGGATACTCAGGTCGCAGCTTTAATTTGAGAATGACGCGGCAAGAAATTGGCAGCTATTTGGGACTCACATTAGAAACCGTCAGCCGTACTTTGTCCGCACTGAATGAATTAGGCATGATTTCAGTTGAACAAAGAGAAATCAATCTCATCGACCCAAGCGCATTGAAAACGCTGCGCCGCTTGCCACCAGCAAAAGCGAGGATTAAAGTAGCGGAGAAAGTAACAGCCCTAGTCAATAAAAACTTGCTACCTCAATGGAATAACGAAGCCGCACCAGCCTTAAATTAACACCTGAAGTTCTGTCGTTTCGAAGTGAATTACATTCATGGAGTTACAAAATGAGCTACAAAACCATCCTTGTGCACGTCGATGATTCGCAACAAGCGCCACAGCGAATTTTGATTGCACAAGACATCGCCCAACGATTCGACGCCCACTTAACCGGCGTCGCATTAACTGGCATTTCTCGCTATATTTTTGAGAGTAGCAATCTCGGGACTGGTGATCCAAATATCAGTTTGCATTTAGGCGTATTGCGAGAGCGGGCCGAACGCGCACTCAATCAGTTCCAACAAATCACCGCAGACCGTGCATCCAGCACGACTGAGAGCCTGATTGCGAATGACGAAGCCAACGGTGGACTGGGATTGCGCTCCCGCTATTGCGACTTGATCGTGATTGGACAAACCAATCCCGCAGAGCCTTCGTATGCAAGCAAGTGATGGTCGCCATCATCAATCCCAAACCCTATCAAGAAACCCACGGTGAAGAACCGGGTGCAGACATCGCCCTTTTTCTGGCGCGACATGGCATACAAGTTGAAGTCGTCACTCGCTTTAGCAAGCATCCAGTCGGCGATACCTTGCTCAGCCTGAGCGCAGAATATCAATGCGATTTGATGGTGATGGGCGGTTATGGACATTCACGTTTCCGTGAGATGTTGATGGGTGGCTCGACACGCACGATCTTGGAAAAAGCGACAATACCTGTATTGATGTCGCATTGAATCCGAGTACAAATTTCAAATCCGATGGCGAATGAAATCATTCGCCGTATTTTTCTATTCAGCCGCAAATAAAGTCGATAAAATCTCCACTCCGGCGACATAGTCGCGTCTCCCCTTTCACCTACACCCTCAATGAAAATAAGCTCAACGCCGATAGAACTAAAACGCATGGGATTTGCGGGGCTGACACTTTTCCTCCTGTCTTTGTATTTATGGATACAGCAAGCATTTTATGCCCACATCACTATCAACAATGCACTGGCATTTCATACTGCTTTAGAAACCGCCACTCTGGTGATTTTTGTTTCTGTATTTATCGTTTGTTGGAATGCCTTTGGCGACGTTCGCAAACGCAGTAGTTTAATTTTGGCGCTGGCGTTTTTCAGTGCATCTATTTTTGGATTTTTGCATGCGCTGAGCTTCCAGGGCATGCCCGGCTTTCCCGATGCTTTGGACATGCATAAGTCACTGAGCTTCTGGTTGCTTTCACGCTCCATCATCAGTTTTACTTTACTTGGACTAATTTTATTATCGGACGACATCGACGTCTCCAACACCACTTCACGACTGGCGGCTGCCCTGGTCTTAATCGCCAGCGCAATTGTCGCCGCAGGTATTTTCCGTTTCCCCGCTCTGCTGCCAACCACTTATCTGGCGCAATCAGGACAAACGCTGTTCAAAATAGTGTGCGAAATGATCTTAATCGCCTGCAATCTCCTCAGCGCTTTTCTGTTCTATCGCCAGATCACAATCTCCAATGGTGCCAAAGCAGAAGGACATATCAAGATCAAACGCAGCTGGTTATTTTTTTCCTGCCTGATGCTGGCGATCTCCGAAATTTTCTTTTCACTGTATCGCTTCAGTAATGAATTGTTTGTATTAATCGGACACAGCTTTCAAGTCCTGGCCGCGTTCGCTATTTACCGAGGCATGGTCGCGATCAACATCCATGCGCCCTATGCGATTCTCAAAAAGACCACGCAAGAATTACAAGTCACCGCCGATGAATTATTGATCAATAAAAAGCGTTTGCTTGGCGTCATAGAAACGGCCATCGACGGCATCTTAACTATCGATGAATTTCATAAAATCATTTTAGTAAATCCTTCCGCTGCCCAAATTTTTGGTTATCAAGTTGAAGATTTACTCGGCGCATCCATCGATCACATCATTCCGATACGGCATCGCCACGTACATACCAAACACGTCAACGAGTTTGGCGAGACAGGAACAACGCGACGCAAAATGGGCAGCAGCTTTGATGATTACTACGTCACCGCATTGCATGCAGACGGCAGCGAATTCCCGATCGAGGCGTCCATTTCCAGTTTGATCGAGGGTGAAAAGCGCTTCTTCACGGTGATCTTTCGTGATATCAGCGAGCGCCGCATTGCTAAAGAAAAAATGGCGCAATATCATACCCAACTCAGCCAACTCTCATCAGCTTTACAAAGCATACGAGAAGAGGAAAGAAAACATATCGCACGTGAACTACACGACGACTTGGGACAACTTCTTGCTGCCTTGCGGATGGATTTATCTCTATTGCAAAGAGATATCAGCATGACCGATAAATCACGCCTGACTTTAGGCAGCATGGATCAACTCCTACTCACTTCGATTAATACCTTGCGTCGTATCGCCAGCGATTTGCGCCCTCGCGCATTGGATGAAGGCGGCTTATTTTTTGCGCTACAAACCTTGCAAAAAGACTTCACACAAAGGCACAGTGTCGATTGTGACCTGATCGCCGATGAAGAGCAACTCATACTCGACGATGAAAAAAGCACCGCGATTTTTCGGATTGTCCAGGAGTCACTCACCAATGTCGCCCGCCATGCCAAGGCCAACCACGTCCACATACGATTTGAACGCAACGCCGACAAATTATCACTCCACATACAAGACGATGGACGCGGCATAGAAGAAGGTGCTATGAACAAATCCCGCTCGTTTGGACTGGTCGGCATGCGCGAACGGGTCAAGGCATTGCAGGGAGAATTTGAAGTAAAAAGCGAGGTAGGCAAAGGAACTCACATCCACATTGAGGTTCCTATGCAATCCTGAATTTTTCACTAAAAAATTCAATTGGATAAGAGACGGTTTTTCGACTATGCTCAAAAAAGTGACAGAGGCAAAAGCTATTCAACAGGAGTAGAAAATGAGCATAGGTGCAATCAAACAAGGCTTATCGGGCATGACTGCGTATCAAAAAGCCCTGGACTGCAGTGGGCATAATGTCGCCAACGCCTGCACAGACAACTTCAAATCTCAGCAAGTCGATTTTCAAGAATTACAAGAAGGTGGTGTCATCGTCAATATCAGCCAGCAAGCGGAGCAACTAAGACTTGATAGCGACAACACCCAAACAGGCAGCGACACCGACCTCGCCAAAGAAATCGTCAACTCACTACAATACCAACACGGCTTTGAATTATCAGCGCAATTGATACGCCGTAGTGATGAAATGTTGGATAGTTTGCTCAAGATAAAATAGTGAACTAAAGAGCGTTTAGAACGGCTATGCAGAGCAGTCTGAACATTGAGCAAATATCGCGAAAATCTTTTCACTTCAAGACGTGATGCCGCTCGACCTGCCCTATCACCAAACTTGTAGCCTTTACTGAATAGATAATCAAATCCGCATCCTCCGAGCTGCACGCTTGCCCTTCTTACCTCGAATTTTCCGTCGCGGTATACATCGTACAGAAAGGCAACACCAACCACATTCATAATCATTGCCAAATGGAATTGTTACGCGCAAAATAAGCAGCATACTGCCTGATTGAAATATGTCAGGGGGCCTATAGATAGACTACTGCGGAGCTAAAAATGGCTGTCAATACGTGGAAAATAGATAGTAAGCATGCCCTGCAATTTCGCTCAGTGAACGGTCAGTTCAAGTTTAAGCTGACGACATATTTCACTGTCCTCGTTTCTCTCGCTTTCCTTAGTTTTTTACTGCTGTCGGCGCGACAGGTGTACGCTGGCACCGGGGTCGAACCGCCACCCGCAACACCCGAACTGATTGAACAATTGCGTAAAGGCGGCTTCGTTATTTATTTCCGGCATGCGACGACCGAATTGACCGGAGTGGCAGAAGGTGCGGAAGATCTCACTAAATGCGAAACGCAACGTCAGCTCTCTGACGCAGGCAGGGAGTTAGCCGCGACGATAGGCAAAGCGATACACGTTATGAATATTCCCATCGGCAAGGTCTGGAGCAGCCCATTTTGTCGTTGCAAGGAGACGGCACATCTGATCTTCGGTCGTTTCGAGATTGATAAAACGCTGTACTTTGCCTTGAACGTCAGTGACGAAGAACGCAAGCGCCAAGCTGAGGCGATGCGCCGCATGCTGGCTACTGCACCGCCTGCCGGTACCAACACAGTGATCGTGTCGCATTCTGCCAATTTGCGCGAAGCGACGGGGATATGGCCGAAACCCGAAGGCACGGCCTATATTTTTAAACCTGGTGCCAGCAATAGTAACGGTAACAGTAGCGAAGCAGTGGCAAAAATTTTGCCGAATGAATGGAGTCAATTTGCCAGCCGCTTTTAACGGGACAGACTATGTCCTGGATAAACTACGTTAATCATCTATCGCTACGCAAGCGTTTTCTTTTTTCACCTGTACTTAGCCTGATTCTGATCGCCGGTTTAACCTTGGCGTTTGTCCTTGAATCGCAGCAGCAGAATGTACTGCTCACCCGCCTGGCAAAGAAAGACATGGCGGCATTTGATCAGTACTTTACGATTTTTTCAGAAGTGTCTAAGCAGCATATGGCACTTTATGGCTTATTGAGCAAAGCTGCCAAGTTAGACGAAGAGACTTTGTATGATGAATCGAAACTGCGCTTAACGGCGATTCGTAAAGCAGTCCTTCAACTTGAACAGGTATCCGAAGGGTTGGCCATTCATCGAACAAATTCTTCTGCTGTCGCCCAGCGCTTGCACAGCCAACTACTGGAACAAACCCAGGCGTATCAAAGGTCAGCGGCGTTTGCGGTAGAAATTTCTACTGTCAATCTGCGGCTTGCAGCCGATAGGCTAAGTCTGGCGAATGATGCCTTTGTCATGATGAACCAGACCTTTAGCAAAGTGTTGGATGCGCAACGCGAGGGAATCGATGCGGAAATTGCCGGGCAGGTGCGTCGTAGTGAATTCAGCGTCGCTATGATTGGGCTTAGCATGTGTCTGGCTGCACTGCTGATTGTTGGTTTGTCGATGCTACTGGCGCGACTGTTATCGCGCGCTATCGAGACCCAGGTCAATCTTTTGACCGAATTGGGTAATCAAGCTGGCGGTGCTGATTGCGCGCCAGTGGGCATGCATGAGGTCAGTAAGCTCGGCGCTGTGATTGCCTCGTTTCAGACAATATTAATGCGTTTAAAAGACAGTGAGCATACCTTGTCTTTGGCTAACGAAGAATTGCGCAACGAGATCATCTTGCGCGAGCAAGTGGAAGAGGATCTGCGGCTTTCCGAAAAAGTCGTGCGCAAGACCAGCGAAGAAAAAATGGCGGCATTAGGGACACTGGTGGCCGGGGTGGCCCATGAGATTAATACACCGATGGGTATCGGTGTCACCGCCGCTTCCAGTTTGCGCGATGAGGTTGCGCATTTGTGTCGGCTCTACCATGACCATGCTATGAGCAAAGAGGATTTGGAAGATTTTTTATCAGCGTCGGATCAAACCGCCAACATACTTTTACACAATCTTGAGCGGGCTGCGAACCTGATTCATCGATTTAAGCAAGTGGCGGTGGATCAATCTAGCGAGGCGATGCGCAACATTCATCTGCAGACTTTTCTGAACGATACTCTGATGAATCTGGAACCAAAAATTCGACAAACACAACTACAGTATACGATTGATTGCCCGACCGATATTGCGCTCGATAGCTATCCGGGTGCATTGTCGCAGGTCATAACCAACCTCGTGATGAATGCCATCATGCACGCTTACGAACCCGGACAGGCAGGACTATTAACAATCAAGGCTGACATCGTTGAGGACCAGGTGAAATTGGAATTTAGAGATGATGGGCAAGGCATCCCAGATAATATTATCGATCAGATTTTTAACCCTTTTTTCACGACCAAACGCGGTGCCGGTGGAAGCGGGCTGGGCTTACATATTGTGTATAACCTGATGGTGCAGACTTTGAAAGGCAGCATTCGCTGCCACAGCAGACATGGTGAGGGAAGTACATTTACCTTGCTTTGGCCTGTGGTAAATCCTGGTGTAATGTTGCACGTAGATTGAGACATAAAAATGATAGATTTCGCGTCGAATCGAGGCGCAAACTGCAGCACAAAAAGGTGAGCGATATGAACAACTTTGTCTTCGCAGAATCCGCGCCCGTCCAAGCGCGGCGGGATGCCTGGAAAATTCTGATCGTGGATGATGAGGAAGAAATCCACAACATCACCACGCTCGTGCTACGACATTTTGTTTTTGAAAATAAACCGCTACAGTTTTTCCATGCTCACAGCTCGGAACAAGGCATGCAATTATTGATCAAGCATCCCGATATTGCAGTCGCCCTGATTGATGTCGTGATGGAAACCGACGATGCGGGCTTGCAATTGGTAAAATTTATCCGCGAAACACAGAAAAATAGTTTAGTCCAGATCATCTTGCGCACCGGGCAACCGGGCATCGCGCCGCAAAAAGACGTCCTTATCCACTATGAAATTAATGACTATAAAGAGAAGACCGAGCTGACCGCGCAAAAATTATATGCAACCCTCATCTCAGCGCTGCGTAGTTATCGGAACCTAAAAACGATAGAAGAAAATCGCGACGGTTTGCAAAAAATGATCTCGGCGAGCGGCGTATTATTTTCTGCCCAATCGATGTCCGAATTTATCCCCGAAGTGCTCACACAATTAAATTTTATCCTGCACTTGGAAAGCAATCTCGTCTATTGCCAATCTTGCCTGACCTTAAACAATGAACTCGATGAGCCAGTTGTGCTGGCAGGTACCGGTGCTTATGCGCATTCAGAACAGCGTCTGGTTAAAGACATACTGCCCGACCATGTGTACCGCGATATACAGCAAGCCAATGCACAGAAAATGAGTCTGTATCAGAATGATTGCTGCATCATCTATTTTCCCCATAAAAAAGGCGACCACGCCAACCTGCTGTATCTGGAAGGCTTGGATGCGCTCAATGCCGTTGATCGGCAATTACTACAAGTGTTTTGTGCGCAGACCTCAATCGCCATAGATAATATTTCGCTGAAACAAAAACTCTTGGGCGAAATAGAAAAGCGCGAGCACACACTAAAAATTCTCAAAGAGGCGCAAGACCAATTGCTGCAATCCGAGAAAATGGCTTCCTTGGGTCAGCTCGCTGCCGGCGTCGCGCATGAAATCAATAATCCTATCGGCTATGTCGCTTCCAATATCGTTCGGCTCGAAGAATATATTTCAGAGTTGATTGCCCTGCTCAATGAATACGAGCTGACTGAACAATTTCACTCACTGGAAAACAATGCCTCTGTCATTAAGAAAAAAGAACAGATGGATATAGAATTTGTCAAAGAAGACATGCTAGACCTTGTCAATGAGTCGAAAGAAGGCATCGATCGCTTGCAAACCATCGTTCGGAGCTTGAAGGATTTCTCGCGTATGGATGTCAATGATAACTGGCAATTTGCCAATCTACATAAGGGCATAGACAGCACTCTGAATATCGTATCGAATGAGATTAAATACAAAGCCAAGGTAGAAAAAGAATATGCCGAATTACCCGAAGTAGAATGTATCGCCTCCCGGCTAAATCAAGTGTTTATGAACCTGCTGGTCAATGCCGCTCACGCCATTGATGG
The DNA here is from genome assembly GCA_016200845.1 of Burkholderiales bacterium. GTDB lineage: Bacteria > Pseudomonadota > Gammaproteobacteria > Burkholderiales > Burkholderiaceae_D > Undibacterium. The sequence continues at coordinate 6,106 of JACQDW010000036.1, read as the reverse complement.
CTTCGGCACAATCTGGATACGCACCGGCTCCGGCGGAGATCAGGTGTGGGTAGAAGTGGAAGATAGCGGCAAAGGCATCAGTGAAGAAAATCTAAAAAAGATTTTTGAGCCTTTTTTTACCACCAAACCTAAGGGCGTGGGAACCGGTCTGGGTTTGTCACTCTCCTACGGCATCATTCAAGAACACGGCGGCCAGATAGAGGTTAGGAGCGAACTCGGCAAAGGAACATGCTTCCGTATCACTATCCCTGTCAGGCATATACCCAAAACTAGCAATCCAGATCAGCCGTAAGCGGCAGTTTGTGATGCCTTGTTATTGTTAGTCACCTCCATCGGTGCTGGACAAGATCCCAACGACGAATGGGCAGGTGCCGTGGTGAGTTTACAAGCTGGCGTGCAGGACTTGGCCGATACGCCGTTTTTGGGGTGGGTGATGACCACATTGCGCGCCGCCATCACGAACACAATTTGCTTGCCAACCAAAAGGGAATAGATCGAACTGACGATGCTTACCCAGTCAAACACACTCTTGGCATACGCACTCCCATCACACAACGTTTTTTGAGACTACGCGCATAGGCTTGTAACCGCTCCACCTGACCTATCACTGAGCCGCGTGTCATGGCTTGTGCTTGCATGTGCTGCTGAAAATCTTCCGCACTAAAACCCAAGCGAATCAAGATGGCGGGCGTATGCTCGGGCATGGCTTTTTTATGATCGTCACGGACAATTCTGGCAGTCCAGTCGACCAGCTCTACATAGTCCTGGAAGCGAAATGGCAAACCTTTCGCTGGGTCGGCGTTGAGGTGATTGGCGAAAGGATGGAGCGGTGGTGTGACGTGTTGGTTTGCTTGCTGAGCTGGTGTTTCGCTTGGCGCAGCAGTTGCACGCTCTGCGGCGAATTCCTGCAGTCGTTGTTGAATGGCAGTGAAATCGGCTTCTTCCGGCGTCGCCGCCATCGCTGCGCGCACAGGATTGAGATCGACATAGGCACAGCAGGCAAGGAGACCTGCTTCATCCAAGATTGGCTGGCTTTTAAACCGCCCCTCCCAAAACCGCCCGGTGCAGCGATCTTCTTCATTGGCACGCCGGGCAATCGGCTCGTTCAAGCTACGCATATACCAAGACAAATCACTCAAGCGCCGTCGCAACTCCGCCAACACCTCAAGCGCCACCCGTATATCGGCCTTCACAGACAGCTCACCTTTGAGATATTTTTGCGCAATATACGGCACAGAAAACAGCAATTCCCAACGTCGCGCCACTTCCGCATCCGACCAATCGCGTGCCTGTGCAACATCGACATGCAAGACCAGATGGTAATGGTTGGACATCACGGCATAGGCACAAATATTGATCGCAAAAGCACGCGACAACTCGGCCAAGCGCTCTGTCACCCACTCCTTGCGATGCGAAAAATCTTGCCCCGTATGTATGTCTTAGCTGGTCTTAGCTAATTCCGCCACGCTTTCCTTTATTACGTTTCAAAGTTTCCAACATTATTTTGGCATTAATTTCATTTTCAATTAAATCGATTAATTGAACCGCATCTTTACCATACCAAGCCGTTATTTCTTTTTTCATCACCTCATTAAATCCATCTCTATAATCTTCAAATTCATCGGTTACCACATCCCCAGTTGACCGCCACTCTATTCCATATTTTTGATATTCATTTAATCTAATTTTTTCTTTCCATTCAATTCGTTCGCCACCAATCATCAATAAAATCATTCGCCCTAAACGAAGATGCGCTTTAGCATCTGAAATACCAATAGATCTATTGTAAATCAATTCATTTTTAGTGAGCGACTTATTATATGGAAACTGATATGCGTATGTCGAATCAACACATGCAATGACAAATGCCAAAAAAAATATTTTAATATGATTTTTCATTTTGACCTCAAAGGCAGTTGCAGCAATTAACAATTAACGTCCCCCCTTCTTACAAGTATCAAAATCATTCATCACACACAAAACATCCATCCCAAAAACCTAATTTTTAATCAAACACAGCTTTTTAGAAGCACTTTCGAGAACGTTGAAATTTTGACTCCATGGATAAACCATCACCTCACTGGCGCAATACACAACAACGCAGGCATATCACGCATATCAAAGTAGAAGAGTCCGAGCAAGCCAAAAACCAATAAACTCAGCGCAAAAAAAGCGCGCAGATAGCGCAATTTGGTATGCCGCTCCCGCACTTTGGCAATGCTTTGTGCCAGTAACAGATGCGGCAATGCGCTTAGTCCAAAGATCAACATCAATACTGCTCCGGACCATGCCGCGCCTGAGATCAGGGCGAATGGGGCAATTGCAAAACTCAGACCGCAAGGCAACAAACCCCAGCTCAGTCCCAACTTAAATGGATGACGCCCTGCCTTGAGCAAATGTGGGTGTAGTGCTGCGCTGAATTTTGCCAGACCTTGATTGACTGGCACAGGCAAATAGTCTGTCCATCGCACTCCCCACACTCTGCCTGCCAAAAAAATCAAAGCCAGATTGCCGACAAAAAACCAAAGCTGCTGTACCTGAATTAACTCACCCGGCACACGCAGTCGCATGAGTCCGGTTCCGAGACCGCCGAACATGGCGCCGATCAGCATATAGGTGCACAGTCGTCCGCCGTGCAAAAAAATGAGATAAGAAAGGCCGCCGGGAGCGACGCCAGAAGGCATACTCTGACGCGGCGCAAACACCAATGCTTGCGTCGCCGCTTTGGTGGGAAGTGTTGATAAGAGTTGAGAAATACCGCCGCACATGCCTACGCAGTGTATGCCTCCGAGTAGTCCGGCGGAGATGGCTGCGAAAACCAGAGGCAAAGTCAGCACGATCTCGCTAAATCAATTTGGAATATTTCGCGCCGGACTGACGCGATAAATATTGGTCGAACACCATGCTATAGGCGCGCACAAACATGCGGCCTTTTGCCGTGACTCGCACCGTTTCTGGCGTCAATTCCATCAGCCCTTCATCGGCATAGGCATTGAGTCGCTTTAACTCCTCGGCAAAATATTCTTTAAAGCGAATGCCAAATTGCGCCTCAATATCGGCGACATTCAAAGGATTGCAGCACATCAGAGCCATGATCATTTCACGCCGCAAAAGATCATCCGCATTGAGATGAATTCCTTTTTCAACTGGTAAAACATCTTGATCCAGCATCGCGTAATAATCCTCGAGGCTGCGTGAATTTTGTACATAGGAGGCGCCGATTTTACCTATAGACGATAGGCCTAGTGCGATCAAATCACAATCTGCACGGGTGGTATATCCCTGAAAATTGCGATGCAAACTACGGTCTTTCATCGCCAGCGCCAAGCTGTCATCTGGCTTGGCAAAATGGTCGAGGCCGATGTAGACATAGCCTTCATCCAATAAGCGACGCAATGACATCAAGAAGATTTGCAGGCGTTGTTCTGCTGAGGGCAAGTCAGCTTCATTGATGCGTCGTTGTGGCTTAAAGCGCGTCGGCAAATGCGCATAATTGTAAAGCGCAATCCGGGCTGGCGATAAGGCAATCACCTGATCTAAGGTGCGTGAAAAACTCTCTGAATTTTGTTTTGGCAAGCCATAAATCAAATCAAAATTAATCGATTGAAATCCGGCAGCGCGACTCTCGTTGATGCATTTTTCAACCATCTCAAATGGCTGTATGCGATGCACTGCCGTTTGCACTTGCGCATCGAAATCTTGTACGCCCAAACTAGTCCGGTTAAAGCCCAGCTCCGCTAACAAATTCAGGGTTTCTGGTGTCACCGTGCGCGGATCGATTTCTATCGAAATCTCTGCGTCCTCAGAAAAATCAAAATGCCTGCGCAACATCGCCATCAGACCACGCATTTCATCATGACTCAGAAAAGTCGGTGTACCGCCACCAAGATGTAACTGCGAGACGGTTTCACGTGCGCTCAAATGCTGCTTAACCAGACGCAATTCTTTTTCCAGATAAGATAAATAAATGGCAGACTTACTTCTGTCTTTGGTGATCACCTTATTGCAAGCGCAGTAGTAACACAGCGAGGCGCAGAATGGGATGTGTATGTACAAGGAAAGTGGCGGTTTATTCGTCGCCGCATTGCGTTGCTCTAAGTAGTGAGCATAGTCCCGAACAGTAAAGCCGGTGTCAAATCGGTCCGCCGTTGGATAAGAAGTATAGCGTGGGCCAAGGGAGTCAAATCGGCGTATCAATTCTTCTGAAATTTCCAGATTATCTTTACCAGCAATCTCGTTCATCATTTCTTTCTAAACTACCTAAGGTACTTTTCGTAACAGCAAAACCGTGAGCCAACTAGAGAAAATTCCCAGCATCCAAAAACACAAAAATCCTAGCGTATAAGCACCCAACATAGGCAATTGCACGCGCTCATCGAGAATGATCAATTCCATAGGATCAACCAAACTAAAAAACACACCAGTCGCCACGCACGCCATTAAGAATGCGGGCCAGAGAACCACCATCAGCATATTGCCAGCCGAAAGCTCTATTTGCTGTACATTGTTCTGTTCCAAACTGCACTCCCCTTCATCGTATGCGAAGCTATGCGAAAACAATCACGACCAACGCTACTGGACAGGCGTTAATTCCACACTCCTCTGCAAAGGATCGTGCCAGTCTCCCGTCAAGCGCCAGTCGTTGGTCTCTAATTTGAGATGCAATAGTTTCACATTTGACTGCACCAGCGCAAGATCCAAACCTGAGTCATGCGGCAAGTCTCCAACATAGCGTCCCGCCGAACTTGCCTGCATCGTCAATCTGTGCACAATTTCACTCACAGATCCGGCATTTGCGCCACTGACGGCAATGCTCAATTGCACGCTCTCGGGCAAGGCTTGAGCCGACTGCAACTGCATCACAATTTGTCGCTGCGCCAAATCCAATTGCAAGTGTGCATCGAGCTTCATCACACGCGCATTCGCATCGCGCTGCAGATTGGTATTGATCATCAAACCCTGACGATAATAGTCTTTCGCGACCACCTGATCAGCGCCACGAAAAGCAATAAAACCTGTGAACAAACTCGCTACCACCACAATCAAAGGACCACCCACCACCAGCAACAACCACGGCTCTTTATACCAAAGATCGCGCTTAATCTTGCCCGTTAAAATTTGAGAATTCATCGTCACTCCTGCACTCATGGATTGCCTTTATTTGGGAACCAAAAACACGGCTTTTTCATTCACTATCACACGCGGATTTTCTTCATCAACGACGACAAAACGTATGCGGTTTGACCCTGTCGCCAGCACACCTGCGGGAACACTGACCCGTACCGGGAAGGCATGACTACTCGCCGCTTTAATCGTAATTCTGTCTTCATTCACAATGCGGGCACCGACTGTTCCCTTGACGCTGATACGATAAGTGCGCGGCGATTCTTGCGTATTCATGATCTGCAAGCGATACACATTTTCAATCGCGCCGACTTCACTGATTTTAGGCATCGCACGGTCGCGTATCACATCGACTTTCAATGGCACACGATACGCCAGAGAAATCGCCGCGGTCACAATAATCATGAATAGGACGCCGCTATAAATCAGAGTGCGCAAGCGAAATACGAGCTGCCACATCGCTGATTTTGTCATCTTGTGTTTCAAAGCATGCTCAGTCGTATAACGTATCAAGCCACGCTCATAGCCCATCTTATCCATTACTTGATCACAGCCATCGATACAGGCACCACAAGCGATGCATTCGTATTGCAAGCCATCACGAATATCGATCCCGGTTGGGCACACTTGCACACAGATACTGCAATCAACACAGGATCCCAGCCCCTGCTCTTTATAATCGACTTTTTTATTCCGCGCACCGCGAGGATCTCCTCGTGCTGTGTCATAGGTGACAATCAAGGTATCCTTATCAAACATCGCGCTTTGAAAACGCGCATAAGGACACATGTATTTGCACACTTGTTCACGCATAAAACCAGCATTGCCGTAAGTCGCAAAACCGTAAAAGAACAACCAAAAACTCTCCCAAGGTCCCAGGCTAAACTGAAACACTTCCACCGCTAATTCACGAATCGGCGTGAAATAACCGACAAAGGTAAATCCAGTCCACAAAGCGATAAGCAGCCAGATCGTATGTTTG
>JACQDW010000033.1 GCA_016200845.1 Burkholderiales bacterium | reverse complement strand
TTAACGATGCTGCGCACATTGAGCGGCGGACGGTTTGACATTGCGACACTGAGAGTTGCCGATCCGCGATAAAAACGCTCGACCATATTCGCATCGAGTTTTTGTGTCGCGCCCGGCTCGATACGGATGCGGCGTGCATCTTGTTCGCGTGGTACTGGTGGTTGAATTTGCAGGGCGAATTCTCTATGGATCACGACTGGTTTGGCGCCCGCCGTCTTCAAATCAAGACTGATGCGTGAGAGTCCAAATGGCTCGGTCGGAGTAACATTAAATCGCAAGATGTTTCTTTGCTTGGGTGCGAGTGTGAGCTTACGTTCAGCATCAGCGATCTTGAGTAATTTGTCGGCAGCGAGTTTGATTTGGATGTTCTGCTCGCCTTGCATCATATTCGTCACATCAAGCGCAAAGGTCGAATTGTCGCCCGGTCCAATGAAACGCGGCATGGCGATCTCGGCCACGATGGGAGCACTGACCACGACTTCTTTGTCGGTGCTTCCGTAGGCATCATCGGTCGCCGCCACCACCATTAAGCGCAGGGTGCCATTGAAGTCAGGAATCTGCAAAGGCACCTCAGCCTCGCCTTTGTCGTTGAGCTGCACCGGCCCCGAGAAAATATCGATGAGTTTGACTTTCTTGGGCATGCTCTTGGTGTCGCGCTTGGCGGCGTCACCACCCCATTTTATTTTGCCGGGCGTGCCGTCCATGCGCTCAATTAATTTGCCATAGATATCGCTGATCTCGGCACCAAAACGATGCTTACCAAAGAAAAAATCGAAGGGGTCTGGTGTTTTAAAACTGGTGATATTCAAAATGCCGACATCGACCGCGGACACGGTGATCATGGCTTTTTTGCCTGCCGCGTTATCGACTTTAATTTTTGCACTCATACGCTTTTCTGGCTCCACTTGCGCTGGCGCAGTCAAGGCCACTCTAAGCTTACGCGCATCACGTGCCAAAGGTAACCAAGTCAAGCCGACGGCGCGCGCTGGTGTCACTTTGTCGCCTGCGCTGCCGGGACGGAATACTACGGTGGAGACATACATATCCGAGCGGTTCCAATTTTTATCGACCGGAATCGTGACCGTGGTGCCATCAGTGCTAACCGCAACGCGTTTGCTCCACAAGACTTTATCGGCTTCGACCAAGACCAGCGCCTCGCCATCATGCGGTGGAACGATCTTGAGTTTAATATCAGTGCCGGGCTTGGCGGGCGCGCCTTCTAATTGCAAGCGCACGCGATCAGGGCGATTGCCGATATTCTCGCTGTCTTGCGCATTCCATCCCGCATAAAAACGATAGCGCGCCGTCAGTTCGGTTTCTGGATCGCGGATTTCCAAACGATATCTGCCCCAGTTCACTGGCACCATCAATTTGGCACGGTTGCGCAAATCGATGGCGCCTGCATGGACGGTTTCTTCTGCCTCTGAATAACCGGAGTGCCAACCGCGCCCGGCTTCAAAGCGCCAATAGTATTCGCGGTCTTCACGCACCAATTTAAAATCGGCTTGTTTGAGGCCTGCAAATTTACCCGCATCGTTCACGCGTATGACTTCAAATTCCGCCATACTGCCTTCGCGTGTCACATCGCCATCAAAGGCCGGACGCAAGGCGATTAAGTTTTTGTCCGGCCACCAGATACGCTCAATAGAACGCACAACGGGACGTCCGCCAGACTCCAACAAGCTAAACGCGGCGCGCACTTTTAAAGGTGAATTTGCTTCTGTGGTAAACGGCACATCGACTTGCGCCTTGCCGCTGTCATCTAAGGCAGTTTCATCTAATTCCTTACGCTGCTTTTTGGCGTCATCGGCAAAATCACCAAAGATAAATCCCGGCCATTCTTTAGGCAAGGGATTGCGCGCACGCTCTTGTGCCACACTACCTAACAAGCGGTTCCCCGCGGCAGGCGCACCATATAAATAGTCCCCCTGCACTTCGACATTGAAATTTTCACCTTCGTTTAAAGGCGCGCTGGGGCTCTTCAAACTGAGCTTCATACGCTCGGGCAAAAACTCTTCCACCTGAAAACTATACAGAGCATCAGCACGTTTAGAAGAAGGATCGGCACGTAATTCCAGCGTCCATTTTCCAGTCGCCGCGTCGAGCGGCAAATCGATGTGATGTTGCAGATAACCGGGAGTCTTGGGGTTAGGCTGCCAAATGCCAGAACTCACCACATCGCCACTGGGCTTTTTCAAATCCACCTTGATCGGCACGGCGGGCACCGCGATGCCTTCGGCTGAGCGCACCATCACTGATGCCGTGAACTTTTCACCGGGACGATACAAATCGCGCCCCGACCAGACAAATAATTTGGCATCACGTGGCAAGTGTCCACCGATATCAAACTCGGCCAAATCGAGACCCGGCTCTTGCAGCACCAAGATCGATGTCTCTTTACCGCGTTGCGCCAAAAGCAGCCGTGCGCTATCGGGCAACTCCGGCAACACGCCATGACCATCACCATCGGTTTTTGCCGCCAACAAGACTTTGCCCGACTCGCCCAACACCGACAGCGCCACGCCACCTTGCGCCTTGCCTTCTCTCAAAGAGGTCGTGAACACATCAGTTTGTTTGCCATAGCGACGCACGTGCAAGCCAATATCGCTGACATAAAAATAGGTGACTTGAAACTCATAATCAAAAAAGCCAGGCCGCCGCATTACCGCGACATAGATGCCGGGTTCTTTGAGTTCAGGGATTTTTTCAACGGGAAGAAAGCTAACCTTGCGGCTGTTGGGGATTTCATTCGTGATAAAACGATTTTGATACACGCTGGTGGCGATGCCTTGCAAAGAATTGAGCTGCCAACCCGAGCTCATGCCTTTGAGTTTATTTTTATCGTTGTAATAATCGTCGTAATAATAGTCATCCTCTTCACGCCCGTCCTCGGCAGAGCGGCGCTTCTTGCCCGACACCATGTCCACAAACTTCGACAACTTCTCCGGAGCGACACGCAAAAATTCCACATCCACTTCGGGCACATTCACAGTCACCACAGGCAAACCGCCATTCAAACCTGCTGGCAATACCGTGCCTTTGCTCGCAAAGAAAAACGAAGGCGACATCTCATCGCTCAAGACCGTACAGTTCTTCGCTTGCTCAAGTTTTTTTCCACCCGCTGCCGTCAACGCCGCATTCACCTGCACCTTATATTCACGCCCCGCCTTCACATACGGAAACAACAAGACACGTGGGTTGTCCGACACGATCCAACCGCCTTTAACAACTTCTCCTTGTGCCGCAACTGCGCTATTTGCTGATGCGGATTCCGATGCGCTTTGCGGTTCTTGATCATCTTCTGAAGAGCGCTTTTTCTTCTTTGATTTGGCCGACTCGCCGATGTCACGTACTTCAATCAATTGATCCAAGGCCTGAGATCCTTCCACGCTCTGCGAGAACATCACCGCCAGCGCGGGCTTATCCTCAAACAACCGCGCCACGCACTCGCCCATCACAAACGGCGCATCGGGATTGGCAATCACAGCGCCAGCCACCGTTGGAGCGGCTTTGTGTTTTTTCATCCACCATATGCCGCCACCAGCGGCCAGCAAACTCAGCGACACCAATGCCAGTCCCAGCGTTTTTTTAGAAAAATATGCCATGTCGATTCCTCAAAAAAGTTAGGACTTACGCAAAACAGACGCTGGCGTTGTTGAGTTCGCCTCGCCGTACAACCGTACTGTCTTCGGCTCCTCGCCTAGCCAGCGCAATTTTGCGTAAGTCCTACAAGTTCATATCAATATAGCATTTGCAACGCTGTGTTGGATGAATTTTTTGTATTTGCAAACGACAGCATTCGGGGATTCAGCCGCGCAAAATAGTTCAACTCAAATTCTAAGTGAGAAGCAGAAGTCAGTACCGCCTGAGGCTACACACCACATTGAAATACACCAGGGCAATTCTTCCACGTCTAAAAATTACCTATTCACCTAAAAAATTAGCTATGCAAATACAATAATAAGTTCTAAATGGCAATTATAAAATTTATGAAAAAACCCAAAAAACAACAGGATTTATGATCGTATTGCAAGGTTTCCGAGCCTTCGGGTAGTATGGGTTGGCCTGTAATTTTGCAATAGTCTAGGCATACCAGTGACAGAACCGTGTTGCGCTAACTCCCCCCAGCCGACACTGATGATAACTAAGTTTAGGAGACAACAATTGAACAAGAAAACCACAGGATCACGTAGCGCAACCAAGAAAGACGTCTTCGTCAAAAGCGCCGTACAAATCGCCATCTTATTGTTAGCCACAGGTTCCATGGCGCAAGCACAAGAGGCTTCCACTGATAAGAAAGCTGAGAAAGCAGCAGAAACCAAACAAGCCGCACCAGCAGCAGTCCCAGAAATTCAAACAGTCGTTGTTACCTCAACCGGTATGCGCGGCGGTCAACGTACAGTGATCGACACACCAGTTCCAATCGACGTATTAGCAGCATCCGATTTGACTAAGACAGCTCAAGCTTCCCTCGACAAAGCCCTCGCTTTCCGCGTTCCATCTTTCAACACAGTTCAAACGCCAGTCAACGATGCGACCTCTCTGCTCGACCCTTACGAAATCCGTAATATGGGTCCTAGCCGCTCGCTGATTCTGATCAATGGTAAGCGCAAAAACGCCAGCGCACTGGTCTATACACAAACGTCCCCTGGCCGCGGCGAAAGCGGTGCTGATATCTCCGCAATTCCACAAGATGCGATCAAACGTATTGAAGTTTTGCGTGACGGTGCTTCCGCTCAATACGGTTCCGACGCGATTTCTGGCGTGGTTAACATTATTCTGAAAGACAGCCCAACCGGAACATCGATCACTGGCAGAACAGGTGTGACGCATGAAGGCGATGGCAAAATGCAAGCACTCAGTATCAACCATGGCTTGGCTTTGGGTGATAGCGGCTTTGTAAACATGACTGTCGATGTCTCCAAAAATGGTTTAGCTTCACGTTCTGGTTTAGTCAGTGCGCGTGGCGAAGCTGCTACTTTTGGTGATGGTCCAGCCACTTTTGAAAACGATCTGAAAAACGTCAATGCATTCTTGGCGAAACATCCAGATGCGGGCAACATCAATGGTTCCCCTGACACGCGCGCAAGCAAATTTTTGGTCAACAGCCGCTATAGCATCGATGAAGACACGAGTGTGTATGCGAACGCAGCCTATATCGACAAAAAAATCGACAGCTATGCAAACTATCGCACACCTTACTGGCGTCCAACAGACTATGGTCTGTTAACCCCAGCAGGCAAACCTTATGATGGATATGTGCCTGGCTTCTTAGGTGCATTAAAAGACTATAACGCTACGGTTGGAACTAAGTTTGATATTTCGGGTTGGGCATCCGATGTCAGCGTCACAATTGGTGGTAACGAGCAGAAATACACGGTGACCAACTCAGTTAACCGCGGCATGGAAAACGCCTATCGCGATGCAGTCGCGAAAGGCGTTACACCGCTGCCGAAACACGGACAAACCCAATTCGACGCTGGTGGATCTAAATTCACACACACTGTATGGAACGCTGACTTCTCCAAGACTTTAAGCAAAGGACTCAATGCTTATTTTGGTAGTGAAGTTCGTTCAGAAAAATACACACTGATCGCTGGCGAAGAAGCGTCCTACCTGTATTCTGGTTCTGATTCCTACGCTGGCAACACTCCAGCAAACTCATTCAGCTCAACACGCTCCAACTACGGTATGTACGGTGGTGCATTGATTGACGTCAGCAACGACTTAGTTTTCGATGCAACTGGCCGTTACGAGAAATATAGCGACTTCGGTAAAGCATTCATCGGAAAATTGAGCGCAAAATATAAAATCAATGACGAATTTACTTTGCGTAGCTCCGTTTCAACCGGCTTCAGAGCACCATCTTTACATCAAATCTACACTCAGAAAACTCAATATTCCTTCTCTGGTGGCCAGATTCAGGTGTCTGGTTTAGCAAGCAATGTCTCAAAAGAAGCGGAAGCCTTGGGTGTACCAAAACTCAAAGCTGAAAAATCAACCGGCTTCACAATGGGCTTGGGATACAAAGCGGATCGTAATACCAGTATGACATTGGATTACTACAATATCTCACTGAAAGATCGCATTATTTTGGGCAAAGAAATTCACCCAAGTGGCGACCCAACAGCGGAATTGGACAAAATCCTGAAAGCATCAGGTATCGTATCGTTGAGCTTCTTCGTCAATGCGCTCGATAGCAAAACTTCTGGTATTGATTACGTATTCAACCACCGTAACATGAAGCTCGGTGACGGTAAGTTGGCATTTAACTTATCTGGAAACTACTCTTTACAAAATGAACGTAGCGGAGGCGTGAATAATCCAGCAGCAATCGCAAAAGCGGGTCAGTCTGTTTTGGATATCACTCAAGAAGCATTGATGTTCACCTCTCGTCCAAAGTTCAAATCCATCATTGGCTTTGACTACGACATCGGTGATTACAACATGTCTTTGAATAACACCGTTTTTGGCCCTACTAAGTTCCGCAATGCCGACTTAGATCAAAATCTGGAAGTTGTATTCAAAACAAAAATGGTCACTGACTTCTCGATCAACTACCAGATCAGCAAAAACATGACTCTGGCATTTGCGATCAACAATATGCTCAATGTGACGCCTTCTTGGAATCTGCAAGCTGTTGGCGACAAAGCCAAAGGTCAAGCCATCTTAGATAGCAAGACTTTGGACTACAGCGGTCGTACACCAACGCAAATTCAGTCTGACAACATCACATTCGACCAACGCTACTCCATGGTCACCTACGACGGTTCCCATTTCAGTCAGTTAGGCCGCATGTACAACTTGTCCCTGAACTACCGCTTCTAATCTAATCAAATCTGATTAGACGACCAAGCAAAAAAGCCGCTCAGAGCAATCTGAGCGGCTTTTTCTATGAGACGACGGGATCATTACAGTTTTAACGTAGATATATACTCCACCCCCAACACAGCCCGACTCCCATACCAAGAGAACATCTCGCCATCGACTAAAATCACAGGGCAATTGACTTGCTGTTGCAGTGCTTCGAGATGCTGTTGCCGGAAGCTATACGGTTCGCTAGACAACAAAATCGCATCCACTTCTCCGACCTGAACCTGCGACCATTCAAAAACAGGGTAGCGTGGCAGAGCTGCAATTTGCTCGTGCGTGGTCGCTGCGCGCGCCTGTGGTGTCTGCCAGATTGTGCAGTTGCACAATGCCAGCATATTCGCGATATAGGTGTCCTGACTGACCGTCATCCACGGATCTTTCCAGATGCAATAAATCAGATTTTTGGTCGGTGCCGATGGCGGCAACTTAAGTAATGCGCTTTGCAAACGCTGGCACCACTCTTGCGCCGCAGCTTCAACCCGGAATATCGTGCCTAGTAATCGATATAGCGACAAATTGTCTTGCGGCTTGATCGGATGGATGACCACGACGTGCGGGATAAATTCTGCCAACAGGTCGACCGTTGGTTTTTCATTTTCATCGATATTCACGATCAAATGCGTCGGCGCAAGCTTGCGGATTTTCTCAATATTGACGTCTTTTGTTCCACCGATCTTGGGAATCGCTGCGACCACCTCTTTGGGGTGTATGCAAAACCCTGTGCGCCCAACCAGGTACGGTGCCAAACCCAAATCAATCAAGAGCTCGGTAATCGATGGCACCAAACTGACGATGCGCGGCGTCGCTCCCGGTGCAACTGGGACATGCGAATTACCCCAAGCGTCGATCAAATTCAAATCGCTCATTTTGACTGACGCCCTTTGCGCGGCGCATTTGCAAACAAAAAATCATAGGCAAAATTAGGCAAGAAACGCAATATTTTTGCCACCACGCCCATTTGCCATGGAATCACCGCATAACTGCTACCACGATCAATCATGCGCACAGCCTTCGCCGCAAAGCGCGCTGCTGGCATCAAAAAAGGCATGGCGTAATCATTGACTTGCGTCATCGGCGTATCGATATAGCCGGGCGCGATGGTTACCACGCGTATTCCGCTGCCACGCAATTCCACACGTAGAGATTCACAATAACTGATCACCGCCGCCTTTGACGCACTGTATGCGCTGGCGCCGGGCAAGCCGCGAATGCCCGCAACACTGGCGATGCCGACCAAGCGACATGCCTGCTCTGGTGCGAGACTCTTCATGTGCTCGATGAAGGGCGAGAAAGTCGCGACCATCGCAAACAGATTGGTCTCCATGACTTTTTTGAAGACTGGTAAATCTTCGTTCAACTCACTCAAGGTGCCAACCGAAATACCCGCGCTGGCGATGACTGTTTGCACTTGCCCCACTTTGCCAATAAAGTCCAGCGCCGCTTCGCGCAATGCGTCTGCGTCGTTCACATCCAGAGGATACACATGATGTCGGTCGGGGTGTGTTAAACGCGTGCGCAACGCCTCTAGCACATCCAGACGTCGCCCAACCAGAGCCAGCTGAGCACCCTGCGCGGCATAGGCCAATGCCAAGGCTTCGCCCAAACCAGATGATGCGCCAGTGATAAAAACTGCTTGCATACACGCTCCCCAAAATAGCAAAAAAAATCCGTCACAACGACGGATTTTTACTTCAATTCACTCTACCCCCTAGCGACCTCTGCACAACTGTCGCGAGCGGTCGAAGTTTGAGTCGAGAAGAGCACCTGTGCTAGGGCACTTGCTTCCATCGCAGACTCAAAATTCGGCCGCGTAGTAGGTTGTGCAGAGGTCGCCCTTAATGATTCTTCTCTTTGTATACCTTATCAAGCAAAGCATCCATCACGACAATTCCAGGATGAACACTCCCATTGACCTGACGATTTTTATACGCGACATCGCCCGGAGACACCAAAAAACGGCCATCAATAATCACGCTAGGAACTGAATTAATTCGGTAAGCCTCCTGCAAACGAGGCACCGCTTTGACTTTGGTCATCACTGTAAAAGAATTATAAATCTCCGTGAATTTCTTCTTGTCCAGACCACTCTTGTCGATGAATTTCATCACGTCTGCATCTGTCATCAAGCGGTTTCGTTCGAGGTGATAAGCAGCAAAAACACGCGCTTGCAATTCCTCAGATTTGCCCATCGCTTCCAAGGCAAAAAATAATTTTTGCTGCGTCACGAAATCATGAATATCGGTATGCACACGCTTGATCACAATTCGATCACCCTGCTTTTTGATCCATTCTTCAAAGTGTGGTTCAAAGGCATTGCAGGCCGGACAAAAATAGCCAAAAAATTCCAACACTTCGACCTTCTTGCCCGATGTGGTTGGCTGAGGGCGCTCCAGCATGGTGTATTCCTGCCCAGCCCTCACCTGCATTTGCGCTTGCGCATGAGCTGTGGCCGACAACACCATCGCAGCCAAACCAGCCACTACATTGCTTAACACAACACGACGAATAGAAAACATAGTTCTCATCCTTATCTGATCTCACTGGAAATCACAGGCATTGCGCCTCATGATTATTTCGCCGAACGTACCACCACCGACTCGACGCCATTCTCAGACAAGCGCGCACGCATTTTGTTCATCGCATCTGCATCAAAAGGACCAACGCGCACGCGATGCAGGCTGCCGCCATCGCCGCTCTTTTCAGTCAGACTCGCCTCTATCCCTATCAATGCTAATTTAGCGCGCGCCGCTTCCGCATCCGCCACTTCTTTGAAGGCACCAATCTGCAAGTGATAAATGAATTTATCTTCAGCCACAGCTGCCACAGCTGGCGTAGTCGCTGCGACCGATGCAGCCGCCGCTGGCACATTCGCCGCAGGGTCAACTGGCTTAGACGCCGCTGCAGCCTCCGCCGCCTTGCTCGCTGCGACTTCCTTTGCCGCTTGTGCCACTGCATCCTTATTGCCAAACAATGGCTTATTCGGGTCTTGCATCTGCGCGACTGGCACATCCGTCTTT
>JACQDW010000035.1 GCA_016200845.1 Burkholderiales bacterium | reverse complement strand
CGACGCCGGGTACGCTGCATCACAAACTCGTGCAGAGTATGGACGACCCGCGCGGCGAACCGCCGGAGTTGATGGCGCGCGCGGCATTGTTGCTTGCGTTTCTTGCCATGGCGCTGCTGGTAATTCTACGATTAGTGTGAATCCTAAATTGGCTGGCCAGCATGAAGCTTATGTCGCCAAGCAGTTATCTGATTTTGCAACGCCAGCACGCAATAACGCAGTGATGACAACATTTGCAAAAATGATGAGCGCTGATGATGTTAAAAATGTGGCGGCCTTCTTATCGGCACAAAAACCAAAAGCGGGTGCTGCGAAAAATAAAGACAGTATTGAACTCGGTAAAATGATTTATCGCGGTGGTATCGCAGAAAAAAATGTACCTGCCTGCGCTGGCTGCCATAGCCCGAACGGTGCTGGTATCCCTGCACAATTCCCACGTATTGCGGGTCAGCATCAAGATTACACAGTGGCTCAGATGGCCGCTTTCCGTAACGGTGATCGTAAAAATAGTCCGCAAATGCTGACAATCGCTAAGCGTATGTCGGATGACGAGATGAAAGCGGTGGCTGATTACGTTGCTGGCTTGAAGTAAATCAACACGCTTCATATCACGAACATTGAGAATTAGGGAGGGGGTGGCATTTGTCATCCCCTTTTTGCATTTGGAATTCTATGAGACCTGAATCTTCACGCGATCTGCCCGCTTTACCAGAAACCACCTCAGAGTCTGGCAGCGCGACGACGGGCGCGCATTTACAGACGCGAACAACGTGGCTAGCGCAAGCATTGGAATTATTATCGTCGATGCGCTTTGCGATTAGTCTGCTGTGCATTATCGCGATTACGTCCATCATAGGCACGGTACTGAAACAAAATGAAGCGATGCCCAATTATGTGAATAAATTCGGACCATTTTGGTTTGACGTGTTTCAGCATCTGGGCTTGTATTCGCTGTATTCGGCGTGGTGGTTTTTGTTGATTATGACTTTCTTGGTGTTGTCGACCAGTTTGTGCCTGATCAGAAACGCACCCAAAATGTTGAAAGATATGCGTAGCTGGCGTGAAAATGTGCGCGAAACCTCGCTGCGTAACTTTCATCATCGTGTTGAATGGCGTGGCACGCAAACTCAAGATCAGATGGCGCAAGAGTTGTTGGTGCGCTTACAGAATTTGGGATATCAATGCAAGCTGATCGCCAAAGAAGGCGCGCAACTGATTGCCGCCAAGCGCGGTGCTGGTAATAAGTGGGGCTATATTTTTGCCCATACGGCGATCGTCGTTATTTGTGTCGGTGGTTTGCTCGATTCCGATCTATCTATCCGCATGCAAATCTGGTTTGGCGGCAAGCAGCCATATGAAGGGGGCGGGCTGTTGATTTCCCAAGTTCCTGCGCAACACAAACTTTCACTTTCTAATCCGACTTTCCGCGGCAGTATCGCCATTCCAGAAGGAATGAGCGGCAATACCGTGGTGATTCAGCAGCCCAAGGGTGTTTTGCTGCAAGATTTGCCGTTCACCATACAGTTGAATCAATTTAAGGTTGATTACTACTCCACTGGCATGCCAAAGCTATTTGCCAGTGACGTTGTGATTAAAGATCACGAAACGGGCAAGAGTTTTCCTGCGACTGTGCAAGTTAATCACCCTTTGATTTATAAAGGCGTGGCGATTTTTCAGTCGAGTTTTGATGATGGCGGTAGTCAAATGCGATTGAAGGCGCATGTGATGCAGGGCGCGAAGCGGGAAACGCGAAATTTGTCGGCCACTGTGGGCGGTGCCAGCTTATTGCCGGAAGATTTGAGTTTTGGGCGCGGCGAGATCAGTATAGAGTGGGTTGGATTTAGGGCGCTCAATGTAGAGAATATGGCGCGCAATGGTCAGGATTTGCGTGCGGTTGATACGGATAAAAATTTCACCCAACAATTAAGCGCCGATCTCGATAAACATACCGGTGCCGCCGCCAAGAACGCGAATAAAGATCTGAAGAACGTAGGGCCGAGTATTCAGTATAAACTGCGTGATAAAACAGGGCAGGCGCGTGAATTCTCAAACTATATGATGCCAGTTGAACTTGATGGAGTATCCGTGTATTTGGCGGGCGCGAAGGATAGCCAGAATGAGGGATTCCGCTATCTGCGCATGCCTGCGGACGACAACGGCAAACTGGATGAATGGATGCGTTTGCGTGCTGCTTTGGCGCAGCCAGAATTACGTGCCCAGGCCGCGGATCAGTATGCAAAGCGGGCATTGCCAGCGACGGCAGCGGCGACCATGCAAACACAATTAAGCGCCTCAGCGCGTAAAGGTTTGGCGATTTTTGCAGGTGAGGGCGAGTCAGCTAAGATTGCTGGTTTTGCCGCGATCGCGGGATTTTTGGAAAATATTCCGGCCGCTGAGCAAGGCAAAGCTGCCGACGTATTTATGAAAATTTTGAATGGCAGCTTGTGGGATTTGTGGCAGTTGGCGCGCGTGCAAGATGGTTTGCCCGCGTTGGAGCTCAACGAAAAACGTGCACAGTTTTTGCAGGTAGCGACTTCGGCTTTGTCGGATGCATTTTTTTATGGCGCGCCGGTGTATATGGAATTAAGTGACTTTGATGAGGTGAAGGCGTCGGTGTTTCAAGTGACGCGAGCTCCTGGACAAAATGTGGTGTACTTGGGTTGCTTGCTGTTAGTGTTGGGCGTGTTTGCGATGTTTTATATTCGTGAACGTCGCGTCTGGGTGTGGGTGAAACCGGATGGCGAGGGTGCACATGCTTTGCTGGCGTTTAGTTCGCAGCGCAAGACGCTCGATTTTGAACGCGAGTTTGCGCAACTGAAGCAGTTGATGGCGGGCGATGCGGCGCTGCCCGCAGATGGTAACGAAGTTTAAAATTTTAGAGAAAACAACGGGATTCGTATGGACACACAAGTGGGATGGCAGGCTTTTCAGAATTACCTGAAGCGGCTAAGCATATTGGATTGGCTTTTTGCCTTGCTGCTCGGCGCTGGCGCAGGATATGCGCTATCCGAATATCATCAGCACATGGATGTGTATGAACAGGCGATATTGCTGATAAGTGTGCCAGTATGCGCGGCGCTCGGTTGGAACTGGAAGCCTGTGCGGGTGTTGATGATGGCGGTGGCGGCGTTGTCTTTGTTTGCGATGATGCAGTATGGGCATAGTCTGGCATTGGCGAGCGATAAGTTCTTTTTGAAGTATTTGCTGTCGAGTCAGTCCGCTATTTTGTGGATGAGCACTTTCTTTTTTATGTCAACTTTGGTGTATTGGGCGGGCTTGTTGATGCGTTCAGAATTCGCTGCCAGTTTTGCGTCAGGCTTGTGTTGGTCGGCTGTGTTGATGGGACTGACGGGCTTGATGGTGCGTTGGTATGAATCTTATTTGCTGGGTAGCGACATCGGGCATATTCCGGTTTCAAATTTGTATGAAGTATTTATTTTGTTTTCCCTGATCACGGCACTGTTTTATTTGTTTTATGAGCAGCGCTATCAAACCAAACAATTGGGCGCGTTTGTGCTGATGGTGATTTCGGCGGCGGTACTATTTTTGTTGTGGTACACCGTCAGTCGTGATGCGGCGGAGATTCAACCACTGGTGCCGGCTTTGCAAAGCTGGTGGATGAAGATACATGTGCCTGCTAATTTTATTGGTTATGGCACGTTTTCTTTGGCAGCGATGGTGGCGTGGATTTATTTGTTGCGTCATGAGGAGCCGCGAGCATTATGGATAGGAATGGTTGCTGTGCCTTTGGCGTTGTTGGCTTTTGCTTGGGGAATCGCGTGGTGGAGTCAGAGTGGTGATGTGGTCATGTCTGGCATGATGCGCGCGACGAAAATGGTGGCGGTGCTGGTCTTGATTTTCTCCGCCACGATCCTGATGCGTCTGCGACTCCTGGAGCGTATGCCTAGCTCTGAAGTGTTAGATGACGTGATGTATAAGGCGATTTCAGTTGGTTTTATCTTTTTCACGATCGCGACGATTTTGGGCGCATTGTGGGCAGCAGAAGCGTGGGGCGGCTATTGGTCTTGGGACCCGAAAGAAACCTGGGCCCTGATCGTCTGGCTGAACTATGCCGCGTGGTTGCATATGCGTTTGATGAAGGTGAGTGGTTTGCATTCTTACGGTAGTCTGTAAAGTATGAATATTTGAAAAATCCCGGCATTGCTTTTCTGCGATGACCGGGATTTTTTTATGCGTGGGTGTAAGCTTTCTTTGTGTAATTCGACTGATGTAAAACCGCTCTCAATTCTTGTTCAGGAGTTTTTATGTTGATCAAATCCCGTCCGCCTTTCGCTTCTGAAATTACACCGCGCGAGATTGTCGAATCGCGTCGCGACTTTATGCGTCACTTGGCTGTCGGTTCGGTCGCCAGTGCAGCGGTAATAGAAATGGCGCAGCGTGAAGCATTCGCACAAAATTCGACGATTGCGCGGCTGCCTGCAACGGCTAATCCCGCTTATGTGCTGTCTGAAAAGAAGACCAGCTATAAGGATGCGACTACCTACAATAATTATTACGAGTTCGGCACGGATAAGGCGGACCCGGCGGAGAACGCTGGAAAGTTTAAATCGCATCCCTGGACCGTGCGCATTGAGGGGGAAGTGAAGAAACCAGTGACGCTGGATCTGGATAAGCTATTGAAACTCGCGCCGATAGAAGAGCGTGTGTATCGCTTGCGTTGTGTGGAAGGTTGGTCGATGGTGATTCCGTGGCTGGGATATTCCTTGTCGCATTTGCTCAAGCAAGTGGAGCTGACAGGTGATGCGCGCTATGTGGAATTCACCAGTGCCAATGACCCACAGCAAATGCCAGGGGCGCGTAGCCGGGTGTTGCAGTGGCCATATGTAGAAGCTTTGCGTTTGGATGAGGCGATGCATCCTTTGACTTTGTTGACGCTGGGGATGTATGGCGAGTTATTGCCGAATCAAAATGGCGCACCCTTACGCTTGATGGTGCCATGGAAGTATGGATTTAAATCGGCGAAAGCGATCGTCAAAATTCGCCTCACCAAAGATCAGCCACGCACTTCCTGGAACGTCGCCAACCCGGCGGAGTATGGTTTTTATTCAAATGTGAATCCCGAAGTCGATCATCCACGCTGGTCGCAAGCCTCAGAGCGCCGCATCGGTGAAGATGGATTTTTGAGTCGCAAGCGTAAGACGCTGATGTTCAATGGCTATAGTGAGGTGGCAGGCTTGTATAGCGGGATGGATTTGAAGAAATTATTCTAAAATGAACCTACGAAATTTAAGTCAAAAACAGCTGACTTTCGTCCGGCTGACGGTGTTTGTTTTGATGTTGGTACCTGCGTTCCGTTTACTGTGGGCGGGTATGCACGAGGACCTGGGGGCCAATCCGATTGAGTTTATTACCCGCAATACCGGCGATTGGACTTTGTATGCCTTATGCATGACGCTAGCAATCACGCCGTTGCGACATGCCTTGCAATGGCATTGGTTAATACGCTTACGCCGTATGTTGGGGTTGTACGGTTTTTTTTATGCCTGCTTGCACTTCCTGTGTTTTCTTTG
Organism: Burkholderiales bacterium; assembly: GCA_016200845.1. GTDB lineage: Bacteria > Pseudomonadota > Gammaproteobacteria > Burkholderiales > Burkholderiaceae_D > Undibacterium. The sequence goes on along the minus strand of JACQDW010000035.1, from coordinate 729 downwards.
GTTTGATCATTTTTTCGACTGGGAAGAAATGTGGCGCGATGTGTTGAAACGCCCTTTTATCACGGTGGGTTTTGTGTGCTTGGTGTTGCTCTTACCTTTAGCATTGACCAGTAGTCATGCAATGATACGACGCTTGGGGGGCAAACAATGGCAGGTGCTGCATCGCTTGGTCTATGTGATTGTGCCCTTAGGCGTCTTGCATTATTTTTGGATGAAGGCAGGGAAAAACAATGTGTGGCAACCTATTTTATCTGGTCTTCTAGTCGGATTATTGTTGGGCGCACGCGCGTGGCGGCGCTGGCGCAACTAGTGTTGTGTCGCTGGATTTGCCTTGGCTTCTGCGGTCGCTGGTTTGGCGATGTCGGCTTTCTTTTCAGGCAGCATTAAGGGGCCTTTCTGTCCACAAGCGGAAAGTAGCATCAGACACAGGAGCGCGGGGATAAGGATTTTTAATGATTTCAACATGGATTTAATCGAGAATGCAGATCCCGTATAGAATATAGGCTGACTAGGTGAGGTGGAAGCGGGAGTGTAACATGACGGAATCAGAATTTTTGGCAATGGCGGATACTTGTTTGCAGCAAGTGCAGGAGATATTTGAACAGGCGTTTGAAAATGATGTGTGGGATGTTGATTGCAAGCGTAGTGGCAATGTGTTGGAGATCGAGTTCGTCGCGAACGGCTCAAAGATTATTGTGAATAGTCAGGCGCCGATGCAAGAGATGTGGG
>JACQDW010000010.1 GCA_016200845.1 Burkholderiales bacterium | reverse complement strand
CAGTTTCACCGCTTCCGCACGATACTCCGGCGTGTAATTCATTTTGATTCTTTTGTTCATGGCTTCTCCGTTTTTGATATTTTACTGCTTTAAACGGTGTCCACTTTTTTCAGCATACCTCAATGCTTACCCCGTACAACTACCGGGAACTTCACCGTTAGTTCGAGTTTATTGTCACGACAATGAATGGAATAAAAGCAGTCATATGACTTTTGACTCGGAAACAAAATTTAGAAACAGTGGGTATAACGACGGTCGTTGCTACCATATTGAACGGACACTTGGATATGTTTTTGAAAGTCCAATTGAAATTTGGCAAAACTAAGAGGGTGTAAATAAATTAATCACTCAAATGTTGATGTTTTTAATGATTAAGAACATCAACACTAGCAAGCACAAACCTTATATTCCTTTGAGTCACCCAGCAATCCGCAACACTTCCACTCGGTAAAAATGAAATTTAAACTTGTTCTTGCAATGGTTTTATTCTTTATCTTTGTATTTTTTCTAAAAAATGAAGACAATAGTATTATTGTCGAAAAAAACCGTGACGTAATAGATGCTAACGCCTCTAGTGCAATAATTCAAAATACAGAAAACCTATTAACAAAAAACAACATCTGTACAAACGAGCCGACAGCTACACTCTTAAAAGCCCGTGAAATTATCCTACTAGGGGAATACACTCAGCAAATTCAACAAATAAAAGAATCATTTAAATCCCAACCTTTAGAACTACAAAAAAAAATACCTCTTTTAACTGACTTTAAAAATAGAGAACTGCATTCAATTGCGTTTTTCTATTTGGCAAAAGATTGCTTTCAAATGAGCATTCCATCTTTGCCTAATTCAAAAGAAGCACTGCAACAATTTAAGCTAAATCAATGCAATAGCTTTTCAGAACATATTCTACAAAAACCACTTTTAGTGCTAGAAGACTTAATCTCTGAAAACTCACTATTAGGTAAGACACACTACCTAACAAATGCAATAAAGCTTTCTGAATTTTACAAATTTCCAGGTAATCCCGAACAAGATAGCTATTCTAGAGAAATCCTAGCTCGAGCGGAGAAGTTAGGATTGGAAGCGGTCGGCGCTGGTGTTAGAGAAGCAATATACGCTATGTCTTTTGCGTATAGAGAAGGTATTTTTGGAACAATTGATCCTGCGAAAGCGTACGAATATTTGTTACCACTACGCAATCACGAAAAAGGAGATGACTACCTGAGGGTCTTAAGTGAAACAAAAAAGCAAGTTAAACACGATGAAATCAATAAAATAGAAAGACTTGAAGCGGACTGCTTCGTCACAAATAACGCAATCGCAAACCCATTTAAATAATCAGCAACACAAAAGCAGAATTTGCGCCTAGAGAAATCAGTTGTACTCAATCTTGACATTCGCCGCCTGCAACCAATCACCCAATTTTTTACGCAAACCATCGTCGGGATTGACACGCCAGGCATCGGACAAATACAGCTCGGCGCTCGCGGTTTGATTGGCATAATCGATTAATACTGGACAACCTTCTGCATTCAAATGCGCCTGCAAAATCTCTGCTAATTTTTTGGTGTCGGCACTCGCATCGAGCTTAACCCGCAAACCCTGAGAAAATTGCACGCGCGCACGGCCTATGTCCATGACTTTTTCTGCTGTAATACGCAAGCCGCCATTGAATCGGTCTTCCGACACTTTGCCCAACACCGCCAGAAATTCGTCTTCTTTGAAGATCGATTTGTATTCTTCGGCCAGTTCGCCATACACGGTCACTTCGACCACCGCTGTGCCATCGTCTAAAGTCACAATCAACAACCGTCCGCGCTGCGTCATTTGCGAACGCAGGCCAGCGATCACGCCGCCGATCAAACGCAAATCGCGCGAGGGTTCTAACTTAGCCAGAGTGGTCTTAATAAATTGCCGCACCTCAGGCGCATAAGCATCAAACAAATGGCCGGACAAATAAAAGCCCAAGGCCTGTTTTTCTTCGAGTAAGCGCTGCCTGTCACTCCAGTGATCCGCCTTCACATACTCCGGTGGTGGGATCATGTCGTCATCGTCGCCAAACAAGCTGACTTGATTGGCCGAGGCTTCGGCTTGCTCTGCCACTTCCATCGCAAAATCCACACTCGCCAACAAAACGGCGCGATCTTGTTTTAAGCAATCCATCGCGCCGGAGCGGATCAGCGACTCGATGGTGCGGCGATTAACTTGACGTTTATCGACGCGCTTACAGAAATCAAATAAATCCACAAACGCCCCGCCCGCTTTGCGCGCAGCGACGATGTTTTCAATCGCATTTTGCCCTGATCCTTTCACAGCGCCTAGTCCATAACGGATCTGCGTGGCTTTTTTCCCTGCTTCGCCAACTGGCATAAAGCGATAATCGGATTGATTGATATCGGGAGCCAGCATTTTGAGTTTGCAGATGTCAATCGCATCTTCCACCAAAATTTTCACCTTATCGGTGTCATCCATCGCCAGCGACATATTGGCTGCCATGAACGCGGCGGGGTGATGCGCTTTTAAATAAGCGGTGTGGTACGACAACAGTGCATAAGCAGCGGCGTGCGATTTATTAAAACCATAGCCCGCGAACTTTTCCATCAAGTCAAAAATCTCGTCGGCTTTTTCTTGCGACAAGCCATCTTTGGCAGCACCATCGCGGAAAATCTGGCGGTGCTCCGCCATCTCCTCGGCCTTCTTTTTACCCATCGCGCGACGCAGCAAATCCGCACCACCCAGTGAATAACCACCAACCACCTGCGCCATCTGCATCACCTGCTCTTGATACACCATGATGCCGTAAGTCTCGGACAAAATACCCTCGGTACGCGGATCGGGATAATCAAATTTTTCGCCGTGCTTACGCTTACAGAAGTCAGGAATCAAATCCATAGGACCGGGACGATACAAAGCCACCAGCGCGATAATGTCTTCAAAGCGATCGGGACGGGCGTCTTTCAACATGCCTTGCATGCCGCGGCTTTCTAGCTGAAACACGGCGACGGTTTTCGCTTTAGTCAGCAGTTCGTAAGAAGCCCTGTCGTCCAGCGGCAATTTGGATAAATCAAATTCCGCCAGCGCCGGATCGAGCATTTTGATGTAACGCACTGCCCTATCTAAAATCGTTAGTGTGGTCAAACCCAAAAAGTCGAACTTGACCAAACCAACAGCTTCGACGTCATCTTTATCGTATTGCGACACGACGCCGGAATCACCGCCCTGGGTGTACAGCGGACAAAAATCAGTCAGCTTGCCCGGTGCGATCAAGACACCACCGGCGTGCATACCGATATTGCGGGTGATGCCTTCTACTTGTTGCGCCAAATCGAGTAGGGTTTTAACTTCTTCTTCGTTTTCTTGTCGTTCAGCGAGCAAAGGTTCTTCTACGATCGCTTCGGCTATCGTGACTTGCTTACCCGGCTTAAAAGGAATCAGTTTGGAAACGCCGTCGCAAAACATATAACCAAAATCAAGCACACGTCCAACGTCGCGAATCGCGCCTTTGGCGGCCATGGTACCGAAGGTGGCAATCTGCGACACCGCTTCTTTGCCGTATCTATCCTTCACGTATTGAATCACGCGGTCGCGCCCCTCCTGACAAAAGTCAATATCAAAGTCGGGCATGGAAACGCGTTCAGGATTCAAAAAACGCTCGAACAGCAAGTTGTATTGCAGCGGATCGAGATCGGTAATCAAGAGCGAATAGGCGACCAACGAACCGGCACCAGAACCACGTCCCGGGCCGACTGGCACGCCATTATTTTTTGCCCATTGAATAAAGTCGGCCACGATCAGGAAGTAACCGGGGAAACCCATTTTGACGATGGTATCGGTTTCAAATTTGAGGCGCGCTTCATAGCGCTCGCGATGTTTCTCGCGCACCGCTGGATCAGGGAACAAATTGTCCAGCCGGAATTCCAAACCTTTTTTCGCTTCTGCCACCAAAAAATCGTTGAGGCTCATGCCATCTGGCGTTGGGAAATCTGGGAGTTTTGGCTTGCCGAGTTCCAGTTTTAAATTGCAGCGTTTGGCAATCTCCACCGAATTCGCCAAGGCGGCAGGCAGGTCGGCAAACAACTCCGCCATTTCCTGCCGCGATTTAAAGCATTGCTGATCGTTGAACTTACGCACACGCCTACCGTTTGCCAGCATTTCGCCTTCGGCGATACAAGTGCGTGCTTCGTGCGCAGTAAAATCGTCTTTGCTGATAAATTGAATAGGATGGGTTGCCACCACGGGCAAATGAAGTTGCTGCGCCAGCTTGACTGCGTGCCGCACATGGTTGTCCATATTCGGCTGGCCAGCGCGTTGTATCTCGATATAAAAATGGCCGGGGAAAATACGCGCCCAACGCTGAGCAGAGCGCTGCGCCAGCTCCAAATTGCCATTATCAATCGCCACGCCAATATCGCCAAAATGCGCGCCAGACAAAGCGATCAAGCCTTGCTCGCTATCGTTCTCAAACAATTCTTCCAGCCATTCATAGCGAATTTCGGCACGTCCACGATGCTGATTTTCCAGCCAGGCACGCGCCAGCAATTCGCAGAGACGCAGATAGCCGTGTTTAGATTTGACCAGCAACAGCAAGCGCGATGGCTTGTCGCGATCCGTCTCGTTAGTAATCCACACGTCGCAACCAGCAATCGGTTTAATCCCCTTGCCACGCGCTGTTTTGTAGAATTTCACCAGCGCAAATACATTGCCCAAATCAGTCAAGGCGAGTGCCGCTTGCTTATCTTTGGACGCCGCCTTCACCACATCATCGATACGCACCAGACCATCGACAATGGAATATTCAGAATGCAGTCGCAAATGCACAAAATGAGGAAATGCGGCACTCGCAACGGGACCGGGATGGGCTGAGGCCGCTACCGCTGTAGCATAGTCAGAAGAGAGGGGATGAGCGAGTTCAGTATTCATCCCGCTATTTTACCGTGTTGCAGCCAGACTTGAGTAGCGCATTACGGGGAGGGATAAACCAATTAACTTGCTGCCGCACGAGACAAAGCTCGCGACGTCGCTAAAGATCCATCGACACACCCTCTGTTTCAATCAAAAATCAAACGTTCTGTATTAAAGAAAACACAGTCTTCTTCCTCTTCGGTAGAAATTTCCAAAAAACCCGTTTCTATTAATTCCTGCACGCCCAAAATTGCTTTTTGCTCTGGGATATAACGATATCTAAGCGCAAAACGTTCGAGCACTTCTTTCAGGCTTTTTCCTAGCTCACAACATAGCCAAAGGTCTTGCATTTCATGCAACTTCAAATGCACGGGGGCTTTGACCAGTTTTTGCTCGTAATAGTGCGTGGACACAATAGTCGCGGTCTTGGCGATACCAACCACGGCACGGCGGCGTGCCCAAAACTTCGCCTCTGGCCAGCGCGTCTCGCGCTGATAGTATTGCCACTGCGTTTGCAAATATTGCTTAAAATCCTGCTCTATCGATTGCGCGTAAGTTTTTAACAGCTGCCCCTTAGAAAACATGCTATCCACAGCGATAAATGCCGCATGAATTCCATTCGATAAGGCGGTTGGAATCCCCGTAGAAGCAATCGGATCAAAGGAAGCAACCGCATCTCCCACCGCCACCCAATCAAGTCCGCCCGCCTCTTGCAAATACGACGAATAACATGGCGTGGAGCGTGGAGTTTCAGTGAAAAACACTTCCTTCATTTGCTGCCCCAAAACCGGCATCTGATCCAAAAGCGCACGCCACACTTCAGCGCGGCAAACTTGCATTTGATTGGCGATATCCGGATCACTCATCAAGACCACAGACACCCGTCCATCAGACATGGGTGTCACATGCCACCAACCATATTCACAAGCTTCGACCTGGCTTTCAAATGAATGCGCATCACCCTGAGCGAGCACACCAATGCAGCCAACGCCAATCAATCTATCATGCACTGTCAATGCCAGATTTAGATTCGTCCGCATCACACCACGCCGACCAGATGCATCGATGATGTACTTACAAAATACCGTATGCGTTTGGCCGAGTGCCGATTTCACTTCTACACACCAGCCTCCTGCAGGTTGACGTGTGCAGGTTGTCACTTGCGTTTGCAGCTGCAGTTGTCCACCGCGCTCAACAAAGGCGCGCGCCAGCATTTTTTCAAAGCGGGAACGGTCCAACACCCAGCCTTTGCCATTTGGATTAAACATATACCCCAATTGCCTGAGGTCTTCGCTCCCCCACGCCACTTGGCTACAAAACTTTTGCATACTCTGGCTCGCTTCGAACTGCTTCCACACATCCAGATATTCCAAGGTTGCGCGCGCATTCGTCGATAAAGACTCGCCAAATTTGTATTCCGTATAATCGCCACGCTCTAACATCAAGACTTTGATATCGTTACGCTTAAGCAAAGCAATGCCAGCAGCCATACCAGATGGGCCACCGCCCAGGATTAAGACATCCACTTGCTGTGCTGTTGAAATGGGCTGAGTAGTCATGGCATAAATTCCAAAAATCGAGCAATCAATTTGACGCAAAATGCAGACCGCTTGCGTACTTGATCACGTGTAAAAACGGGCATAAACAGCTAAAAGCAATTGCCATGCCATCTCGATTTTTAGTGTCAAATTTTTGGCTGTGAATTTCTTTTACATCGATGGAATCTGCGATAGAAAATAGGCTTCGAGAGAATTTCCTGCCCAACTGCGAAGCAATTCGGCAACATATACCTAAAATTCTTCGCATTTTTTTATTTTTTATAACGATAGTTATCGCAGAAATAGCAAATTTCGTGGAAAATCCGAAAGCGGCAAACATCTGCATAAAAACCAGTTTTTCAATTCAAAAAAAAGCAGCGTGTAAAACCGCCATTTACGTGTAAAAATGAACGTAATAGCGCATAAAAACAGAGCCCAGCAGAGTCGCCAGCAAAGGCATAATTGCTCTTGCAAACAGACTAGCCAGATTCTCATTCATTCAGGTCAAATGCTGTGTTCTCATGGATATTAAATTAACGACAATGACAAACTTCGATTACACCCTGACTTCCCCGCTGTCCGCAGTTGAGAAAAACAGCCGTCCACTCTTGGGCTTAACGATCGCCTGGCATCCCGACCCGGCACGCGTAGGCGAGCAATTCATAGGCACCACTGATGCTGGACTGATCGAAGTAAGTCGTTTTATTCCGTCCTTTAAAACGCCCACAGGTGAAGCTTTACCTTTAGGGCATAGCGGTATTTCACGCGACCCCATCCGCATAGTGCGCGACCTGTCCGATGGCATCACGATTTGCCCGCCCAATATCCGCATGGTGGTAGAAATCAACGGTGAAGAGGTGAAAGCACCCACCTTTCTTTCTGCGGCACAAATTGAAGCCGGCACTATCCTCGGATTAGGTCGGGCAGTGTATATTTGCCTGCATTGGATGCGCTGTCTGCCGAAAGATAATCCGGTCGACGGCTTTATCGGCGTCGGCAGCCACGCGATCCAAACCCGCGACTTGATCCGACTCGCCTCAGGCAATGACCACGTGGTGCTCTTATTGGGAGAAACCGGCACAGGAAAAGAAGTTGCAGCTCAGGGCATCCACAAACTCAGCAAACGTGCCGGACTCAAGATGATCTCGGTCAACATGGCGGCACTGAATGAATCACTGGCCGCAGCCGACTTATTTGGCGCGACGCGTGGCGCCTATACCGGGGCGCAATCGAGTCGCGATGGTTTTTTTGGTGAGGCTCAAAACTCCACCCTCTTCCTTGACGAAATCGGCAACACACCCGCCGTCGTGCAGCCCATGTTATTGCGCGTTCTTGAAAGCGGCGAATACCGCCCACTCGGCGCCTCCCGCGACGCCCGTTCAACGGCACGCCTGATTACCGCAACCGATCAAGATTTGTATGACGAAAGCTTTAATCACGCATTATTACGCCGTCTCGAAAGCTTCATCATTCGCATCGCGCCATTACGTGCGCGACGTGAAGACATTGGTCTGCTCATCTTGAATATGCTCAAAGACAAAACCAATGCCGCCATCGAGCCTAGTAAATTGCCTGCGAGCCTGATCAGCGAAATACTCAATTACGAATGGCCTGGCAACATACGCCAACTTCATCACGTCTTGTCGCGCGCAGCTCTGTCCATGCAAATGGGCGAGCAACCCAAGCTGGCAGACTACGTGGAACGCCCTAAAATGACTGTCACCGACAGTGCGGCGCTCAGGCAAATTCGGACTACGGTCAAAGATTTTGATGCTACCGTGACCACTCGCGCACCCGGTCAACCAGAACGCAAAAAACTCAAAGACTTAACCGAACAAGATGTCATCGACGCCATGGAACAACATGGCTGGACCATCCAATACGCTGCAGATGCTCTCGGCATTTCACGACCATCAATGTACAAGCTCATAGAAAACAATAGCCAGATACGGCGCGTCGAACAAATTCCGCCAGAAGAAATTCGCACTCAACTCAATGCGACCGATGCCAGCATAGAGCAATGCGCCTCACGCCTAAAAACGCCAAGTGAAGCGTTGCGCCGCCATCTCAAGGGCTTGGGTTTAATCGCCTAATTTCATCTCATCATATCGACGCATTTGCTCTTTGCGTTGTCGAATTCTGCAAGCTGCATCCTTCAACCTAGAAACGGCAGTTGGACGGGTTCAAGTGTGCATTTTTCCGCGTTTCTGGCAAGGCGTGACGACGACGCAACCT
>JACQDW010000031.1 GCA_016200845.1 Burkholderiales bacterium | reverse complement strand
TAGCCGATGGAACAGGTTTTATGAATACGCACACCGTCACCAAGATCAAACTGATGCAAGGACACTTTTTCCAACAATCGTTTGGCAAACGTGTGGACGAAATCTGGCTCAGTTTTTTTCAAGACTACTAGAAACTCTTCGCCCCCTAAACGTACAACAACATCATCCTTACGCACCGTCTCGGTCAATATTGCAGCGAACTGTCGCAACACCAAATCACCCGCTTCATGCCCATAAGTATCGTTGACTAATTTGAAGTGATCCATATCGAGCAAAAACAAACCAAAGACTTCACGTCCGGTAAAGCCTGCACGGTTATTGGCAGAATGCACCAGATAATTTTTGTAACCAACAAAAGCAGCAATGTCGTTATGCAGCACTTCTGAAATAAAGCGACGATTACGCAAACCCGTCAGCGGATCAGTCAAGGACACGTCGCGCAATTGCTGAGTACGTTTAGCGACCAATTCTTCCAGGCGTAATTTTTCACGACGCAAACGCGATGAATAGAAGTGCGCGATGATCCACATGCTTACAGCAACGAGCAACAACCAACAAATCATCGCCCACCAACTGCGATACCACGGCGGCAGTATCTCAAACTGATAACTTGCTTCATCGCTTTGTATGCCATACAGATTTTGTGCGCGCACTTTAAATCGATACTGCCCCTCTGGAATATTGGTGTATTCCTTGATGGTCGCCGTATCCCACTCGCTCCAGGCACGATCAAATCCTTCTAGCTGATATTGAAAACGCAGGCTACCCGGCTTTTCATAAAAACTGGCCGAGAATTCAAAACTCAGGGCATTTTTTTCATAGCCAAATTGCGGACCATGCAAAGCAATATAAGAAGGTGTTCGCACATCATTTTGTGTCGGATTTTGGATTGATTGCTGCGCCATCCCACCTTCAAATACCGCCAACTTTCCTTGCGTACTGACCCGTCGTATCAAGCTGGTAAATGATTGCGAATAATCTTTTAATGCGTCAGGCTCAACCCGTATCAAAGACTCACCGGGCAAATAAACGCCCCCATCGGGGTGCACTAAGAGTGTTTCGTCCGGCGCTTCCACCCCTTTAAAAGGACGGCCATCAACTTGATATCTGCCCTGCGCATCACGCCGTGCCAGATAAATTCCCTCGTTGGTTTTCAGATAAACGTCGTTATCAGCCTCGGGTGCGATCTCACTTAATTCACGACTGCCGTCACTAAACATTTCGCCAAAACGCGCATCAGGAACGAATCGCGTCGCATCAATCACGCCATCCAACCAGGGCGCAATCCGCGCCTGATATAAACCCTTCGGCGTCATTAAGAGTAAATCATCGCCCAACAACTTGGTTCGGCTACCGCTGAGCTCAGGCATGCCATGTTCCAGACCGATACGATGTGTGGCAACTTGCAACGGCGTCGTGCCATTGAAGTGCACACGCAATAAACCCAAGGCTTCGGTGTTTAACCAGAGATCGCCTTGCGCATCAGCGGTGATTCTGCGAATGTTATCTTTGACTCCTTCCATCTTCCCGACCAAAGTCCAGACCCCATCGCGCTGCCGAAACACTTCCACACCGCCCATCAATCCTACGAACAAATACTCTGGCCACTTCGATGTCACACCAAGGCAATAGGCATTTCCAGACGAGCCAATAATTCTGGTCGCAGTGTCTCCGTGAATTTTGTAGAGGCCACGTCCGGAAGAGGCCATCAAATCACCACGCACCTCCATAAATTGCCAGACTTCGTTTGGACCTTCTCGCAAAGGGACAAACTGCGGCGCATCATGCTTAGGGTCATAGCGATAAGCCGACTGCACTAAGACATCCTGAAAAGTGCCCACATATAAGCGACCGCGATACACCGTGCTGGTGATCGACACACCTTCAATGCCATTTTTTGCAGTAAAGAGCGATTGTGGAACACTCAGCTCGATATGCGCGATACCCGAATTACTGGAGGCCCATAAATTACGAGCACGGTCTACCATGATGCCTGCAACGGTATTGTCGATCAAACCTGCATTCTTATTGATCGCGCGCACCACCTGTCCACGCCGGTTGAAAATCACTATCCCTGCTTTGACGCTGCTCAATGCAAAATGATCCTGATCAATCGCAACCAATTTATACAAGTACATTTTGTCTTCACTGAGTTGTCCATCAAGTTCAGTGTTAAACACCTCAAGAACTTTATTCGCCTGCCGCTCCAAACGATAGCGCCGCGCCTGCGCATCCCACAGCTCAGACAAATTCACAAACCGAAAATCGCCATTTAAGCGACCCAACAATAATTCATGCTGGCCAGTGACCGTCAACATGACTCTTTTTCCAGTGAACATGCCCGCCAGTTGCGGAATCGGAAGCACCTGATCGCCATCGAGCAAACTAATCCCTTTGTCGCTATCGACGTAAATCAAATTTCCATTCAACACCGCCGCCTGCGAAGAGGCAAAGCGTCCGGCAATCGAACTTAATTTGCCATCGTGATAGCGAAACAAGCGGCTGCGCGTCATGAATACGATGCCGTCTATCGTTGATTCGACTTGCCACACATCGTTGAACACGGGCTCATCTTTGGCCAGCAAAGGTTTCAACGACAGCGCTTCAATTTTTCCGCTGGGCGTTTCTTTTAGATAGCCAAAATCGCCAATAGATCCATAATAAATCGTGCCATCAGGCGCAATCGTCAAAGAGCGCACCATGGGGTTACCCGCGACCGCGATGTTTTGCCAACGCTGTCCGTCAAATTCCAAAATGCCAGTTGAATTCCCAAAGTACATGACACCACGACGGTCTTGCACCGAGACCCAGTTTTGGCTATGGCCTTTGTAAATTTTGGGATAATAATTGGTGATAAAAGGCGCGCCTAAAATCGGACGTGCATCTTCTTTCACAGAGGGTGGATTCGCAGCTATCGCGGGCAGAGCAGCGACAAGAAATGCTAAGCAGGAAAAAAGCATGCGAACAGCGAGACGCTGTAAGTGTGCCAGTGTGCCAATAAGTTTGTGCAAACCGCTCATCAGAAAATCTCCCGCGAAGATTCAATGACACCAATTTACATCCAATTTAACGATTCCCACAAGCAAGTATGACAAACTACAACAAACACCTTTGCTTTGTTCCTACATACAACATATCAGGTGATAATTTACCAACTACGTCAACCAAGTGCACACCTCAGATCGACTCAACGCCGCGATTGGCCAATTGATCAGCCCTTTCGTTACCGGCATCGCCCGCATGTCCGCGCACCCAGATCCACTCGATTTGATGCACTTCACGCGCGGCATCTAATTGCTGCCACAAATCGACATTTTTTACGGGGGCTTTCGATGCTGTTTTCCAGCCCTTAGCCTTCCAGCCAGTGATCCATTCTGTGATCCCTTTTAAGACATACTGACTATCGGTATGCAGAGCGATGTCACAAGGTCGTTTTAAGGCAGCCAGCGCTTGTATCACCGCCATTAGTTCCATACGATTATTAGTGGTCTCCGCTTCGCCGCCAAACAATTCTTTTTCATTTTTTCCGGCGATGAGCAAGGCTCCCCATCCGCCTTTCCCCGGGTTACCTTTGCAGGCACCATCGGTATAAATTTTTATCTTATCCATGTTTATTTATTCAATTTGTCCGCCTTTATTGGCGACCGGAACGGCATGCGCACGACGTAGACGTTTGCGCTTGAGCGCAGGACCAACCAGGTGCATGCCGCGTACCCGTTTCACTGCCTCCAGCATATACACCGCTCCCAATCGCGGCCACCAACGTCGCCCCAATCCTTCCATCACGCCAGAATTTTGCAACCATTGTGCGCTGTCAACTGGCAAGGCATAACATCCATATCGGGTCTCTTCTACTTCCATGCTCAATAACTTGAGCCAGTCTTTCAAACGGTGCGGGCTGATAAATTCACCCTCTTCCGGCAAAAAAGGATGTCCGGTGCGTTTGCCAAAAAACTGCCGCAAACCCCACAAGCTAGTACGGTTTAAACCAGTAATAATCACCCGCCCTTCGGGAATCAAGACACGCTCAACTTCACGCAAGATCTGATGCGGCTCCGCTGCAAATTCCAGCACATGAGGCAGGATCACCAGATCAATACTTTGAGAATCGAACGGTAACTCGGCAAAATCATGGACAAGCGAGATCTTTAGCTGCGAACCCGTAGCGGGCATACTACTTACACTGATCCACTGATGCGGCATGCGGCTCGCGGTCAGCGCAGGCAATTGCGGCAAACCAATTTGCAAGGCATGAAAACCAAAGATATCTGCCGTCGAACCCGCAAACTGAGTCTGCTCCCAAGCGCTGATATAAGCGCCAGCGGGCTGCTGCAGCCAGTCTCCCAAGTCTATAATAGGCGTCTGTGGCAAAGGTAAACGTTTCACTTCTTTCACTTCACTCCCAAGAACATGACCCTCAGTATATTGACTGTACCCGCGTTTGACGATAACTATCTGTGGCTCGTCCACAATGGATCGGATGCGATTGTCGTTGATCCCGGTGACGAGGCAGTGATTGTACAGGCTTTGCAACAACATCACTTACAACTACGCGCCATCCTGCTTACTCATCACCATCTCGATCACACGGGTGGTGTCGCCGCTTTACAAGAACGTTATCAGGTTCCCGCGTATGGCCCGGCGCACGATGGCATCGCCCATTTACAGTATGAATTACACGATCAGGATCAAGTACAGATCGCGGAATTAAATTTAAGTCTTCGCGTGATCGAGGTGCCCGGCCATACTCGTGGGCACATTGCTTATTATGCGCAGCAAGTACAATGGCTGTTCTGCGGCGATACCTTGTTCGGTGGCGGTTGTGGCCGCTTGTTTGAAGGCACCGCACAAGAAATGTTAAGCTCGCTCGACAAACTTGCTGCCTTACCAGATTCCACACAGATTTTTTGTGCGCATGAATACACGCTCGCCAATTTAAAGTTTGCGAAAGAAGTCGAGACCGACAATCACGACCTCAATTCACGCATTCTGGTAGAACAAGAAAAACGTCGACGCGGTATGCCAACCATTCCCAGCACGATAGGCCTTGAAAAACTCAGCAATCCCTTCTTGCGCACCCGCGTCAACCGCGTACGACAATACCTGATCGACAGTGGACGCGCAGCTCCTGACGCCAGCGATGCCGATTTTTTTGCCGCCTTACGCACCTGGAAAAACAATTTTAAATAAGCGCCATGATGGAATCTTCTCAAACAAATTCACCGTCTCTAGCCCTGTTCTGCAAAGTTGTCGATAACTTCGGCGACATCGGCATTTGCTGGCGCCTGTCGCGCCAACTTCATAATGAACATCAAGTCCGTGTCCATCTCTGGGTCGATGATTTGATCAGCTTTCAACGCATCTGTCCTGAAGTTGACATCAACTCGCCACACCAAACGGTCAAAGGCATACAGATACATCACTGGAACAATCAAGATGCCCACTTCACTGAAAAAGACATCGCCGACATCGTCATTGAATTTTTTGCCTGCGACATCCCACCCGCCTACATACAAGCAATGGCAAAACGCAGCGAGCAACCGGTCTGGCTCAATCTGGAAGGACTCACCGCAGAAGAATGGGTGGAAGGCTGCCATCGCTTACCTTCGCCCCACCCAACACTCTCCATCACTAAGCATTTTTTCTTCCCGGGTTTTACCGAAAAAACTGGGGGACTGTTGGTCGAACAGGATCTGGAAAATAAGCGCAACGCCTTTCTCCAGGACCCCGAGGCGATAGACGCATTCTGGAAAAATTTAGGGATAGACGCTGATGACAGTGCCGCCACCAAAATTTCGCTATTTTGCTATCCGCACGCTCCTATCGCTGACTTGTTTTCGGTATGGGAAAACAGCCCATCCAAAATTCTCTGTCTGATACCTGAGGGAGTCGCACGCGATCAAGTGCACGCCTTCTCTGGTCGAAATCTACGCGCCGGAGATAGTGCAACTCGCGGCTCACTCAGCCTGCATATCTTGCCCTTCGTCCCGCAGGAGCAATACGACCAGCTACTCTGGCTCTGCGATCTCAATTTTGTGCGGGGCGAGGACTCTTTCGTCCGCGCACAATGGGCGGGCAAACCCTTTATCTGGCACATTTACCCACAAGATGAAAACCTGCATCACAAAAAACTCAAGGCCTTTTTGCAGCGCTATGCCAGCGAATTCCCTCAATTGTGCACACTGTCACTGGCATGGAACGCCGCGCTCGCAGGAGAAGCAAATTGGACAGACCTCTGGAATCACTTCCAGCAAGAACGGCAAAAAATCGAAACAGAATCTTCCGCATGGACAACAAGCATGCGCAAAAACGGCGATTTATGCGCGAATTTATTGAGCTTCACCAAGGAAGTGCGCCAAAAATGGCAGAATCTCGGTTAAAATGTGCGGTTAATTTTTAACGTGTTTATCAATTCAATCAAACGTGGGCTTGCGAGGCGATAGGTCGATCATCCGGTCGAACTTTTCCGGTAGGCGAACTATGATTTTTAAGCAACCACCTTTTTACGTAAATTCACTATGAAACCTGCAAAAGAAATTCGTGTTGGCAATATCATTATGGTCGATAGCAAGCCTATGATCGTTCTGCGTTCTGACGTTAATGGCTCCAGCCGTACTGGCTTCACTTACAAGTGGAAAATGAAGAATTTGTTGACGAACAGCCCATCGGAAAGCGTATTCCGTGGCGACGACAAGTTTGACGTTGTTGTGCTCGACAAAAAGCCAGTCACTTACTCTTACTTCGCGGATCCTTTGTTCGTCTTCATGGACACAGAATACAACCAGTACGAAATCGAAGAAGAAAACCTCGGCGACGCATTGCACTACCTGAAAGACGGCATGGAATGCGAAGCCGTGTTCTATGATGGCAAAGCGATCTCTGTTGAATTGCCAACGACGATCGCGCGCCAAGTGATCTACTCCGAGCCAGCAGTAAAAGGCAATACGTCCGGTAACGTGTTGAAAGAAGCGAAAATCGAAAACGCGATCGAAGCACATTGCCATATCGTACAAGTTCCTTTGTTCGTGAGCCAAGACGACGTGATCGAAATCGACACACGCACTAACGAATACAAGCGCGTGGTACGCAACTAAGAACTCTTTACCGAGATCGAAAAAAACCGCCAGATTGGCGGTTTTTTTGTTGGCGAAATTTTCCGCAAAAGTTCACCTTGAAACTACTTAGTGAAGCGACTATTCTGAAAGCCAATCATTTCGTTTTTTCTTACTAGGAGAAATGCTCATGGCAACCGCACCTATTCCCTCAGGGACACCAGCAGCACACTTGTTTGCACGCAAACATGATGATCTGGTCAACTTCGCCCCTAAGCAAAAACTAGCTGAACTACGGGCCGAACCTGAGCAGCCAAGCTCGCCTATCGATGCGGTACAAAACAAAGCCGTCGTGAACACCAACGGTCAGATCACTGGCACCACCATCAATACCAGCGCATAGAAGCATAGAATCAAAAACGCCCGTGATTGAACGAATCAATCACGGGCGTTGCCGCGTTCACGCCGACTTGAGCGATACCCCTAGATCCAAACTGCAAAAGACAGCAATAACAGCAATAACATCCACAACAGCAATGCGCGCCAGACCAAGCCGACTGCGCTTTGCAAAGAGCGTGGCGTCGCTTCCACGCCGGGTTGCGTTTCCATTTCCAAACTATCGACATCGACCGCACTGGCGTCAGCATTTAAGACCATCGCCTTAGCTTCCGGCTCCCCCAAACGCACACCAATAGCACCGCCGCCAGACGCCAAAATAATCCCTAATAATTCGTCTTTCCAGCGACTGGCATAATTACGCCAGGAATAAATCGCATCTTCAAAATTACCCACCACCGCGAATGCAATCGCAGTTAAACGAGCCGGTATCCAATCTATCCAATAAAAAATGCGGCGCGCAAATTGACCGAATTCTTCCTGCTGCATGTGTTCAGGCTCCGACCATTCACGTGATAAAAATTCCGACATCCGGTACATCACCGCACACGCCGGACCGACTGGCATCAAGAACCAAAAAAATACACCAAACACATTGCGATGCGAAGCGATCAATGAGCGTTCCACCGCACCTCGCGCCACCTCTGCCGCATCCATGCCAGAGCAATCTTTATTAATCCAATCTCCTAAATGCTTACGCGCAGCTTCATCGTCACCCGAACTCAAGGCAATTTGTATCGACGTAAAATAGTGACTATAGCGACGGAAACCCAAGGTCAGATACACGATCAGCACATTCCACGCAAACGCCGCTAAAGGGCTGATACGCAAGCACAACCAGTACACCAGCGCGGTCGGCACAGTCAGCGCGCCAACCACAATAAACCATCCCGTCCGTCCATGTTGCGCCTTACCCGCATTGCACCAGGACTCCACCTTGGCAGCGAAAAATTGCACCTGCGTATACACAGGATTATCCACGCGCAGTGGCTTTAATTGCTCGATGAGCAAAGCAAAAAGTATCGAGAGAAAGCTCATAATCGGAATTCGAATTTCCCCAAAGGGGAAGAGGAAGAAAAGATGTCCAGTGTAAACTGAGCAACATCCCCGCTGTCGCACCCCAGATAAAATAACGTTCGTAGGGCATGGTATAAAACGTTCGCTGCCCCTGATGCAATTGTACCTGCCGACGCTGATGGTGGCGCGGATTCATCAAAAAGTGCAAAGGGACTTCAAAAATAGACGCCACCTCAAAAGGGTCAGAACGTAATTCAAACGGTGGTCGCACCAGCGCAACCACAGGCGTCACTGCGAAACCGGTACCCGTATAATAAAGCGGCATTCGGCCAAGAAGTTCAATCTGCGCAGCTTGCAAACCGATTTCCTCCTCCGCCTCGCGCAAGGCGGTATGCTCAGCAGAAGTATCGCTCGCATCCACCCGCCCACCGGGGAAACTGATTTGCCCGGGATGATGATGCAGATGGGCTGCGCGCTCAGTCAATAATACTTGCAAACCAGATTCACGCTCGACCAATGCCAGCAACACGGCAGCAGGTTTAAATTCCGGATTCGTATGCAGTAGCGATTCATCCGTTTTTTCCGGTTGCCAGTCGGGTGCATGTTGAAACTGCCGCCGCAAAAAAGCGGCACTCACGCGCTCATCATCCAGCGCCGCTTCTTCAGCAACTGAATGAATTTCCAAACTCATAGGATCAAACACAAAACGCTCCTGCATGTACTCTCGTGAACAAAAAAAAGGATGCCAGTGGCATCCTTTCTTTAAGCTGAAAACACCAGTAGAGTGGTAATTATACCGCTGCAGCTGCTGTCTTGCGGCTTGGCAATTTCTCTTTAATACGAGCAGATTTACCAGAACGCTCACGCAAGTAGTACAACTTCGCGCGACGTACGTCACCGCGGCGTTTTACTTCAATAGAAGCGATCAATGGTGAGTACAATTGGAATGTACGCTCAACGCCTTCACCAGAAGAAATCTTACGAACGATGAAGTTCGAATTCAAACCACGGTTACGACGGGAAATAACAACGCCTTCGTACGCCTGAGCACGCTTACGTGTGCCTTCAACAACGTTAACATTGACTACAACTGTATCGCCTGGCGCAAAGTCAGGGATATTCTTAGCTAAACGAGCAATTTCTTCTTGCTCTAATGTTTGGATCAAATCCATTTTTATCACTCCGATGACCATCTTGCTGACGCGATCAAAAATTGCTCAGTAGAGGATGGGGTTAAGCATGTGAACCGAGGTTCACTCTGACTGCATGAGATTTTCATCCATGCAGATTCGTAGGTACTTCACGAATTTCTTACTTTGGATTGAGCGATTTTAAAAATTGCTCATCCATCTTACTGAGCAAGCCCGCTTTACGCGCTTGCTCAATTAAATCTGGGCGCTTATGCCAACTCACCTGCAAGGATTGCTGACGCCGCCATTTTGCGATTTCCGCATGATTGCCGCCCATCAAAACCGTCGGTACGTTTTTACCGTCAAATTCTTCTGGCCTGGTGAAATGCGGACAATCTAATAAACCATTCACAAAACTGTCTTCGACCGCCGAGGCATCGTCGTGCAAGACTCCGGGCAACTGGCGCATCACTGCATCCATCAAAGCCATTGCTGGCAATTCGCCACCCGATAAAACAAAATCGCCTAGGCTGATTTCTTCATCAATTTCCTGATCAAGCAAACGCTGATCAACTGCCTCATAGCGCCCGCACAATAAAACCAAACCAGATTGTGCCGACCATTGCATCACACGCTGATGATTTAAAGGCTTACCTTGCGGCGACAAATAAATTACTTTTGGTGTTGCCTGCCCCAAGCTCTGTTGTCTTGCCTTTGCTGCGTGGATCGCCATTTGCAAAGGCTTGGCCAACATCACCATTCCGGGGCCACCGCCATAAGGCCTGTCATCGACAGTGCGATGGCGGTCTGTCGTGAAATCACGTGGATTCCAAAACTGCACCTCGCATTTTTTTTGTTCAAATGCGCGGCGCGTAATTCCTGATTCGGTGATCGCCGCAAACATTTCAGGGAACAGCGTAATGACGTCAAACTGCATGCATTACACTCCCTCCAAAATAAAACGAACACCGATGAAGCAGCTTAATAATCACTACCCCAATCAACCACAATGGTTTTCGTCGTTTGATTCACTTCTTTGACGAAATGATCAACGAAAGGGATCAGGCGTTCGTGCTTTAATAATTCTGCTTCTGGCACATCGGCTGCAGCCACTCGCAATATCGATTGCGCGCCGTTGTCCATCATGGCACGAACCACACCGAGGCTGTCACCTTCTAAATTCTGTACTGCCAGGCCGAGTAAATCGACCCAGTAAAATTCACCGTCAGGCAGCGCTGGGAACAAAGCCCGCGAAATCTTAACGACGGTGCCTTTTAAGGCTTCTGCTGCGTTTCTGTCTTCCACACCCGACAAACGCGCGACGATATCTTCGCCATGCACTTTCGAGCTGATGCGCTTAACTTCACGCCCACTCTGCCCGACTGTTTCCAGCCAAAACAAAGGCGCCTCAAGCAAGGCATCTGCGGTCGAAGAATAAGGGCGAATTTTCACCCACCCTTGAAGACCAAATGCCCCTGAGACATAGCCAACTAAGACCAGATCTTCAGGAGCAGATTGTGTACCAGCTACTTGCACGTCTATCGCTGAATCGATTGATTCCAACGATTAGGCTGCTTTTTTAGCAGTTGCAACTAAACGAGCAACGGATGGCGTCAATTGTGCGCCAACGCCTTGCCAGTAAGCCAAACGGTCAGAAGCGATACGCACTTCTTCTGCATTACCAGTCGCAACTGGATTGTAAAAACCGATACGCTCGATGAAACGACCATCACGACGATTGCGTGAATCAGTTGCAACGATATTGTAGAAAGGGCGCTTTTTTGCACCACCACGAGCTAAACGAATAACGACCATAATATTTCCAAAAAATTGTCAAAGGACGGAAAAAGCCGCAAATTATAACGTGCAAAACCGCTAGCTTGCAAGATTTATCGGGCTTCACTACCAAAAAGAAACGGCATTCTACTCGAAAGCGAGCGGTTTTTCCTGATAAATTGCGATAGCAAACTGACACATGGCTGTCACCATCCAAAAATCAGCTAAAATCCGCCACGCAAATCGCACTCTTCGCCTCAATATCGCCCTATCGCCTCTTATGACTATCCGACACAAAAATAAAACACTAGC
Organism: Burkholderiales bacterium; assembly: GCA_016200845.1. GTDB lineage: Bacteria > Pseudomonadota > Gammaproteobacteria > Burkholderiales > Burkholderiaceae_D > Undibacterium. The sequence continues at coordinate 18,248 of JACQDW010000031.1, read as the reverse complement.
AACTTTCCTGAGTTTCCCACTAGGCAGTCTCGGCGCTCACCGCTTTTATCTCTATGGCAAAAACGACGCTGTCGCGTGGCTGCATTTTGCCAGTTTGCCGCTCTCTTATTTTTTATCGAAACTATATTTCAACCTCAATCCTTTTATCACCTACCTGCCTTTCATGATTTCACTGCTGGTCGCGGTCGTCATGGCTTTGATTCTGGGCTTAATGTCGGATGAAAAATGGGATGCAAAAGTCAATCCAACTTCAGGCGAGCAAAGCGATTCGAGCTGGCTGCTGGCATTGATTTTAGTATTAGACGTAGGTGCAGGAGCGATCATTTTGATCGGATTGATGGCGCGTGCTTTCGACCTGCTGTATACCGGCGGTGCTTACGGCTAATTGAGACCCAAATAAAAAGGCTGGGAAAATCACCCCAGCCTTCTTCTGCAAAAAGCAAAGCAGAGCTTAGAACTGCTCAGCCGTCAAAGCCATCACGCCCGCACTGCCGCTCACAATCGCGGTACGCAAGCCAGATGCGGACGACAAGATATGCTCGGCAAAGAAACGTGCGGTCGCGACCTTGCTTTGATTAAAGCTGGTGTCACCACCACCGGATTGCAAAGCTGCTTCTGCGATCAAGGCAGCGCGTCCCATTTGCCAACCGCCCAACACCACTCCCGCCAACTTCAAATACAAAACACTGCCAGCGAAAACAGCTTTAATGTCGGTCTTGACATTAGCAACCACAAAATTCACCACCTCTTCCAGTGCATCTGCGCCTTGTGCCATCGGTGCCGCCATCGCGCGCAAGTCAGCATTGCTGCTGACCGCTAATTCGGCCTGCACTGCACGCACTTGAGCAATAAAGCCTTTTGCAACGGCACCACCATCACGTGCAGTTTTGCGACCGATCAGATCGTTGGCCTGAATCGCGGTTGTGCCTTCGTAGATCGTCAGAATCTGTGCATCACGATAGTATTGCGCTGCGCCGGTTTCTTCGATGAAGCCCATACCGCCGTGTACCTGCACACCAGTGGAAGTGACGTTCAAAGACATCTCAGTTGACCAGCCTTTGACGATAGGCACCAGGTATTCATACGCCGCCTGATTTTGCTTACGCACATCAGCATCAGCGTGATGATGCGCTTTATCGCTCATCGCTGCAGCGACATACGCCAATGCACGAGCGCCTTCAATTTGGGCGCGCATAGACATCAACATACGACGCACATCAGGATGATTGATAATCGCCACCGGACCGGCGGAGCCTGCCAAATCACGCGACTGCATGCGATCTTTGGCGTATTGCACCGCCTTTTGGTAAGCACGCTCAGCGACCGCAATACCCTGCATACCCACACCAAAGCGCGCCGCATTCATCATGATGAACATGTATTCGAGACCGCGATTTTCTTCGCCCACCAAAGTACCTATCGCGCCACCGTGGTCACCAAATTGCAAGACGCAAGTCGGGCTGGCTTTGATGCCCAGTTTATGTTCGATAGAAACGCAATGAGCATCATTGCGCGCACCCAAACTACCATCCGCATTGACCAAAAACTTCGGCACGATGAACAGCGAAATACCTTTCACACCTTCCGGTGCATTCGGCGTACGCGCCAACACCAGATGCACGATATTTTCCGCCATATCGTGTTCACCATAGGTGATGAAAATCTTGGTGCCGAATACTTTGTAAGTGCCATCGTCTTGCGGCACAGCACGGGTGCGCACCATCGCCAAATCCGAGCCAGCTTGCGGCTCAGTCAGATTCATAGTGCCTGTCCATTTACCGGAAATCAGATTTTCCAGATACATGGCTTTGTCAGCATCACTCCCCGCCGTCAACAAAGCCTCAATCGCGCCATCGGAAAGCAAAGGACATAATGCAAACGACAAATTCGCCGCATGCAGCATCTCTATGCACGGCGTCGCTAACAACTTAGGCAAGCCCTGACCACCAAATTCTGTTGGGTGCTGCACACCCTGCCAGCCAGCTTCGCCAAACATCTTGAAGGCTTCTTTAAAGCCCTTGCTCGTGAAAACCTCGCCGTCTTTCCAATAACTAGGCTCCTGATCGCCAGAGCGATTCAAAGGAGCAATCACTTCACTGGTAAAACGTGCGTTTTCTTCCAGAATCGCCTCGGCGGTTTCCAGGGTCGCATCTTCGCAACCGGGCAGGCAGCTGATTTCATCTAAACCAGCCAAGTCTTTCATGACAAACAGAATGTCTTTTAGGGGGGCAACGTAGCTCATACTATCTCCAGTAAATATAATTTTTGAGACGCAAACACAAAGGGCGCAGAGAACATCATTTGCTTCTCTGCGCCCTCCTTCATGCCTGAATCAAGAATGCTTAACCCAGCTCAGCAACCAACTGTGGCACGATCTCGAACAGATCGCCGACGATGCCGTAATCCGCTACGGAGAAAATCGGTGCTTCTGGATCTTTGTTGATCGCCACGATGGTTTTGGAATCTTTCATGCCCGCCAAATGCTGGATCGCGCCAGAAATACCGACGGCGATATACAAAGTTGGAGCAACGATCTTACCAGTTTGACCAACTTGCCAATCGTTAGGCACATAGCCAGCATCAACCGCAGCACGGGACGCGCCCATCGCTGCGCCCAGCTTATCAGCCAAAGGTTCCAGCACTTTAAATGCCTCTGCCGAACCCATGCCGCGACCACCAGAAACGATGACTTTTGCTGCCGTCAATTCTGGACGATCCGATTTTGCCACTTCGCGTGAGACAAATGCCGACTTGCCGCTATCAGCCACCGCCGCCAAAGCTTCCACCGCAGCAGCACCGCCATTGGCAGCCGCATCAAAACCAGTGGTACGCACAGTGATGACTTTGATCGCATCGCTGGACTGCACAGTGGCAATCGCATTACCTGCGTAGATCGGGCGTTCGAAGGTATCGGGCGCATCGATCTTAGTGATTTCAGAAATTTGCGAGACGTCGAGCTTGGCTGCTACGCGAGGCAAAATGTTTTTACCGTAGGCGGTTGCTGGTGCCAAGATATGGCTGTAAGCAGAGGCGATTGTCAGGATTTGTTCGGCGACGTTTTCTGCCAAACCGTCTGCAAAATAAGCAGCATCTGCGTGCAAGACTTTGGCAACGCCAGCGACTTGTGCGGCTGCCTGTGCTACCGCAGCGGCATTGTGACCTGCGACTAAGACATGCACATCACCACCACATTGCGTGGCGGCAGTAATTGTATTTAAGGTGCTTCCCTTTAAAGAAGCATTATCGTGTTCAGCGATGACGAGAGTAGTCATGATGGTTTCCACTAAATTCTAAATTGTGAGACAAAGAGGTCGAAATGTGCGTCAAATAAAGGGCGATCAGCCAATTACTTTCGCTTCGTTTTTCAACTTACCAACCAGCGTCGCAACGTCTGGAACGATAATACCAGCGGAGCGTTTTGCTGGTTCTGCGACTTTGAGTGTCTTGATACGGGAAGCAACATCGACACTTAAATCAGCAGGCTTCACATTGTCGAGCTGCTTTTTCTTGGCCTTCATGATGTTAGGCAAAGTCACATAACGTGGCTCATTCAAACGCAAATCGGTCGTCACGATCGCTGGCAAGCTCAAGCTCAAAGTTTCCAAGCCACCATCAACTTCGCGAGTCACAGTGGCCTTGCCATCAGCAACGCTCACTTTGGATGCAAAAGTCGCTTGCGGCCAGCCCAATAATGCCGCCAACATTTGACCAGTTTGATTGCAATCATCGTCAATCGCTTGCTTACCCAGGATGATCAGTTGTGGCTGCTCTTTCTCTGCCAGGGCTTTGAGTAATTTTGCAACCGCTAATGGTTGCAATTCAACGTCGGTCTCGACCAAAATGCCGCGGTCAGCACCGATCGCCATGGCTGTACGCAAAGTCTCCTGACATTGCGCAACACCGCAGGAAACCGCAACGATTTCGCTCACGACGCCCGCTTCTTTCAAACGCACAGCTTCTTCCACTGCGATTTCGTCGAAAGGGTTCATGGACATTTTGACGTTGGCAATATCAACGCCAGAACCATCGGATTTCACGCGGACTTTAACGTTGTAATCAACCACGCGCTTAACTGGTACTAAGACTTTCATAGGTCTGCCTTTACTGTGTACTGATAAGATAAAAAAATAAAAATGGGGAATTGCTAGAAACTGTTCGCTGGCACACGTTCATATCGCTTTGCAATGTGGCCAATTATGGCGAATTGACGTGAACGTAAAGTAATTGATTATAGATGTTAACAGGAAACCCGTCTGCATTTTTAGAACGTTCGTTCTTTTTTGCGAAAACTGATGATTTCTTCTATCAAATCAAGATCCTTTGATAAAAAAAAACCACAAACTAGATTGTGGTTTTTTGCCTACCCCGCTCAAAGGATGCAAAGTCTTTGTACTTGAGGCCTATTTGCGCTTGAGAAAATATTCAAACTCATTGCTCACTTCGAGGTGGGACAAGAGTTCATTCCCAGTTTGCTTGGCAAAGGCCTTGAAATCCCGCACCGATCCGGGATCAGTGGCGATCACGCGCAACACTTCGCCAGTGACCATCTCGGCCAAGGCTTTTTTGGCCTTTAAGATAGGAAGCGGGCAACTTAAGCCGCGGGCATCCAGTTCTTTATTGAATTGCATAATTTTCCTTGAAGCACTATGGCCTTAATAGGCTTTTTATGGGCTTTTGATGAGCTCTTAGTTGAGCTCTTAGTTGAGCTAATACTCAGACCTGTTGGCGACGCGCCACATGTCATTTTCCTGAAACAATGTGCCGAGGATTTTACCGCAAATCCCCGGCAATTGTGCATTGCAACAGATAAAAATCACACTCTTGTGCACTTCTATCTAGCACTTTAATGCCGCACGTCAATTCAAACAAATTTACAACTTAGCCGCCAACCAAGAGGCAACGCTGGCCAAAGCCGCTGGCAGGGCTTCAGGTTGCGTGCCACCTGCTTGTGCCATATCGGGACGACCGCCGCCTTTACCACCGACTTGCTGCGCCACAAAATTCACCAGATCACCCGCTTTGACTTTAGCTATGCTATCGGCAGTCACACCCGCCGCCAGATTGACTTTGCCGTCCTGTACCGATGCCAGCACGATAGCGGCTGATTTAAGCTGCTCTTTCATGCGAATCACGGCATCACGTAAGGTAGTCGCGTCTGCGCCATCCAAACATACCGCCAAGGTTTTCACGCCATTGATATCCACCGCTTGCGACAACAGAGCGTCACCCTGATTCGCTGCTAATTTGGATTTTAATGTCGCCACTTCCTTTTCCAGTGACTTCATTTGTTCTTGCCATTGACCGATGCGCTGCGCGATTTCTTCGGGCTGGGCTTTTAGTGCGGCCGCTGCCTGAGCGATACGCGCGCCCATGTCTTGCACGAGATTAAATGCGACCTCGCCTGTCACGGCCTCAACACGACGAATACCTGCCGCGATACCACCTTCGCCGACGATTTTGAACAGACCGATATCGCCAGTGCGGGAAACGTGGGTACCACCGCATAATTCGCGCGAACTACCGATGTCCAGAACACGCACTTCGTCGCCGTATTTTTCACCAAACAAAGCCATCGCGCCATGCTTGACCGCATCATCAAAGCCCATCACTTGCGCTTGCGTTGCCGCGTTGGCGAGAATTTCGCGGTTGACGATGGTTTCTACCTGACGGATTTCTTCCGCTGTCATTGGCGCATTGTGGCTGAAGTCGAAACGCGTTTTATCCGCATCGACCAGAGAACCTTTTTGCGCCACGTGCGCGCCCAACACTTCGCGCAAAGCCTTGTGCATCAAGTGGGTTGCAGAGTGATTGCGCATGGTTTGCGCACGCACTGCTTGTGCGACTTGTGCGCTGAGCTTGTCACCTATGGAGAGACTGCCTGTATTTAATACGCCGTGATGACCAAAGACATCGGCTTGAATTTTTTGCGTATCGACGACCTCGAAACTGGCACCACTACCAGCTTGCAAGACACCAGAATCACCGCATTGACCGCCGGATTCAGCATAGAAAGGCGTGACATCCAAGACCACAATCGCGGCTTGTCCTGCTTCGATTTTTTGCACCGCTGCGCCATCGACATACAGTGCAATCACTTGGCTGTCGTAGCTTAATTGTTCGTAGCCGACGAATTTGGATTTCTCGCCGTTGTACTCAATCGCAGTGTTCATTTTGAACTTGCCTGCTGCACGCGCCATTTGCTTTTGATGCGCCATGGCGGCATCAAAACCGGCTTCGTCCAACACCACATTGCGCTCGCGGCAGATATCGGCCGTCAAATCTAAAGGGAAACCGTAGGTGTCGTACAGCGTAAATGCGGTTGTGCCGTCGAGGTTTTTATTGTCCTTGGCCAATGCTGCTTCAAGGATTTTCATGCCATGTTCCAGCGTCTCACCGAAGCGCTCTTCTTCTTGCTTCAAGACTTGCGCTACGCGCTCGCCTGCTTCGGCTAATTCTGGATAGGCAAGGCCCATTTCCTTGACCAAATCCGCCACCAATTTGTAGAAGAAGGGTTTGGTTTGACCCAGCTTATGACCATGACGCAAAGCGCGGCGCGTGATACGACGCAAGACATAACCACGGCCTTCGTTACCAGGAATAATGCCGTCGACAATCAGGAAACCAGCGCAGCGGATATGATCGGCGATCACTTTCAGGGAATTATTGTTCAAGTCAGCGCAAGCGGTTTCACGCGCGGCGGCTTTGATCAGGTTTTGGAAAGTGTCGATCTCGTAGTTGGAATGCACATGCTGCAATACCGCGGCGATACGTTCCAAGCCCATGCCGGTATCAACACAAGGTTTAGGCAGTGGATGCAAGACACCTTGCTCGTCTTTATTAAACTGCATAAAGACCAGATTCCAGACTTCGATAAAACGATCACCGTTTTCATCAGGAGAGCCAGGCGGGCCACCCCAAATATCGGCACCGTGGTCATAAAAAATCTCGCTGCAAGGACCGCAAGGGCCGGTGTCTGCCATTTGCCAGAAATTGTCGGAGGCATAGCGCGCGCCCTTGTTGTCGCCAATGCGAATGATGCGCTCGGCTGGCACACCAATTTCGTCTTTCCAAATGCCATAGGCTTCGTCGTCTTCTTGATATACGGTGACGGTCAGTTTGTCTTTTGGCAGACCGTACACAACGGTCAATAATTCCCAAGCATAGTTGATGGCATCACGCTTGAAATAATCGCCAAACGAGAAATTGCCCAGCATTTCAAAGAAAGTATGGTGACGCGCGGTGTAGCCGACGTTTTCCAAATCATTATGCTTACCACCGGCGCGCACGCTGCGTTGCGCTGTGGTGGCGCGGCTGTAATTACGTTTATCTTGCCCCAGAAACACGTCTTTAAATTGCACCATGCCGGAGTTGGTGAACAACAGCGTAGGATCATTGCCCGGAATCAAGCTGGAAGACCGGACGATGGTATGTCCTTTGGATTCAAAAAACTTAAGGAATTTTTCGCGAATTTCTGACGAGTTCATAGGTGATAGTCGATATAAAGTAAGGCAAAAGGCCGACAAATTGTGGGTTTAACCTTTAATTATACGTGAGGGCATAGGCAAATTGCGCTAAAAATGCATTTCTGTCCGCTGCTTACGCCACAAATGAGTGTGAATAGATGTGAAAAAGCCGATGTTGCGTACAACATCGGCTTGCGTGGAGCGCTCAAGACTTATTGAGTGCGCTGATTATGCTTCTTGTTATAGATGTGGCGGCTCGTGCGATTTTCTTCGGCTTGCAGCTTGGCGCGTTCGGCTGAGGTGACAACACCATCGGCTTTTGCAGCGTGCTTATCTGCCTGCACTTTAGCCTCTTGGCGCTCCAGATTAGCTGTTTCGCGGGCAGTCAATTCACCGGAACGCACACCTTCTGCAATGCGTTTTTGTTGATGCTCCTGACGTTTGGTGACATTGGGAGTTGCTGTCTGCGCCTGAGCATTGACGGAAACCAGAGCTAAGAGAGAGATGGCAGCGATAAGAGTTTTCATGTTATTTCCTTTACAGATTAAAGTTGAACTTTGTTTTTCAGCATTTGCTTGCGCTGATGAGACTATAACGCCAAGCGTAAGGCTTTGATGACTGTAAATTTGTAAGGGACGTAAGCAATTGTAAAAACTAAGCTTGGAAAGGAATGAGATCGATACGGTCGGTGCAAATCGCATCGACGCCCCAAGCGCGGATTTCTTTAGCGCGATCTATATCATTCACGGTATAGCACATCAATCCATAACCCGCTTGCTTGATGGCGCTGGCCCATTCTGGCGTCAGCTTTTTGTGGTCGGTATGCAGAGCGACGGCGTCTAATTTTTGTAGCGCGTTCAGAAAATCGGGATCGTAATCTTCCAATAAATAAGCACGGGCGATGTCTGGCGCGCTTTGTTTGGCGCACATCAAGGCGTCCAACGAGAAAGACGAGAATAATGGCGTGATGGCGTGCTCTGTTTTACTCATCCATTCGGAGGTTAAGCGTGCCACGACGGTGCCGGTTTCTTGTTCAAACCCGGGGACGGGCTTGATCTCTACGTTCATCCAAATGCCATGCGCCTGACAAAAGTGGAACACCGCCTCGTAAGTCGGCACATGCACATCAGAAAAACGAGGATCAAACCACGAGCCCGCATCCATTTGTGTCAGGCTTTGTGCCAAAGTGTTGGAAACCGAACCACTTCCTGCCACAGTTCTACCAAATTCAGGGTCATGCATGAGCACAGGAATGCCATCCTTTGATAACATCACGTCAAATTCCACGGCGCGAAAACCATAATCGAGGCCGCACTGCATGGCAGCGAGCGTGTTTTCTGGCGCCAGGCGACCACCACCGCGATGCGCTACAACTTTAGGGTAAGTCCACATTTTTCCTCCACTGATTCTCTGATTATTCTTCAAAAATACACATGCAAAACACGACCACTGCACAAGCCAATAAAACCGCACTCGGCCATCTCCGCGTCCTAGACTTAACCCGCGTCTTAGCCGGTCCTTGGTGCGCACAAAATCTTGCAGATCTCGGCGCTGACGTCATCAAGGTCGAACGCCCCGGTGCAGGCGACGACACTCGCAGCTGGGGTCCTCCTTATCTGAAAGACGGCGCGGGAAATAATACCACCGAAGCCGCCTATTACCTCTCGGCCAATCGCGGCAAACGTGCAATCACCGTCGATATTGCCAGCACCGAGGGGCAAGCCATTATCCGTGAGCTGGCGATGCAATCAGACGTGGTATTAGAGAATTACAAAGTCGGGCAACTCAAAAAATATGGTCTCGATTACGAATCACTGAAAGCCATCAAACCTGACTTGGTGTATTGCTCGATTACCGGCTTTGGACAAGATGGGCCGTATGCCCAACGCGCGGGCTATGACTTTATAGTGCAAGGTATGGGCGGCTTCATGTCGCTGACTGGAGAGCGTGACGATTTACCCGGCGGTGGCCCGCAAAAAGCGGGGGTGGCAATGGCGGATTTGATGACGGGGATGTATGCAACGATCGCCGTGATGGCTGCACTGACCCATCGCGATCGCACCGGTGAAGGCCAGTACATCGATATGGCCTTGCTCGACGTGCAAGTGGCAATGCTGGCGAATATGGGCAGCAATTATCTCACCAGCGGCAACACGCCCAAGCGCTGGGGTAATGCCCATCAAAACATCGTGCCCTATCAAACCTTTGCCACCTCCGACGGACACATCATCGTCGCAGCCGGAAATGACGGGCAATATCGCAAATTTGTTCAAGTTGGCGGCTGTCCTGAGCTGGCCGATGACCCACGATTCGTGACAAATCCACTGCGCGTGCAACAACGTGATGTGTTGGTGCCTATCCTCGCAGACGCGAAGTATGCGTGACTTTGCCGCATCCAACCGCAGGCGAAGTCAAGCTAGTCGGCAGCCCCATGCGCTTATCCGAAACACCGGTGAATTATGCGGGCGCGCCGCCATTGTTGGGGCAACACACAGAACAAGTCTTGCGCGACCTCTTGCATTACAGTCCTGACAAAATCGCCAACTTACAAGCGGCGGGCATCATCTCGCAGCACGACTAGTCTCACGCAGAAGCACTCTCAGCCAGGTGCATGACGGCGTCAACAATTAAGGCAGAATCGCGTTATCAGCTTAATCCCAGCCTTTTTTTGGAAACCGTCATGCGCAAACTTCTCCTGATCAGCTCCCTTCTCATCTTCACTCAATTAACTGGCTGCGTCGTGCATCGTCAGGTGGCTTATTCCAGCCCCGGTTACGATAACTATTCATCCAACTCCAATTATTCCAATAACTACAACAGCGACTATCCGCGTCAATATCCCGATCAAACCACCTATGGCGAAGTAGAACAAGGAGAAATCGCGCAAATCGTCAACATCCGCAGCGTCGGTCAAACCGTGGAAACGACACGCGGTGGCGGCGCGGTGGTAGGCGCAATTTTGGGCGGCATTATCGGCAATCAATTAGGTCGCGGTAGCGATCGCAGTTATTCTCGTAGCTATCGTCGCGGCAATTATTACGAACGCTACGATCACGATGAAGACAGCGGTGGGCGTGCTGCAGCGACGGTCGGTGGTGCCATCATAGGCGGCATGATAGGTAATGAAATGGACAGAGGCAGCACGGAAACTCATGTGCAGACCGAAGTCACCATCCGTATGCAAGATGGACGTACCCATGCAATTTATTTGACGAATGGCTCGCCTTTCAGAATCGGCGACCGGATACGGGTGCGATATGCTGGTGGTCGTTGGATCATGATGTAATTCCAATTCTAAATCATTCGTGTCGTTGTTACCTTCGCCTCGCCGTGCTAAAGCTCACGCTGAAGGAATCTATGCTATGCATAGCATAGACCGTTGCGCAGGAAAGGAGCATGCTCCTTTACCCCTCCTGCTACACCACTGTCTTCGGCTCGTCGCCTAGACACAAATGATTTAGAAATGGAATAAAGTTGGGCCGTAAAAAAATCCCCGGTGCATCGCTGCACCGGGGATTTTTTATTTCAGTCGCAAAGCTTTATTTCGCTGCTGTACCACTAGCTGCAGCCGCTGCTTTCTTAGCTGCGCCAGCAAAATCACCCGCATAATAGTGAGCGATGTTTTCTGGTTTGATATAAGCACGAATCGCTGCGTTGACTTGCTCTACCGTCAAAGCGGCGATCTTGGCGTCGCGGTCTGCTTCAAATGCCATGTTGCGACCTAAGAACAATTGACTGCGCAAACTACCAGCCAAAGCGGGGTCTTGAGCGCGACGCAATGTCGCCGTTTGTGCCAAGGCTTGCTTGGCGTCAGCCAACTCTGCTGCTGTAATTCCGTCCTTCACAAACAAGCTCAATTCTTCTTTGATCGCGTTTTGCAGGCGTTCCAAGTTCTGCGGAGCAAACATGGCTGAGATTCCGAACGTCGCTGTCTTGTCCAAGGCAGGCGCGGACACAAAACTGCCAACGCCGTAGCTGATGCCTTCTTTCTGACGAATGCGTCCAAACAAACGTGATTTGATGCCACCACCGAGCACCGTATTCGCCACCATCAGTGCTGGGTATTCCGCTGCTTGATCGTTCAATTCAAACGGCAAGCTGGCAGAATAATTCGCATTCGCCTTGTCTGGAGTTTCCAACTTGACTGAATCGCTCGCTGCAGTCAACGCCAACATCGGTGCGCGCACAAATTTTCCTGCACTCTTCCAATCGCCAATCACAGTCGCCAACTTTGCTTTCACTTCAGCCGCATCGAAATCACCGACCAAGCTGAATTCCGACACGCTTGCACCATAGTAGCTGTTGTAAAAGGCTTTAACTTCTTCTAGCTTCGCCGCACTATAAGTTGCGACGCTCTCGTCGATACTGGTTGAGTAACGGATGTCACCTTTCTTATACGGTGCATTGCTCTTTGCCTTTTGTGCTTCGGCGATCGCTGCTGCTGGCTCGTTGCGTGAGCTTTCTAAAGCAGATAAGTTTTCTTTGACCAGCAAGTCAAACTCAGACTGTGGAAAGCTAGGCGCACGCAATACTTCACGCAGCACATCGAGCACTGCTGGCAGATTTGCGCGCACAGTTTCAAAGCTGACGTTCAAGTTTTGTCCCACGCCAGAGATGTTAATTTTCGCTTTCAACTCGCCCAATTTTGTGTCCAACTCAGCGCGGCTAAATTTGCTGCTACCACGCATCAACATGTCTGCAGCCAAATCAGAGGTGACCTTTTTTCCGAACAAGCTTTGTTCATCACCAAAGTGCAGATTCAAACTACCCGTCACCGTCTCGCCCCGTGTTTTCTTGCTCAACAGAGCGACTTTTGCGCCGTTTGCCAACGTGACTTTTTCTGTGCGCTTATCGATGTTAGCTGGTGTCGCATCGAAGGTTTCACCAGCGGCGACTTTGGCACGGCCTTTGTAGCCATCGACCAATTTTGCGACGTCAGGTGCACCCGGAATTTCTGCGCGCTCTGGTGTCGTCACAGGCACAAATTGACCAACGCTGCGGTTGTCTTGCTTAAAGTAATTTTTAGTGACTCGTGCGATATCGTCGAGGGTTAATGCCTCGATCCGATCGCGCTGAATAAAGAACAAACGCCAGTCACCCAAAGCAATCGATTCAGACATACTGACACACAGGCGCTGCGGATCATTGATGGTCTTTTCCAAAGCGTTTAACAAATTCGTCTTAGCGCGTTTGAGTTCTGCGTCGGTCACCGGATTCTTCTCTAAACCTTCGACAACATCGATCAAGGTTTTCTTCGCTGCGTTGATATCTTGATCTTTACCCAGAACGGAAAGGTACATGCTATAGCCAGGCTCCGCCAATTGGAAAGCCATATTTCCCACCTGCACTGCTTGCTTAGTTTCCACCAAAGCCTTATGCAAACGGCCAGTCGGGGTCGCACCTAAAATATCACTCAAAGCAGAAATAGCCGCAGCATCGGCGTGACTACCGGGCGCTGTCGGATAGAGAATCGCCACGACTTGTTGATCAGCGACACGGCGCACTGTCACTTCACGAACACCATCACGGATCTGCTCGCGGGTCCAGGTTTTTTCGATTTGACGACTTGGCTTGGCAATTCCACCGAAGGTCTTTTCAATCAAAGCCAAAGTCTTTTCAGCATCGAACTTACCCGCGACGATCAACACGGCATTATCAGGCTGATAGAATTTGCGATAAAATCCCTGCAGGTTTTCAATCTTCACTCCTTCTACGTCAGAGCGCGCACCTATCGTGCTATGGCCGTAGTTATGCCAGTCAAAAGTCACTGCGCTCAATTGCTTCCACAACACGCCAATCGGATTATTTTCACCAATTTCCATCTCGTTACGCACGACAGAAAATTCGGTATCAAGATCGCTGCGGGCGATTTTGGAATTGATCATACGATCCGCTTCCATGCTCAATGCCCATTGCAAATTGTCGTCACTGGCAGGGAAGGATTCGTAGTAATTAGTACGATCATAGGAAGTCGTGCCGTTAAACTGCATACCACGCTTGCTCAATTGATCCATCAAGTTGCCGCTGGTCTTAGTGCCTTTGAACAGCAAGTGCTCCAACAAGTGCGCCATGCCAGTTTCGCCATAACTCTCATGACGCGAACCAACCAGATAAGTGACGTTAACGGTGGTGGTCGGCTTGGATGCATCGGGTGCCAACAACACGCGCAGGCCATTAGCGAGGCGATATTCTGTGATGCCTTCCACCGAGGTGTACGTGCTCGCCGCTTGTACCTTGGCCGCTTTTTGCGCCAGCGCGGGGGTGCTCAACAAGCTTGCGCCACTCAGGGCAACTACGACTGCCAGACAAATTGGTTTCAATTTCATTTTCTTTTCCTAAGGAGATGATAAAGATCGTTCAGATCTTCAACGTGGGACGCACAAAAAATTGCGGCAAATCAGAATAAAACCCGCAAAAATTATTAATATTTGACCATTAAAACAAAACGGAAGCATAGCAAATTTAATCACAATTGCGCCGCTTTATGACCAAGCTAAAAAAATCCCCGATGAATCGGGGAAAAAGGGGGATGAATCAAATCTTAGTGCGGATCAGCAATTATTTAGTAATTGAGTTCGGCTGCGTTCTTGCGCAATCGTATCGTTATTATGATCATCACTAAACCAGCAGCAACGCCTATCCACAGGCTGGGATTGCCCCATTCGACGTTGGAAATACGTTCCAGGGTGAAATAACCGCTTCCAGGACTAGCGCCCTGAAATAATTTCCTTGTAATCTCCTTATTAGCCACCCAACTCGCTGGTATATTTGCTGCTATCCACCGAGTAATAACTTGATTGAGTATCCAAGTAAAATCCCAATTCAATTTAAGGATCGATTTTAAAAAAGCGGCGAAAAATATGGTCGCAAGCGGAATCCCGAGCGCCCACGGAAAAACTCTCGATTTTGAGCCTGCTGAAATCATCAGGAACCACGCTACTGTCGGCAATGACCAAAGCATGTAATAGGGGAGCAACAATAGAAGCCCATGAGCGAACTTAAAAATTTCCATGTTCGAAAACACGGCCACGAAAACATTCACGTGTCCTAATAACGAGTAACTCGCGATCAGGAAGCTCGCAACAAGAAAGCTAATCACTGCAATCAACAAATTTATCAGTGGCGCTAAAAACAGGGGGAAAAACAGCTTGACCCCAACTTCCTGCGCGTCAGAAGTGGGAAATGATTTCCAAAAATAGATACTGCGGTCGCGTCTATCACTATGCAAAGATCCGAATAAGTACACGCTAGATAAAAAGGCACTGGAGATCATCAAGACATGAACGAAAAAGTGCGACATTTCCACGATAGAGGCGTAGATTCGTTCATTTACCCACCGTGTTAATTCGGCTTTGTAGTTGACTGGGTCGAGGTAACCGTCTATTTTCAGAAATGGATCCAACCAAATCTCAGCGCTTACATACAGAAAAATCAGAAAACCTCCAATCGCAAGCGGCGTCCAAAGGAATAAACCCTTATTCTCCCAAAACTCCCGTCGCACCAACCAGTAAAAAGTTTTCATCGTTTTTTGTACTGAAGAATTCATTGATAACTCCCCTTCATCATCGCTACAAATACATCACTGACACCCGGTGTCTTGCATGGGCCGAATTGACTCAGATCGTCCGCGGCTATGCCGTCGAATAGCATCGTGGTTTTCCCAAACACGGAGCGTTGATCGAGTGGTTGCAGAGCGTCTGCCTGTTGTTTTTGGCTGGCGTCCACGCTAACTTCGACAAAGCGTTTGGCAATGTCGTCCATCGAGGATTGCAGGACGATTTCGCCTTCGCGTATGAACACGACGTCGGTCAGAATATGTTCAATTTCTTCGACTTGATGTGTGGTGATGATGATGGTTTTGTTCTCGTCGAAATAGTCTTCCAACAGGTGTTGGTAGAACATTTTTCTGTACATGATATCGAGCCCCAAGGTCGGCTCGTCCAGCACTAATAAGCGCGCGTCGATCGCCATCACTAATGCCAGATGCAATTGCACCACCATGCCTTTGGACATGGCTTTGACGCGCATCTTGGAATCGATCTTCGTATTGGCGATATACCGCTCCGCTTTTTCACGATTGAATTTAGGATGTACGCCCTCGACAAAATCTAGCGCATCACACACACGCAACCAGCGTGGCAAGATGGCGACGTCGGCGATAAAGCACACTTCATTCATCAGGGCGTCGCGCTCGGTGCGCGGGTCATAGCCCAAGACCGATAGTTCGCCTTCGAACGAGGTGAGGCCCAAAATCGCTTTCAAGGTCGTGGTTTTGCCGGAGCCGTTCGGGCCGATCAAGCCCACGATGCGGCCTGCTGCGATGTCAAAGCTGACTTGTTTAAGGATGGGCTTTTTGCCGTAACGTTTGCAAAGTCCTTGAGCGCGAACGAGTGTGTTCATGTTGGCTCTCCTCGATTTTGATTTGCCAGTAAGGTGCTGACATCAATTCCCAATCTGCGAATGCGCTCTAACATCGCTGGCCATTCTTCACTTAAGAAACGTTCGCGCTCGCTGGCGAGTAAGCGTTGCGCCGCGCCTTCTAATACAAACATACCTAATCCCCTTTTCATTTCGACGATGTGTTCATCGACCAGCTCTTGATACGCACGCGAGACTGTGATCGGATTCAACTGAAAATCCGCCGCGATTTGCCGAACAGATGGCAAAGCGTCTCCCTCTTTCAAATTCCCCTCAAGAATCATGGCGATCACCTTGTCCTTGAGTTGCCGATAAATCGGCGCATTGTCATTCCATTGGATGGCCATAGGGCTTCCTTCCCGTTAACTTCATCTCTTACACCTTCACAGATCACTGTTGTAGTGTACTATAACACCAGAATTCAAATATGCAAATTGTTTTTTGATTTATTTGAAAAAATTTCATGTCTACTCTGCACTCATCATTTTTGTAGGGCGGGTGCAACCCGCGCCGCCAGCCCGCCAGCCACCTGAGCTGCGCAGGTTTCACCCGCCCTACCCGTTCAATGACGAATTGAGCAACGACAAGTCTGTACCAACACATATTTGCAAAAGACCAAACATCACATCTTCTGCTAGGGATAAAATGCCGAGTCTAGTTTTTTAGATCAAGAATCCCACAGGAGAAAAACATGAGAATAAAGAATGTTGTAATGAGTGCTGCGGCGCTAGCGATCAGCGGTTTGGCTGCGCATGGCAGCGTATGGGCAGATGGGCGCGGATTTACGGTGGAAGACATGGTGAAGATGGAGCGCGTTGTGGCTCCCGCTGTGTCGCCAGATGGCAAGCTGGTGGTGTATGCGCAGCGCACTGTCGATCTGGATAAGAATCGCGGACGTTGGGATTTGTGGATGGTGAATTTGGCCGATGCCCAAGCTATGCCTAAGAAGCTCACCAATATCAGCAACAATAGCGAAGGCAATAATTCGGGTGCACAATGGTCCGCTAAGGGTGATGCGATTTATTTTGTGTCCAGCCGTTCCGGTAGCGGTCAAGTGTGGCGTTTGGCAATCGCTGGTGGCGAGGCGCAAAAAGTCACCGACTTGCCGCTCGATGTTGAGAGTTTTAAAGTGGCGCCGACAGAAGATCGCATTGCGATGTCTATCGAAGTATTTCGCGATTGCGCTGATTTGAATTGCACCAAAGATCGCTTGGAAGCGAAATCAAAAAACAAAGCCAGCGGCAAAATTCACGACAAACTTTTTATCCGTCATTGGGACACTTGGGCGGATGGCCGTCGCAATGTCTTATTCTCCGCTCCGCTCTCCGCTAACCACGTTGCAGACAACGCCGTTGCCAATCTCTCCGGCAGTCTGGAAGCCGATGTGCATTCCAAACCAGATGGCGATAACGAAGACTATAACTTCAGCCCCGATGGAAAGAGCGTCGTTTTCTCGGCACGCGTTGCGGGAAAAACCGAAGCATGGTCCACCAATTTTGATCTCTACCAAGTGCCCGCGACGGGCGGTGCGCTACCCAAAAATCTGACGTCGGAAAATCTCGCTTGGGATGCCAAGCCAGTGTTCTCGCCCGATGGCAATACGCTGGCTTATCTGGCGATGAAGCGCCCAGGTTTTGAGGCCGATCGTTTCCAGATCATGTTGATGGATGTGAAGACAGGCAAGAAGCATGCGCTGGCGGATAAGTGGGATCGTTCTGCTTCCAACTTGTCGTGGTCAGCGGATGGAAAAACTTTGTACACCAGCGCATTTGATGTCGGTCAATTGCGTTTGTTTGCCATCGATGCCCAGAGCGGCGCGGTCAAGGCATTAAGCGCTAATGGCTCGGTCGCGGGCTTTGATGTGCGTGGTTCCACCGCCGTGATCGTACAAGCGAATCTAGCCTCGGGCGCGCAACTGTTTCACTCTGATCTCAAACAAGGCACATGGAGAGCGATCACCGATGTGAATAAGCAAGCGCTGGCTGATGTGCGTTTTGGCGACTACGAGCAATTTAGTTTTGCCGGTGCCAAAGGCGAAAAAGTTTACGGCTATGTGATGAAGCCTTGGAACTACAAAGCGGGTGAAAAGTATCCG
Source organism: Burkholderiales bacterium (assembly GCA_016200845.1). GTDB lineage: Bacteria > Pseudomonadota > Gammaproteobacteria > Burkholderiales > Burkholderiaceae_D > Undibacterium. The sequence continues at coordinate 272 of JACQDW010000031.1, read as the reverse complement.
GTCGCCTTCATCGTGCACGGTGGTCCCCAAGGCAGCTTTGCGAATAACTGGAGCTATCGCTGGAATCCACAAACCTATGCTGGCGCGGGCTATGCAGTGGTGTTCATCGATTTCCACGGCTCACTCGGCTATGGACAGAAATTCACCGACTCTATCAGCCAAGATTGGGGTGGTAAACCATTGGTCGATCTCAAACTCGGCATGGCAGCCGCCGCTAAACAATTCTCCTGGGTTGATAGCAACAACGCTTGCGCGCTTGGTGCTTCGTATGG
>JACQDW010000030.1 GCA_016200845.1 Burkholderiales bacterium | reverse complement strand
GATGAGCTAACGGCGCAGGCAAAAAAAATCATTATGTATCCCCTGTTTGTGGGAACCATTGTGATGGGCGTGACCTTCTTTCTGATGATTTATCTGGTGCCGCAATTGACGGGTTTTATTAAGAATATGGGACAAGAGTTGCCCATGCATACGCAGATACTGATCTATTCATCTGGAATATTTATTCATTATTGGCATACCTTGATTGCGATTCCGATTGTGTTGTGGATTGCCATGAGAATTTGGTTAAAACGGAGCCCGCAGGCGAGGCTCTTGGCTGATGGATTTAAGTTGCGCATTTGGGTGATAGGACCTGCCCTGCATAAGATTATCTTGTCTCGTTTTGTGACGTATTTTGCGTTGATGTATGAGTCGGGCATTACTATTTTGGATTGCATCCGCTTATCCGAAGACATCGTTGATAATGAAGTGATTTCTGCAGGCTTAAGGCGGGCTGGAGAATTGATCTCGGAAGGTCAAAACGTTAGCTCGGCGTTTCAAACCACTGGAATTTTTCCACCTTTGGTGATTCGCATGATGAAGATAGGCGAAGCGACCGGCTCACTCGATACAGCTTTGCGCAATGTCAGTTATTTCTATAATCGCGATATCAAAGAAACGATAGAGAAAGTACAGGCACTGATTGAGCCAGTGATGACCGTGTTGTTAGGTCTGATTCTGGGGTGGATTATGCTTTCTGTGATGGGGCCAATTTACGACACCATCAGCAAAATGAAGACTTGAGAACTTAGAGGTTACTTTGGCAAAGCACTTGCTTTATCTGACAAATCATCAGCTCTCAGAAATGGTCTGGGAGAATGGTAATTTTTCTGCCGTGCGGACCTTTGATCATTACGCGAGCGGATGGTCGAAGTTTTCTGACTATTTTGCGTCACAAGCTGAACCCGATGTACTGCTTCTCACTGATTTAATTGAAGAGGATTTTCAACGCGAAAGTCTTCCTCATGTTTTCGGGCCTGCGCAAAAGAAATTAATTGATCGTCGTCTGCAAAACTTGTATCGCGATACGCCTTATCGAACCGCTAGCCACCAAGGGCGTGAGAAAAGTGGACGCAAGGATGATCTGGTACTGTTTAGTGCATTGACAAATCCACAGATATTGCAGCCTTGGTTGGACGCATTGCGGACTTTGAAAATTCACGTGGTCGGGGTGTATTCAGTGGCGTTACTGAAGCCTCTGCTTTTTAAAAAACTTAAGGTAGGGAATGCAGCAAGTTTGTTGGTGACTCATCAATCGAGTGGGCTGAGGCAAAGTTTTTTTCAAGAGGGACATTTACGCTTTAGCCGCTTGTCACCCGAGACTGCCTGGAGTGCAGAAGCGATCGCTGAAGTCGCGGAAGTTGAAGTTGCTAAGACCAGGCAATTCCTCGCCAGTACGAGATTATTAGCTCGTGGTGATCCTCTGCAAATCGTTGTCGTGGCATCTGCTGAAATCGTGAATTTTTTGCGGCCCCGATGTTTGAATGAGGGCGGTCTGAGCTATCGTTTCATTGATCTGGATGAGGCGCGTGACTTGTTTCTTCCCAAGAAGACTAAGATCACGCTGAGTGTATGTGATCCTTTGTTCTTGAGTCTGTTGGCTCTGGGTCGGATTGAGAGTCACTATGCGACCGATGAGCACACCAAACTCCACAAGTTGCTTCAACTCAGGACTACCTTAAATGCCACAAGTATTGCGACGCTGGCGCTCGCATGTGCCTGGGCTGCCAATGATGGTATAAAGGCTTACCGAGCAACAGAAATGGTCAAATTAGCGCAAAACGAAACGGGAGTTGTTTCGTTGAAATATAAGTCGGTGCTCGCCAGTATGCCAATGACAGTTGCTAATCCTGTCGAAATGAAAGCTGCTTCGGAATTGGAGCAGACGATCTTAAAGAATTCGCCCCGAATGCATGCGTTGTTGCGTACGGTCAGTGAAGCACTGGAGCCGTTACCGCAAGTGAAGATTTATGGCTTGAAATGGGAATCAATTGGGAGGGCAGATTCTAGTCTTGATCCGGCACTTGCTGCGCCTCCTCCCCTTGATTCAGCAGATGTTTTATCGCCAGCAACCATGTTTGGGATTCCCAATAAGCAGATAGAGCAACTCAGTCTAGATTGTGAGATTGAGCGATTTAATCAAGATTACCGCGCTGCGTTGACGAGTGCTGAACAATTCGTTAAAGACTTGCAGCGAGACGCACATTTGCAAGTGACAATGCTCAAGCCTCCTTTTGATGTTCGTCCAGGCGTAAAGCTTGAGGCAAGAGCGGGAGACGCATCGGCAGCCGAGCTTCCACGCTTTACTGTGCAAATTATCTGGAAACCATAAAATGGCTCAGAATCTCGCCTCGCCCCCCAAAACAAGTTCGCCATCGGCTAAACAGCCGGTGGCAAATAAATCATTTCTCAAAGATGATTTTCCTATCATCCGTCGCGCGAGTTTGCACTTAGGGGTTTCAATCGTGTTGGCTGTGTCCTTAGTTGTTGGAATTCGATTTGTATTGACGCAACAACAGAATAAGCAATTACAGGCGGAGACCGAACTCACTCAAATGCAAGAAAAGCTGCTGGTAATCAGTAGCGAAAAGCACGATATCGATCAATATCAGCCGACTTATCTCTCGGCTATAAAACGAGGGTTTGTCGGGGAAGAGAAGCGACTTGATTTCGTCGAACACGTAAAGAAAATTCAAGAAACGCGCCGACTCTTACCCCTGAGCTATGAGATATTTCCCCGGCAAAACGTGCAGCTTGATCCTTCCATCTTGGTGGGAGAGTTGGAACTGCGGGCAAGTCGAATCGCGATCCATTTACCGTTATTGCACGAAGGTGATATGTTGAATCTTCTGGCAGATTTATCGCAAATTGGAACATTCATTCCCAAAAATTGCAGTATGGTCACGAAGCCCAACGTTGAACCTAACCTGATCATGCCTCGTCTGGATGGCGAATGCGAATTATATTGGCTGAGTATTGGGCGACGTCCAGTTGCTGATCCGGCTCAGGCCGTGACGCCCACTCAGTGATCTTCTTGAGGTGTTTTATGCGATCCAAGTTAGCCCTATTTTGTTGTCTCTGCTGTTTGCTTGCACCGACTCAGGCGCAGACACAGACTAAACCCCTAGGCAGATTGTTTTTTACGCCAACGGAACGATTATCCCTTGATCATATGAGGAAAACGGGTGTCAGGGAAGTTGAGGCAGCGAGTGAGAAAATATCACCGATACCGGTTTTCAACTTGGCAGATCAGCCAGAATTGCAATTGACCGTTAATGGGTTTGTGCGGCGTGCCAACGGTAAGAGTACGACTTGGCTGAATCAAACTGCACTGGAAGAAAATCAGTCTGCTCAAAATATTCGTGTGAGGCAATCTGCCTCCCGACCTTCGGTCATCTCGATTTATCTTGGTGACGGTCAGAAAACAGAGTTAAAAGTTGGGCAGAGTCTTGATCGGTCAAATGGAAAAATACACGATGTTCTTGATCCTGCGCTCGACACGACGAAAGAAAAGATTGATAAATCTAAAGGGCAGTGATGCGTTCTTAATGGACCCGCTCTTGCAAAGATGCGCGCGTCAATATTGCTGAGATGCTCGGGTGCCGCACAACATCATCAAAATTGTTCAGGCTACGGCTGGTATCGCGCTGCGCGTCGCGAAATGTGCTGCCTTGAGTCGCGGGAAGTACGAGGATTTGATTGTTGATGTTGGGCATTTCGTTATTGCCAGCAAATTGAGTTCCAGGCAGGGGAGCAAGCGAGATTGGCCCAATTGATCCGGGTTGATAATTGCCGCGACTATTGTAGGCTCCGGCGCCGGTGTCACCATGCGAGATCAAGACAAACGCTGCGCCGCTTCCAGTGACACGATTGTTGACACGTGCCGCCCAGCCAGCTGCGCCGCCGACACCGTTCCAAACATCGAGCCCTTTTCCTGCCAGAAAAGTGCTTGGTGATGTACAGGTCGCTGGGTTGGCAACACAAGTTGGCGTCGGTGTGCGACATGCGCCGCCAGCTGCGACAGAGCCAGTTCCCGAGACGTCACAATTACTCATATTCATTAAAGGCGTGATGCTCCCGGCTAGTGCGGGGTCTACCCGATAAGTAATGCGCGCGCCCCATAAATCCAAGATTTCAATTTCCGAGATCCCTAGTGTCGCCCATGGGATCACACCATATTGTTGCTGATTGCATGCAGGAAAACTGACCTCTATGCCCGCATTGGCGGCATTGGAGGCGATGCGGCCATCCGCAGGGCAGGGAAGACGCTTGTTTTGGACCACAAAATTAGTTAAGGCGGTTTCAAGTTTGTCGAGCTGAGTTTGTAGGGTATTTTTTTGGTCAAAGCGTTTGCTCATTTCACGTAAAGCGAGTTGACCTAGACTCGCCAGTAAGATGAGAAGGACGATGGCGACGATTAAGATGAGCACCGCGCCGCGCTCTTGATTAATGCGCACGCGGTCCAAGATTCGCCCTATTAATGACTGTCAAAATAGTGGGATGACTGATGTAATCATCGAAGTGAGCCGCACCAGCAATATCGTTGCTAGCGGCATCGCGATAGGTATTGGCAAGTGCAGATGGAATTGCAAGAGCCCGATTATTTCGATTGGGCGTCTCATTGGTGCCTGCTGCCATCGTGCCAGGCTGTAGGATACCACTTGCGTTGTAGGCAGCGGTTCCGGTGGGCCCTTGCGAAATGAGAACATACGCAGCGCCTGTTCCTGTCGTGCGATTATTTTGTCTGAGATTCCAGCCAGCGACGCCGTTTATCCCATTCCAGACATCAAGCCCCTTTCCGATCAGATAATTGAGCGGCGATGTACAGTTGGCATTGCCTGTGCAAGATGGGACTGGTGCTTTACAGGCATTCGCGACCGTCCCACCGGTGCTTGAGGGATCGCAGTTTGTCATGTTCATCATCGCACTCAGGGGAGCGGCCTGTGCCAATATTGGATCGACCCGATAGAGTATGCGTCCACCCCAAGGGTCAATCACGTCGGCAGCGCTTAAGCCTATGCTGACCCAGGGAACAACCCCATTAATTTGATTGGTGGGGCTGCATTGCCCGATTGGTGGGTTTGCTGCAGGCGGGGGGCCGGGTGAAATGAGCTCCAGACCGACTCCGGCAGCATTTGACGCCAAGCTGCCATTGGCGGGACAGGGTAGACGTTTGTTGATGGCGACAAAGTTCGCAAGTGCCGCATCGATAGCATCCAATTGCGCCCGCACTTGTTGTCGGTTTTGCCCGTCTTGCATGCCACGCGTAAATTTCAAAGTCATGCCGATCGCCAGTCCAAGGACAAGCAGTCCGACTGCAATTTCAACTAAGGTGAATCCGCTATGTTTTGATAAACCTGAACTTGCCATAAATCGGTGTTCCTTATCGCATCATGAAGAATTTGATTTGCAATTCACCTGCAAAATTCGCTTTTTCTATTATGGACCGTTTTTTTGTCAGACGGAGATGTTCTGGTCACCAACTGTCGGCAAACTCCGACAGTCGGGCGGCTGAGTGTGGTATGAAAAACGACAGTGGGTTTTTGCGACGATATCGCCCCTATAATTGATTTGTTCCTTGACACAGAGACTGCGCATGCTAAGTCCG
>JACQDW010000025.1 GCA_016200845.1 Burkholderiales bacterium | reverse complement strand
CTTTGCTGGTGCAAGAATTGATTGATACTTTGCAGTCGCGTTATCAGGAACCTGTGATTTTGTTAGGGCATTCATTGGGCGGAATTTTGTCTCTGATGGCGTCGTTTCAAAGACCTGACTTGGTGCGATGTGTGGTGATGATCGATTCGCCAGTGGTGACGGGATGGCGTTCGGCTTTTTTGAAAGTGTTCAGCACCTTGGGATTGCTGGAAAAATATTCGCCTGCGCAATTTTCGATTAAACGCCGAACTTTGTGGCGGGATCGCGATGAAGCATTTGAGCATTTTGCGACCAAAGATAAATTTGCCATCTGGCCACCCGAAGTGCTGCGCGATTACATTGATGCGGGTATGGAAGAGCATCCTGCAGGTGTGAGTTTGAAATTTAACCGAGAAATCGAAAGCGCGATTTATGTCACTTTGCCCCGCAATTTGGGCAAGATCGCCCGACGTGGTTTGAAAGTGCCCATTGGTTTTGTGGGCGGCACCGAATCTGTGGAATGCAGACAAGGTGGTTTAGAAGCGGTGCGCAAACTGTGCGGCAAAAATTTTGTGCAAATGAAGGCAGGGCACTTGTTGCCGATGGAGATTCCGGAGCAAACCGCGCAGGCCTGTCATCAGATGATACAAAATCTTTTGAAGACCGCGCCTCAGGTAAAATAAGCGTTTTTGATTGAGCTAAATCCGTCATGCGCCTCTCTACATTTCTTTTGCCCTTATTTTTGAGTTTGTCGAGTTATAGCGTAGTAGCGCAAGAATTCTTGCCGTCTCGTGCTGAGTACGATGCGGTGCGAGCGTCGGGAAGAAGCAGTCTCATTCTTGACATAGAAAATGATAGTTTGCTGTTAAAGCGTGACGACGGTTTTTATACCAGCGGCAATCACTTGATCTTTAAACGCACACTGGCACAACCGCATCAGATTGTCAGCTATGGCTGGCAAATCGGGCAGGATTTATATACCGCCTCCAATATCAATTTACGTCCCTCACAATTAAGTCGATTCGACCATCCGTATGCAGGCTGGTTGTATGTGGGCGCGTTTCGCGAGCAGCAATTGGAAAATGGTAAGGCAAGTCGTCTGGGTCTTGACCTCGGCTGCTTTGGCCCCTGCGCTGGCGGCGAGTGGACGCAGACGCACTTACATCGCTTATTGAATCAACCTTTACCGCAGGCTTGGAACACACAGCTTAAGCAAGAGTGGGGCGCTGTCGTGAGTGCAGATATCAGTTCTGCGCGCTGGCAATGGCAGGATCATGGCGATGTGGCAGTGCGTGCTGGTGTGCGTCTTGGGAATATTTTTGATGATGCGAAGATCGATGTGCTATGGCGTTGGGGGCGTTTGAATACCTTGGAGACGCAGAACGCGGGTTTTGCTTTTGCCCGTAGCGCACTGCGGGCGGTGGCGTACAACGCGACCGTGCAAGGGGCTTATTTTAATTGTCAGACCTTGGCAGTCCATCCCAAGCGCCTTGTGCCTGAAGTCGAATTGGGCTATCAGTGGCGTGATGCAACGTGGGCCTGGTCGGCTTCTGTGATTCGTCGCGGCAGTGAAATCGCTGAATTATCGCAAGCCAAGGCGGCGCAAAATTTTGCCAAAATTCAGTTGCAAGTTAGCTTGGATTAGCCTCTGCCGATTTCCAGGCACGCCACCAAGCTCCCGTCAGAACAAAGCGAGGAAAATTAATCCACTGCTCCAAGAGTAAGCGAGCGATCGCATTGAGTGGACTGCTAAAGGGAATTGACGGCGTGCTTTCCAATTTGTGTCCACGCCCTTGCATCGCAAGCGAAAAAATCATCGCTAAGGCCGATAAAACGGCAAGCACATAGTTGTGATGGATGAGTTGTATAATCAGGGTAGCATTCGCGGCTAAGAACAGCGGCACCACGATAATGTGAATCAAAAGATTACGACGTGAACGGTGAAAATCTCCATAATCGTTCCATTGCCATTGAAGTAGTGTGAACATGTCGTTGTTAACTCCGGTCGTGTTTTTTGTGGTAGGAGGCAAGAAGGCTAAACATCCAATAATCGCGCGGCTCACCTCTCACCATGTAATAGTTACTGTGACCATTCACATCCAAAGAATGGAGTGCGTGGCTGGCGAAGGGATTGGGGTTGAGTAGTGAAGTTAAGCTGCGGGGCGGCATGAATGACATATTGGAAACTCAAATACCAAGATGAGAGGATTGTAGCAGTTGGACGATTTTTGGTGCTTGTGACATGCTTCTGTATTTGTGAAACAAAATTTGTTTTCATTTAAACTTGATGCTATATTGATGAAAGTTCGTTATGCAAGTTCGTGACGCAAGTTCGTCGCTTTGTCTTGATGGGAGTAAATCATGTCTAGTTTGTTGCAAGCCCAAGATTCACCGATTCATGCTCCTGAAGACAAAGGGGCGCTTGCCAAGATGGTCATGACACTGATGGATCATTGGCAGCTTTCTACCGAGGATCAGGCCGCCTTATTGGGGATCGCGGCGACCAATCGGGCGACGCTCAGCCGTTACCGCAAAGGTGAGGCGATAGGCAGCAGTCGTGATCAATATGAGCGGGTCGGTCATCTGCTCGGCATCCACAAAAATCTACGTTTATTATTTCCTCAAAATCGCGATCTGGCTTATTGCTGGATGACGACGCGCAACCGTGCTTTTGACAATCTCTCGCCTGTGCAAGTGGTCAAAGAGTGGGGCTTTGCAGGCTTGTTGATGGTGCGTACTTATTTAGATCGAGCGCGGGGAAGCTGATGCAATCACTTTTCTCGCAAGTGCAATTGGTCGATGTGCACGACAAAGTGTTTAGAAATATCGTATCAATACAAGTTTCTCAGGATTTGTTTGATGATTTAAGTAGTGATCCGCAAGATTGGCGACTGGCGCAGCATGTGGAGGATGAGGTAAAGCCGCCCGCTTTTGTGTCGGCGACGCCGGTGATTCACAGACCATTTGAAGATGCCCATTGGCTCAATGCGATTGACTGGCCTTTTCAGCACTGGCAGGCCAGTCGTTATTCCGATGGTCGGTTTGGTGTCTGGTATGGGGCGGAGTCGGTCGAGACCACGGTCTATGAGACGGCTTATCACTGGTATAGCGGTTTTTTGAGCGATGCAGGATTTCATAAGAAAGCAGTACAAATCGAACGCAAGGTGTATGAGATAGGCTGCGACGCGGCTTTGCTCGACTTGCGTCCTCATTGCACCACGCATGCGGGGATTTTGCATAAAAATGATTACGCTTATACCCAAAGCATAGGAGCGCGCTTGCATAGGGAGGGGCACCCCGGATTAATCACGCGATCTGTTCGTTATGTTGATGGCGATTGTTATGTGATTTTGAACCCTCAGGTCTTGTCCAGCCCGCGTCACTATTGCCAATTATCGTATCGTTTGGATGGTGAGCAGATTTTTGTGCAGAAACAAGTAGGGCAGGATTGGTTGAGTATTGCTTGCTCGGATTTGTGTTAGTGAATCTGCTATTTCTGGCTAAAAAAACTTACCCGCGTCGGTGCGGGTAAGGGCATCTTGCGGTATAATTCGAATTTCCCGCTTGTGCCGTCTGGCACCTTCTGCAATGACTAAGTTCGTATTCGTTACCGGGGGCGTCGTCTCCTCTCTAGGCAAAGGCATTGCTGCTGCCTCACTCGCTGCTATTCTTGAATCGCGCGGCCTCAAAGTTACCATGCTCAAACTCGATCCCTACATCAATGTGGATCCTGGAACCATGAGCCCATTTCAACACGGCGAAGTTTTCGTGACCGATGACGGTGCCGAGACCGATTTGGATTTGGGGCACTATGAGCGCTTCATCACCGCTAAGATGAAGAAAGTCAATAACTTCACCACCGGCCAGATTTATGAATCCGTGATTCGTAAAGAGCGCCGTGGCGAATATCTGGGTAAAACTGTACAAGTCATCCCGCACATCACCAATGAAATCCAAGAATATATCCATCGCGGCGCAGCCGGTTTTGATGTCGCTTTGGTGGAAATTGGTGGCACTGTCGGTGATATCGAATCCCTGCCATTCTTAGAAGCGGCGCGTCAATTGAGTTTGCGTGCCGGTAAAAGTTCCGCTGCTTTTGTGCATTTGACTTTGGTGCCTTATCTGGCATCGGCGGGCGAATTAAAAACCAAACCAACCCAGCACAGCGTGCAAAAGTTACGTGAAATCGGTATTTTCCCAGATGCCTTATTGTGCCGCGCTGATCGTCGTATTCCTGATGACGAGCGCGCCAAAATTTCTCTGTTCTCCAACGTGGTAGAAGAAGCGGTGATCTCAGTATGGGATGCCGACACCATCTACAAGATTCCACAAATGTTGCACGATCAGGGCTTAGACAAGATCATTTGCGACAAATTAGGTTTGGCACCAAAGCCAGCTGATTTGGCGATGTGGGATAAATTAATTTACGCCTTAGAAAACCCTAAAGAAGAAGTCACGATCGGCATGGTTGGTAAGTATGTCGATCTGACTGAGTCTTACAAATCTCTGACCGAAGCCTTGCGTCATGCTGGCATTCATACTGAAAGCCGCGTGAATATCGAATATGTCGATTCCGAAGAAATCGAAGCGCATGGCACCAAGTCATTAGAAAAATACGATGCGATTTTAGTGCCAGGTGGTTTCGGCAAGCGCGGCGTGGAAGGCAAAATTTTGGCGGCACGTTATGCCCGCGAAAACAAAATTCCTTACCTCGGCATCTGTTTAGGTATGCAAGTTGCTCTGATCGAATACGCCCGCAACAAAGCTGGTTTGAGCATGGCAAACTCCACTGAATTTGATCTGGAAACCGAGCAACCTGTGGTTGCCCTGATCAATGAATGGCAAAGTCATGATGGTAAAGTCGAAACCCGCGACGAGAATTCCGATTTGGGCGGCACGATGCGTTTGGGCGCACAAACTTGCGCGATTCAACCTGCAACTCTGGCAGCCGATATTTACGGCAATGTCGTTACTGAGCGTCATCGTCATCGCTATGAAGCCAATAATCACTATCTGAAACGTGTAGAAAACGCTGGTCTGGTGGTGTCTGCTCGCACCCCGACCGAAGACTTGTGCGAAATTATTGAGTTGCCAAAAGACGTGCATCCGTTTTACCTGGGCGTGCAATATCACCCAGAGTTTAAATCGACACCGCGTGATGGACATCCTTTGTTCACGGCATTTGCTAAGGCGGCGTTGGCTCACAAGGCCGCAACTCAGTCGGTCAATCAAATCGCAAAATCTGCATAAGGAAAATCAAGATGAAATTATGTGGATTTGATGTCGGTCTGGATCAACCTTTCTTTTTAATTGCTGGTCCTTGCGTGATTGAGTCGCACCAAATGGCGATGGATACTGCCGGTGCTTTGAAAGAAATGACAGCAGCGTTGGGCATTCCTTTTATTTATAAATCCTCGTTCGACAAAGCCAACCGTTCTTCTGGCACTTCCTTCCGCGGCCTAGGCATGGAAAAAGGTTTGGAGATTTTGGCCGACGTCAAAAAGCAACTGAGCGTGCCAGTGTTGACTGACATTCACGCGATAGACGAGATCAAGCCAGTCGCTGCCGTAGTCGATGTGCTGCAAACGCCAGCTTTCTTGTGCCGCCAAACGGATTTCATTCAAGCTTGCGCGCAATCAGGTAAGCCAGTCAATATCAAGAAAGGGCAATTCTTAGCCCCGCACGATATGATCAACGTTATCGCCAAAGCGCGTCTCGCAGCCAAAGAAGCAGGGCTGCCTGAGGATAATTTCATGGCATGCGAACGCGGGGTTTCTTTCGGCTACAACAATCTGGTATCCGATATGCGCTCGTTAGCGATCATGCGCGAAACCAATTGCCCGGTCGTGTTCGATGCTACGCACTCCGTACAACTGCCGGGCGGCCAGGGCACGTCCTCCGGTGGTCAACGTGAATTTGTTCCGGTCTTGGCCCGCGCTGCGGTGGCCGTGGGTATCTCCGGTTTATTCATGGAAACGCATCCTGATCCTGCAAAAGCGATGTCAGATGGACCGAATGCGGTACCGCTCGGTCGCATGAAAGAATTGTTAGCGACCTTGATCGACTTGGATCGTGTGGTCAAGAAAAACGGATTTTTAGAAACAAGTTTTAATTAAGTAAAATGCCTCGCAAAGCTGGACGGTTTTGTGGGGCGATTTTTTATTGACAGAGATGATTGCAACATTGTAGGGCGGGTGAAACCCGCGCCGCCAGCCCGTCGGGTGAACGAGCAGCGCGGGTTTCACCCGCCCTACGAGAGTCGCTGGAAACGAATTTTTACCACCAATTTTTGGTGATCTGTGGATGAACGATAATCGCTTCAAAACCATAAATGTGTATTGAAGCTGAGAGTGATTGCAAATAATTGAGAACAGCGATTTGTTTGCTGCGTTTTGACAAGCTCGTACCCGAACACTTGTGATTATCCGCGCCACGAGCCCGCTCTGTTTGAGCCTTTTTATTTTGATTGAGTTTTGATTGTTTAGGAGAATTTTCAATGAGTGCTATCGTAGATATTATCGGTCGTGAAGTGATTGATTCACGCGGCAATCCGACTGTGGAATGTGACGTTTTGTTGGAGTCTGGCGTGATGGGCCGTGCCGCTGTGCCGTCTGGCGCATCGACTGGTTCCCGCGAAGCGATCGAATTGCGCGATGGCGACAAATCCCGTTACATGGGCAAGGGCGTTTTGAAAGCATGCGAAAACATCAACACCGAAATCGCCGAAGCGATCATGGGTTTGGATGCGAATGAACAAGCCTTCTTGGATCGCACTTTGATCGATCTCGATGGCACAGAAAACAAAGCCCGCTTAGGCGCCAACGCCATGTTGGCCGTGTCGATGGCAGTGGCGAAAGCGGCAGCCGAAGACGCTGGCTTGCCTTTGTACCGTTATCTCGGCGGCTCTGGCGCGATGCAATTGCCTGTGCCTATGATGAACGTCATCAACGGCGGCGCCCACGCGGACAATAATCTCGATCTGCAAGAATTCATGATCATCCCGGTCGGCGCACCGACATTCCGTGAAGCGATCCGTTATGGCGCGGAAGTGTTCCACAACTTGAAAAAGATTTTGCATGACAAAGGCTTGACCACAGCGGTTGGCGACGAAGGCGGTTTCGCCCCTTCCGTAGAAAACCACGAAGCAGCGATCAAGCTCATCATCCAAGCGATTGAAGCAGCTGGTTACACACCAGGCACACAAATCGCCTTGGGTCTCGATTGCGCCGCCAGTGAATTCTACAAAGACGGCAAATACCATTTGGAAGGCGAGGGCTTGACCTTGTCTTCCACAGATTTCACTAATTTGCTGGCCACCTGGTGCGACAAATATCCTATCATCTCCATCGAAGACGGCATGGCCGAAGGCGATTGGGAAGGTTGGGCTATCCTCACTGAAAAGCTCGGCAAAAAAGTGCAGATCGTCGGCGATGATTTGTTCGTCACCAACACCAAGATTCTCAAAGAAGGCATACAGAAAGGCATCGCCAATTCCATCCTGATCAAGATCAATCAGATTGGTACTTTGACCGAAACTTTCGCCGCCATCGAAATGGCAAAACGCGCTGGTTACACTGCCGTCATTTCCCATCGCTCAGGCGAAACAGAAGACAGCACGATTGCTGACATCGCTGTTGGTATGAATGCCCTGCAAATCAAAACAGGCTCCATGTCCCGTTCTGATCGTATGGCAAAATACAATCAACTCTTGCGCATAGAAGAAGATTTGGGCGAGATCGCGAGTTATCCTGGTCGCGATGCATTTTACAATCTCAAGTAATTGAGAGCAAAAAGGGGAGCGATGTTCCCCTTTTTTGTACCTGTACGAATTAAAAAAACCATGAAGCTATGCGTCTGATCACTATCCTTCTCGTCGCCTTACTGCTGCTCATCCAATACCCCCTCTGGCTAGGTAAGGGCGGCTGGCTGCGCGTCAACGAACTTGATAAACAAGTAGTTGCGGCACAAGCAAAAAACGACGAACTCAAAGCGCGCAACGCAAAACTCGACTCCGAAGTACAAGACTTAAAAACTGGCACGGAAGCGGTAGAAGAACGCGCCCGGTTTGAGCTGGGTATGATCAAAAAAGACGAAATCTTTGTGCAGATCTTAGATGCGGGTAGTAAGCTTGATGCTAAGCCGCAGGGTGAGGTGAAGGCTAGTGCATCGGTAGGGAGGCATTGACCTATTTGAAGGGATTTCTTTATCTATTTGCCGCTGAGTTCGCTGTGTGTGAAGGATACAAATGCATTCATTTTGAATTTTGAACGAATTCTGCGCAACTATTCAGGACTTCTGCATTTACTTCAATTTTAAATTTTCCGCCTGAAACAATAATTTCGAATAGTGATGGTGGTTCGGATAGCTCAATAATGAGCGAATCAAATTTTTCACTCATTGCAGTTTTGAGAGTAATGAAAACATTGGATTGATCCCAGACGATTCGTATTTGGTGGGGCTGATCTTCGTCCCACTTGAAACTTGGAAGAATATTTCGGGCAAAGTGATAAGTTGTTGGCGATAATTCTGATTTGGTTTCTTTTGTAAAATTGAAAGCTTGAACTGCGACAAATTTCTTGATATCTGATGCGAATGGGGAGTCTGTATAAGCGATGTTATATAACTCGTTTCCCGCGTCATTCCGAAATAGGAAGCCGATTTTTGTTGACCATTCAGGGTGACTGTATTTTTCAATGGTTGATAAAGTGAAAGTGAAATCTCCAGAATAAGTTTTCGCTTGCGTGATTGAACAGCTTTCAAACGTTCCACCTTTTGCAGCGATCACAATCTCACTGGCTTGAGCGGAGATTGAAAAGAGTAGCGGAATTAGTGTCAACAGACGAATTGTTTTGATGAACATTTTTGTTACCTTGTTGGGATCGTTGTCGTTTGTTGTGGACTTCGAATATTTCTCTGCAAGTTGGTGCGATTGATGAAGCGTAATCGCATTCTGCGAGGTAATTGTCTATTGTGCGATTACGCTTCGTTAATCGCACCTACTTTCTGGGTTTCTTTCAATAAGTGTTCAAACGCGATTTCAACTTCAGCTACACTCGGCGGCATGCCTTTATCTCCCAGATTAATAATCTTAGGCGACCAGTTGCCCTCGGTTTTCCATCGTGGTGAATCACAATAAATTTCGATTGTTGGCGTCTCGTATGCGGCGGCGATGTGGACTAGGCCTGTGTCCACACCTATCACTAAGGCGGCACGTTGCGCTAAGACGGTGGCTTCTTGCATGGAGAGTTTGGGGAGCACTTGCGCGTTAGGCATGTGCTCTGCCATTGCTTCTGCTTCGGCCTTTTCTGCTGCGTTGCCCCAGGGGAGTAGGATGGGCCAGCCTGTGATGCGTAGGTCGCCTGCGCAATCTATCCAATGATCACGCGGCCATTTTTTTGATTCGCCTGCGGTGGCGTGGAAGAACACGATGTAGGGTTCGTTAGGCATCCAGTCGGGATGTAAGTCTAACTTTTGTAGGCCAAAGCTGGCCGGAGTGTTGATGGCGTAACCGAGTGCGGCAGCGGCGACGATGCGACCGCGTTGTACGGCGTGGGTGCGGCGATCAACGGGGATGCTGAGGTCGTGAAAAATTCTGGAAATGCCTTCGTAGCCTGAGCCTTCTGTGCCGTTGGCGAGACCGATTTTTTTACCGTTCTTCGCTTTACGTGCCAAGCCCATGATGATGCCGGTTTTGAGTAAGCCTTGAGTTTCGATGATGAAGTCGTAGGCTTCTTCGCGCAGTGTGCGATAAAAATGCTTGATCTCAGTGCGCGTGGTTTTGTTGCCCAGGCTTTTGCGCCAACGGCGTTGTGCATAGGCGATGACTTTGTTGACCTTGGGCTGCAGCTTGACCAGATTGACGTAGGCTTCTTCCACCACCCAGTCGATTTGGGCGTCGGGGTAGTGGGCTTTGATGTCGTCCACGATGGGCATGTTGTGGAGGACGTCGCCTAGGGAAGAGACACGGATCAATAAAATTTTCACGTTGATGGCTCGTCGGGTTGAGGTGTTTTTCTCCCTTCTCCCGCAAGCGGGAGAAGGGGCGGGGATGAGGGTGGTTCCGTGATGCGTATACTTCGACTGTTTGATGTTGCTGAACGCCCCTCACCCTAACCCTCTCCCGCACGCGGGAGAGGGGACTTGTTCCCGGTACTCAATATGGTAATTCAGCATCCGGCTTTACTACCAAGATCGCATCTTTTAGTGCAGCCTGAATGCGCGTTAATGCTTCCGTTGACTCTGCTTCAAAACGCATCACAATCACAGGTGTGGTGTTCGACGAGCGTGCCAGACCAAAGCCGTCTGGGTATTCGACGCGCAGGCCATCGATGTCGATGACTTCGGTCGCACCTGGGAAGTGTGCGGTTTTTTGCATTTGAGCGATGATCGCAAAATTTTCGCCTTCCTTGAGTTTCAATTGCAATTCTGGCGTGCTGGTCGATTGCGGTAAATTGTTAAGTGTGGAGCTCATGTCGGCGACTTTGCTGAGAATTTCTAGCAAACGTGCGCCTGCGTACATGCCGTCGTCGAAGCCATACCAGCGGTCTTTGAAGAAGACGTGGCCGCTCATTTCGCCGCCCAGTGGTGAGCCGGTTTCTTTGAGTTTAGCCTTGACTAGTGAGTGCCCGGTTTTCCACATCAGTGGCACGCCACCATGCGCTTTGATCCATGGCGCCAAGTGACGGGTACATTTGACGTCGTACAAAATTTGTTCACCCGCATTGCGCGACAAGACATCGGCGGCAAATAACATCAGTTGACGATCTGGATAAATGATCTGCCCGTCTTTGGTGACTACGCCAAGTCGGTCGCCGTCGCCGTCAAAAGCAAGGCCGATTTCTGCGTCGGTAGTTTGCAGGCAGCGAATCAGGTCTTGTAGGTTTTCAGGGTGGGCAGGGTCGGGATGATGATTGGGGAAATTGCCATCGACTTCGCAGAAGAGTTCAATCACGTCGCAGCCCATGGCGCGATAAAGATCGCCCGCGAATGCGCCAGCGACACCGTTGCCGCAATCGATGGCGATTTTGAGTGGCTTGGCGATTTTCACATCGCTGACGATGCGTTCCAAATATTGAGTCTTGATGTCGTGGGTGCTGTAAGCGCCGTTGCCTTCGATAAAATTTTTGGCGACGATGCGATCATACAGCGCTAGGATGGTGTCACCATAAATTGCTTCACCGGCTAACACCATTTTGAAGCCATTGTAATCAGGCGGATTGTGGCTGCCTGTGACCATGATGCCGGAAGTCGCGTTCAACACATGGGTGCCGAAATACACCATCGGTGTGGCGACGATGCCAAGGTCGATGACGTTGATGCCGGTTGCTTGCAAACCTTGTGCCAGTGCTGTCGCTAAAGCAGGTCCGGAGAGGCGACCATCGCGACCGATGACGACGGTTTTCTCGCCCTTGGCGATGGCGGCGCTACCGAAGGCCTGACCGATGGCGTAGGCGATGTCGGGATTGAGCGTCTGGTCGATAATGCCGCGTATGTCGTAGGCTTTGAAAATGCTTTTGGATAATTGGGACATGATTGTTTTACCTAATTTGTTGAGTGGTTTAGCTCTTGTTCTTCATTTGCCAAATAAAATCTTCTATGCCGCACTGAGGTTGATACTCCACCACGAGTTCATGTATCAGGCTACGGATTTTTTCATAGTTAAATTCTGTGCAGGCCTGCTCTAATTGTTCTAAGGCCGCCTGCAGTTCGTTCCAGGGCAACTCCGCTTCTTGTGCGCGCATAATGAGTGGGTGCGTGGTGCGTTCTACGTTGTCACCTATCAGTAATTCTTCATACAGTTTTTCACCGGGGCGCAGGCCGACTTCTTTGATTTCTATATTGCCATCCGGTTGCTCGTCGGATTTTACTTCTAAACCGCATAAATGCACCATGCGTCGCGCTAAGTCGATGATGCGTACAGGTTCGCCCATGTCGAGTACGAAGACATCGCCGCCTTGCCCCATTGCACCTGCTTGCAAGACTAATTGCGCCGCTTCGGGAATGGTCATGAAATAGCGGGTGATCTCGCTGTGGGTTAAGGTGATAGGCCCGCCTTGCATGATTTGTTTGCGGAACAGAGGAACTACTGAGCCGGATGACAAATCTCACCATGCAAAAGCGGGTGCCGGATTGGCGGCGTGCATTGGCTTGTAAAATCAATTCTGCCAGCCGTTTGGTCGCGCCCATGACATTGGTCGGACGCACTGCTTTGTCGGTGGAGATTAAGACGAATTGTTTGACGCCCGCTGTGATCGCTGCTTGTGCCAACGCTACAGTACCAAACACATTATTGCGTATGCCTTCAATTGGATTGTGTTCAACCAGTGGCACATGTTTGTAGGCGGCGGCGTGATAAACCGTATCGATCTGAAAGCTCGTGAAAATTTGATGGAGTTTGGCACTGTCGTGGATGGAGCCTAAGAAAGGTTTGATCTCGCAGGCCGGGGCGATCTGGTCACGCAGGGCGGCGAGTTCTTGTTCTATCGAGTACAGCGAAAATTCGGACATCTCCAACAGGATCAGGCGGCTGGGGTTTTGTTTGAGAATTTGTCTGCACAATTCTGAGCCTATGGAACCTCCAGCACCGCTGACTAAAACGTTTTTGTCGCGTATGCAGACGGCGAGTAATTCGGCATCAGGTTCGACTTGGTCGCGCCCCAACAGGTCTTCAATCTCCACATCTCGTATGTCTTGCGCACGCAGTTCGCCATTGACCAGACTCTTAATCGATGGCGTGACTTTGACGCGGACTTTGTAGGTTTCTAGCTGGTCGAGAATTTGTTTTTGTTTGGCTTTGGAAAGTGTGGGCAGCGCCAACAAGACTTCTTTAATGCCAAAGTTCTTGATCAGTTGTGGGATGGCCTGCACTGGATAGACTTTGATGCCTGCAATTGAAGAGGCGTGCATGCTTTGATTGTCATCGATGAAGGCGACGCAATCAAATTCGTGACCAGCACGCAGTGCGTTGGCTAGTTGCATGCCAGCTGTGCCTGCGCCATAAATGGCGATTTTGATGGCGTTGGGATTGCGGCGTAAACCGCCAAGATAGGCGCGTGCCAATAAGCGGCTGGCACCGACGTAGAGGATAGCGCCCGACCAATAAGTCACAAACACAGCGCGCGAAATTGCATTGAGTTGCAACATAAAGCTGAGAAAAGCTAAAGCGGCAACTGAGAGCGTGACACCAAACACAACGACGCTGAGCATTTTTTGATCGATGTAGCGAATCACGGCACGATACAAACCAATCTTGATAAAAATCGGAATCGCCAATAAAGGCACGGCGATAATCAGCGCGGCATAATGCTGGATCAATTCGACATTCAGCGTGTCATAACGAGTCAGAATAGCGAGCATAAACGCCAGCGGTAGACAGATCGCATCAAGCACGGCAGCGATGACTTGCTTATGAAATCGCGGGAGGTTGATCAGGGAATGCATCATAGGTTGTTTGCTGTGATTTGAATGTTAGTGCGTGATGCCGTCTCTGCGCAGCACTTTAAAAAAAGTCATAAACAAAATCTTGATATCCAACACCAGCGACTGATGCGCAAGATAATAGGCGTCGAGTTCGACTTTTTGTGGAATCGGAAGTTCGTCGCGTCCATTGATTTGCGCCCAGCCGGTTAATCCGGGGACGATGGTATGAACGTTTTTTTCTGTGCGCAGGGCGATCAAATCATCTTGATTGTATAAAGCCGGACGCGGGCCTACGAAGCTCATATCTCCCACTAAGATGCTCCAGAGTTGGGGCAATTCATCGAGACTGGATTTGCGCAGGAAGGAGCCAATGGGTGTGAGAAACTGATCAGGGTTGCCCAATAAATGCGTGGCGACGGCAGGGGTGTCGATGCGCATGGAGCGAAATTTGGGCATTTTAAAAATGCGATTGTGTTTGCCTACGCGGTCAGACCAGTAAATTGCGGGGCCTTGTG
Organism: Burkholderiales bacterium; assembly: GCA_016200845.1. Classification (GTDB taxonomy): domain Bacteria; phylum Pseudomonadota; class Gammaproteobacteria; order Burkholderiales; family Burkholderiaceae_D; genus Undibacterium. Next base: position 9,790 of record JACQDW010000025.1, on the reverse strand, counting down.
AAGTGAGGCGTACCGCGATGGCGACTAGCGTAATGGGAATGATGAGCACCAAGGTGGCGCATAGTGCGAGGAATAAATCGAGTAAGCGTTTCATGTCGGTTTTGTGGATGCGGAATGAGACTTGAGTGAGGCGGCGGTTTCTGCCATGCCTTGTTGTACGGTGTAGGGCGGAATCCAGTCGAGACGGCTGCGCGCTTTGCTGCTGTTGACTTGCAGCGACAGACACAGCCGGTCTGCGATCGCTTTTTTGCCGAGTAGAGTCGCGCCGATTCGAATCAAGATGGCTGGAAACGGAAGAAGGCGCGAAGGAACACCCAGTGCGCGCGCCGCCGTTTGTAAGAGTTCGGTGGTCGATAGATCATGCCCGTCGCTGACAAAAAACACTTCTTGATAAGCGCGTGGATTTTGCACGCAACGGGCGATGAAATCGGTCAGATTTTTAACAAACACAAAGCTACGTTGGTTGTGGATACTGCCGAGCGGCAAAGGCCATTGTTTCTTGACCCAACGTAGCATATTCAAAAAATTCGCGCCGACGCCAGCACCATAAATCAATGGTGGGCGAATAATGGTGATCGCCATGCCACTGTTTTCGCTGAGTTCTCGTAGTGCCAACTCCGCTTCTAATTTTGAGACGCCATAGGCGTCTTCGGCAAAACAAGGGCTATTTTCATCAAAGGCCATGCCCTTGCGGGTGCTTTCACCATTGACTTTGACCGAGCTCAGATAAATGAAATGGTTCACGCCAGCGAGCGCTGCCTGACGCGCCAGTGCCAAGCTGCCTTCTACATTCACTGCACGAAAGGCGGCGATAGGAGACTCTGCCGTATCGTTCATCACATGCACCCGTGCCGCGCAGTGTATGACGGTATGCACTTCTTCAAATAAGTTGCCCCACTGCGTTTGCCCATCGATGTCGCCGACTGTAGGGCAATAGCAGTGCGCAAGCTGGCGGTGGCTGCGTTGTGGGCAGATCAGCTCCTGGCCTTCGGCAAGCAGGGTTTGCACCAGATGCGAGCCGACAAAGCCAGAGCTGCCTGTGATGAGTATCTTGCTTTTCATTTGTTGCGCAGACTCGTTTGTGCGTTTGGATAACTCGCACTCCACCGCAAATAGCGCCGTACCAAAAATTTAAAGAAGCTATGAAAAAACCAGCGCGCATGTTGCGAAGCGATGTTGCGGTTTTTGTGAGCGGCGGTGTGGATGGCTTTGAGTTGAGGGTAGAAATAGACAGGCTGCTTCAGATACTTGCGCGAGCGATAGCAGATATCGACGTCTTCAAAATACATGAAGTAAGCTGGATCAAAACCACCGAGCGCGGCGTAATGTGCGGGCGTGAACGCGAGGAAGGCTCCGGAAGCCCATTCAACGGCGATCGCTTGCTGCGTCGCCTCAGCTTCGATCTGTTCTTTATTATAGGTTTCGCTAAAGCTGCTGGTGAGCGGCATCTTGAGTATCGATACCATGCCAGGAAAATGGCGGATATTGGTATCGGGGACTTGCATTTGCGTGTCGCGATACAAGTTTAAGGTGGTGATCGCGTGCCCAGATGTCTGCATTTGTTCGACTAGTGTGTACAGCGTGGCGGGCGTGACCGTGATATCGGGATTCATCACCAAAAAAATATCATCACTGGCGAAGCCTCGTTGCTGCTGTATCAGTTGAAACAAGAAATTATTATTGTGACCGAAGCCCAGACCCGGCGAAGCATCGGTATAAAAAATGCCGTGCTCGGCGCAGAAATTTTTTAATGTGGCTGAGGGCTTGTTGTCTTTGATCCAGAGTGTGAGGCGCTCGCGCTCAGCCAGCAAACCACCTAGCTGGCTCGCTATCAAGAGTTCTTCATGACCATGGCTAATGATCGCAACGTGGATCATAAGTTCGTGCGCTTTCTGGAAAATGTGAATGAGTTCATGCGGTCGCTTGTTGCACTTCTTGTGCTTCTTGTTTCAAGAGTCGTTTGGCCGCCGTATGCAAGAGCGCCCAATCGACCGTCACGCGGCACACCCACGCTATTGCTGCACCTATCAAACCAAAATGCCGGGTGAAGACATACAGGATAGCCATGTAAAAGAATAGTTCGAAAACATGGAACAGCGCTGTGGTCTTGGTATTTCCGGTCGCGTGCAACAGGGTATATGGTACTACAGCGATGCCATTGATAAAGGTGCCAAAGATCAAAACCACGGTGATAGGGAAAGCTTTTTGCGCAAATTCCACAGATATCCAGAGCGAAAAGCCAGGATAAGCCAACAGCAGGCACAAAATGCACAGCGCCGCCATGATTTTAGTGACGCGCTTGAGATTGTCCTGATACGATAAATTGAGTTCACGGCGGCTGGCGATGGTGGCGAACACCGGCATTAAGGCACCGCAAATCGAAATCGGTATCATCAACACGCGCATCAGACCTTCTTGCGGAATCGCGTACGGAGACAAGTGTTCAACGCCGACCAAAGCACTGACGAAAAAGCGGTCGCCATACACCATCAGCGGGCTGACGATGCCAGTGACGGTGACCCAAAAGCCGTAAGACATCAATTGCATGATCTGCGCCCGCAATGGCGTAGCAATGGAGTTTGTTGGCGCACTATGTGCTGGCACAAGTAAATAATGCTTGAGCTGAAACACGCTATACGCGACCGTCACCAAACGGGCTGCGACCAAATAAACGGTGAGCTTCCAAAGGCTCGCACCGTGCCAATAAATAGACAGGGCAGGCAAGATAAACATGCAAAACCCGATGAAGATTTTGTTGATATTCGATTCTTTGAACTGTCCTAAGCCTTCCATCGCACCGCGCATGCCGCTGGTGAGGGTGGCGGGTAGAACGCCCAGCGCTGTGATTAGCAAGGCGAGGTAAGTGTCGTGCTGCCATTCGGGTGTGATTTTCAGCCAGTTGTAGGCGAGCTCGTGGGCTAAACCACCGATCAGCAAAAAACCTAGCACGCCTGTGACGGCGGTGAGAACCAGACCAGCTTTGAGGATAGTATGAATCGCCGAACGACTGACATCCATGCTGGCGTTTTGCAGCGAATTTTGCAGGCGGCTTACTTCATAGGTCAGCGCACGGCCAGCTCCAAAATCAAAAAAATTGAAATAGCCAATTAAAGCCCAAATCAAGGTCAGCACACCAAAACCGGCTGCTCCTAATTCATTCAATGTATAGGGAATGCAAAAGGCCGCCGCCAATAAAGGCGAACCGCTACCGACCAGATTCCAGATGGTGTTTCGTTTTAGTGACATACATTAAAAGTGGCTAATACTTCGTTCAAACTTTGGTCCCAATCGGGCAGTGCGAGATGAAAGTGTGCTTTTACCTTGCTTTTATCGAGGGAGGAATTGCGTGGGCGTTGGGCTGGCGTTGGATACTCTGCGCTAGGAATGCCATGTATTGCGGGCACTTGATCAAGTAAGCCTAGTTGCTGTGCTTGTTGCACGATGGCGCGACTAAAATCACACCACGTGGTGACACCTTCCGGGGTCAGATGATAAATACCCTGATGTGCCTTCCACCATGCTTGCTGATCGCTTGCCTGCGTCATTTGTTCCAAGATGCTGCGACAGGCATGACTAAGAAATAGTGTCGAAGTCGGCGTGCCCCACTGATCATTGACAATTTTGAGCTCAGGTTTTTCTTTGGCGAGCCGCAATATCGTGAGCAAGAAATTTTTGCCGACGCCCGAATACACCCAACTGGTACGCAAAATCAGATGCTTGCAGCCACTATTGGCGATGGCGCGCTCACCTGCCAATTTGCTGGCACCGTACACATTGAGCGGCGCAGTGTCATCGTCTTCGCGATAGGCGAGCAGCTTGCCATCAGCATCGACTTTGCTGCCGTCAAACACATAGTCAGTGGAGAAATGGACCAAAGGAATGCCGAGTAGCCGCGCTTGCTCAGCCAAGATCTGAGCTGCGATGGCGTTGACGCGATGCGCCAGCTCGCTTTCTTTTTCCGCTAAATCGACCGCGGTATAGGCGGCTGGATTGATAATGAGATCAGGTTGTAGCGCTTGGACGTAAGGCGCAATCTGATCCGTATCAGCGAGATCAAATTGCGCTCGCGTAGGGGCGATGACTTCTGCAAAGTCTTGCAACTCTTTTTGTAAAGCATGGCCAAGCTGCCCGCTGCTCCCTGTCAATAAAATTTTCATGCGAAGGTCTCAGCTTCTGCCAATAGACGTCCGAGTTGATCTTTGGCGGACAAAGAGGGCGTGCCTTGCAGCGGCCAGTCGATGGCAAGTTGTGGATCATTCCAGACGATGCAGCGTTCGTGTTCCGGTGCCCAGTAATCGGTCGTTTTATATAAAAATTCTGCGCTGTCGCTGAGTACCAAAAAGCCATGCGCAAAGCCTTCTGGTATCCACATTTGACGTTTGTTTTCTGCTGACAAAATAGCGGAGGTCCATTGCCCGAAACGAGGTGAGCTACGGCGACAATCCACCGCGACATCAAAGACTTCGCCAGCAATCACGCGCACCAGTTTTCCCTGCGCTTGTTGAATTTGATAGTGCAGTCCGCGTAGCACGCCCTTGCTCGACTTGGAATGATTGTCTTGCACAAAATGAGGGCGTAGACCGGTTGCTTCTGCAAATTTGTTGGCGTTGAAGCTCTCGTAAAAAAAACCGCGCTCATCGCCGAATACCTTGGGTTCTAGGATGATGACTTCGGGCAGAGAAGTTGAAACAGGTTTCATAGTGATATCGTTATTAGTAGGCCTTGGAGTGAAGCAGTCGAAGCAAATACTGGCCATACTCATTTTTCTTAAGTGCTTGAGCCAGTTGTTCGAGCTTCTCGGCATTGATATAGCCACGGCGGAAAGCGATTTCTTCCGGGCAGGCGACTTTCAAGCCTTGTCGCTTCTCTATGGTTGCGATAAATTGGCTCGCTTCCATCAAGGAGTCATGCGTGCCAGTATCCAGCCAAGCCATGCCGCGCCCCATCAACTGCACCTTGAGTTGATTTTGCTTGAGATAGGCATTGTTGACGTCGGTGATTTCCAATTCTCCACGAGCGGACGGCTTGATGTTGGCAGCGATATCGAGCACTTGTTGATCGTAGAAATACAAACCCGTGACGGCATAGTTTGATTTTGGTTTGAGCGGCTTTTCTTCTATGCTGATCGCTTGTTGCTCAGCATTAAATTCCACCACACCATAGCGTTCAGGATCGTGGACATGATAGGCAAATACAGTTGCGCCCTCAGTGTTTTGATTGGCTGCCGCAAGCTGAGCTTCAAAGTGATGACCATAATAAATATTGTCACCGAGGATAAGGGCAGACGGATCATTCCCGACAAAGTCTCTACCTATGATAAAGGCTTGCGCCAATCCATCTGGTGAAGGCTGCACCGCGTATTGCAATTCCAAACCCCATTGCGAACCGTCACCGAGTAGTTCTTTGAAACGAGGCGTATCTTGCGGCGTCGAAATAATCAAGATTTCACGTATGCCTGCCAACATCAGCGATGTCAGCGGGTAGTAAATCATAGGCTTGTCATAGACTGGCAAGAGTTGCTTGGATACGCTTTGCGTGATCGGGTACAAGCGTGTGCCAGAGCCGCCAGCTAGGATGATGCCTTTGCGCTTATTGGGAGCGGCGGGAGCAGAAGTGGGAGTATTCATGTCGTCTCTTTATTGTTAATTGTATTGAAGTGCAACCCAATTTTTATACTCGCCTGACAGCACTTGTTCAGTCCAGGCGTCGTTTGCCAGATACCAAGCGACCGTCTTGCGTATGCCGCTGTCAAAACTCTCCTGCGGTTTCCAGCCCAATTCTTTTTCTAGTTTTCTGGCGTCGATGGCATAGCGCTTATCGTGCCCGGGTCGGTCGGTGACGTGACGAATCTGATCGCGATAGCTGCCATTTGATTTGGGCTGCAATTCGTCCAGCAGATCGCAAATACGGTGCACCACTTCCAGATTTGTTTTCTCGTTCCAGCCACCGATGTTGTAGGTGTCGCCCGGCGTGCCTGCTTCTAATACACGGCGGATCGCGGTGCAATGGTCGGCGACATACAGCCAGTCGCGCACTTGGCTGCCATCGCCATAAATCGGCAAGTCTTTCCCAGCACGGGCATTGCTGATGATGAGTGGAATTAATTTTTCGGGGAAGTGGTAAGGGCCATAGTTGTTCGAGCAATGCGTAGTCAAGGTCGGTAAACCATAGGTGTGGTGATAAGCACGCACCAAATGGTCAGACGCTGCTTTCGACGCCGAGTAAGGACTATTCGGCGCATAGGCCGTGGTTTCACTAAACGGCGGATCGTTGGCGTTTAAGCTGCCAAATACTTCATCGGTCGAGACATGCAAAAAGCGAAATTGCGATTTTTCTTCCGCCGCCAGCGTCTGCCAGTAAGCACGGGTCGCTTCTAACAATTGAAACGTGCCATTGACATTGGTTTCGATAAAGGCAGCCGGGCCGTGAATCGAGCGATCGACATGGCTTTCGGCAGCAAAATGCAGCACAGCGCGGGGTTGGTATTGCTTCAATAATTGATCGACCAGCGCACGGTCATTGATATCGCCATGTACAAAATGATGACGGACGTCGTCTTTGATGTTGGCGAGATTATTCAAATTCCCTGCATAGCTTAGCTTGTCGAGATTGACGACAGGTTCTTGATGTTGCGCCAGCCAATCCAGAATGAAATTGGAGCCGATAAAACCCGCGCCGCCAGTGACCAAGATCATGCAATACCCCGCCAAAGTGAAATTAAGAAAACCTGCAATTTTACGATAGAAGTGGGTCAATTCGGGATAAAGCGTGATGTCAGTTTGAAAATCTTAGGTAAAAATGTTCACTCTGATTGTGTTGCGCCGGCCTTGCCCTATTTTTTATTCAAAAGTAGAGAAGTCAGCCCTTGAAGTATCGTAAAGCTGCCCCATGTAGGCGGGTAATTGTTGATTTTTTTGGAGATGAGTAATGCAAGAGCAAGAAAAGCCCGTTGAAAATAGCACGGCTGAGCCAATTGGAAGCTAAAGTATTGGAATTGCAAGATGCTTTTATGCGCGCCAAAGCTGATGGTGAAAATATTCGCCGTCGTGCTCAGGAAGATATTTCAAAAGCGCATAAGTTTGCGATTGAAAGTTTTGCCGAGTCTTTGGTGCCAGTCAAAGACAGCCTGGAAATGGGTTTAAAGGTGGAAGCGCCGACCGTTGAGTCGATCAAGGAAGGCGTGGAAATGACATTGAAACAATTGAACGCCGCCTTTGAAAAAAATCGTCTGATGGAAATCAATCCACAGCAAGGCGACAAACTCGATCCGATGAAACATCAGGCGATCTCCATGGTGCCTGCGGATCAAGAGGCGAACACTATTGTCACCGTATTGCAAAAAGGTTACACCATTGCTGATCGGCTATTACGTCCTGCCTTAGTCACGGTAGCGCAAGCCAAATAAGGTGCAAAAAGAGGCAGAAAAGCTGAAAAGAGTGTGAAAACTCTCTTGAAAACCATCTTTTTTGCCATACATCAGGTACAGCTTGGTCAAGAAGAGTATGAATGAGGTGCTGCTGCAAATGCGGGGCACGACCATCTTCTGGCTTAATTTGGTTTTAAAACATTTAACAATAAGTTTTTTAGGATAGGGGAATATCATGGGAAAAATGATCGGTATTGATTTGGGTACAACCAACTCTTGCGTCGCGGTGATGGAGAATGGACAACCAAAAGTGATCGAGAACGTAGAAGGCGCGCGCACCACGCCATCGATCATCGCTTATCAGGAAGATGGCGAGATTCTCGTCGGTGCTTCTGCAAAGCGTCAGGCGGTCACCAATCCAAAAAATACGCTGTACGCAGTCAAGCGTTTGATCGGCCGTAAATTCGACGAGAAAGAAGTACAAAAAGATATAGGCTTGATGCCTTACACGATTTCCAAGGCAGACAACGGCGACGCATGGGTGTCTGTACGCGACAAAAAACTCGCACCTCCACAAATCTCCGCAGAGGTCTTGCGCAAGATGAAAAAAACGGCGGAAGATTATCTCGGTGAAGAAGTCACCGAAGCCGTCATTACCGTTCCAGCGTATTTTAATGATGCACAACGTCAGGCAACCAAAGATGCAGGTCGTATCGCTGGTCTGGACGTTAAGCGTATCATCAACGAGCCAACTGCTGCTGCCCTGGCTTTCGGCTTGGATAAAAAAGAAAAAGGCGATCGTAAGATTGCTGTATACGATTTGGGTGGCGGTACCTTTGACGTGTCTATCATCGAAATCGCAGACGTCGATGGCGAAATGCAGTTCGAAGTTTTGTCCACGAACGGCGATACTTTCTTGGGTGGTGAAGATTTCGATCAACGCATCATCGACTACATCATCGACGAATTTAAAAAGATCAATGGTTTGGATTTGTCTAAAGATCCTATCGCTTTGCAACGTATCAAAGCATCTGCAGAGCGCGCAAAAATCGAATTGTCCAGCTCACAGCAAACAGAAATCAACGAGCCTTACATCGCGATGGCGAATGGCGCACCTACGCACTTGAATCTGAAAATCACCCGCGCCAAGTTAGAAGCGCTGGTGGAAGAACTGATCCAGAAGACGATGGAACCATGCCGTATGGCGATCAAAGATGCGGGCGTGAAGACCTCTGACATCGACGATATCATTTTGGTCGGCGGTATGACCCGTATGCCTAAAGTGCAGGAACTGGTCAAAGAATTCTTCGGCAAAGAGCCACGCAAAGACGTCAACCCTGATGAAGCAGTGGCAGTTGGTGCGGCGATTCAAGGTTCCGTTTTGTCTGGCGACCGCAAAGACGTGTTGTTGTTAGACGTGACGCCTTTGTCTCTGGGTATCGAGACTTTGGGTGGCGTGATGACTAAGATGATCCAAAAGAACACGACAATTCCAACTAAGTTCAGCCAGGTGTTCTCGACTGCAGACGACAATCAGCCTGCCGTAACGATCAAGGTGTATCAAGGTGAACGTGAAATCGCTGCACGCAACAAAGGCTTGGGCGAGTTCAACTTAGAAGGTATTCCACCAGCATCGCGTGGCACACCACAAATTGAAGTGACTTTTGATATTGACGCCAACGGTATTTTGCACGTCGGTGCGAAAGACAAAGCCACTGGCAAAGAAAACAAAATCACCATCAAGGCCAACTCTGGTTTGACCGAAGAAGAAATTCAGAACATGGTGAAAGACGCTGAATTGAATGCGGAAGAAGACAAAAAAGTTAAAGAATTGGCTGAGTCCCGCAATCAAGGCGATGCTTTGGTACATTCCACCAAAAAAGCAGTGGCTGAGCATGGCGACAAATTAGAAGCCGGCGAAAAAGAAAAGATCGAAGCAGCGATTAAAGACTTAGAAGAAGTCTTGAAATCGGGCGACAAAGCAGAGATCGATACCAAGTTGGCCGCATTGTCCACAGCGTCACAAAAGTTGGGTGAAAAAGTGTACGCCGATATGCAAGCACAACAAGCAGCAGGCGGTGCAGGCGCAGCTCCAGGCGCTGACGCAAAGCCACAGGACGATGACGTTGTTGATGCTGATTTTAAAGAAGTAAAAGACGGGAAATAATAGCGGTATGAAATAGTAGGGCGGGTGCAACCCGCGCCGCCAAGCCAGGTGACTTGCGGCGCGGGTTGCACCCGCCCTACATGCTAGACCAATGCAAAATACTAATTAAAACAAGGTGTAATCGAGATGGCGAAGCGTGATTTTTATGAGATTCTGGGCGTGGCGAAAAACGCTTCGGATGATGAAATCAAAAAGGCTTATCGCAAGCTGGCGATGAAGTATCACCCGGACCGTAATCCGGACAGCAAAACTGCGGA
>JACQDW010000221.1 GCA_016200845.1 Burkholderiales bacterium | reverse complement strand
CAAAACCGGCCGGGCGCGCTGCATCACGTCCCAAGGCTTCTTGTATGGTTTCATTAAACTTTGCGGGCAAGGCCGTTTCCAGCACAATCATAGTCACACCTTCCTGCAGATGCTCCAGCGCGACTTTGATGCCGTCGGCAGTGTGCGTATCGACTGTGATGCCATAGTTTTTTTCCACTTGCTGTATCGTCTTCAAACGATCAGCGTGCACCGATTTACCGGACACAAAACCAAACTGCGCTACCTTTTTAAATTCATCACCATCACTACCTGCCGCACCTGACAAATCAAAACCGCCCGCTGTTTCGACTTTCTTAAACAAGGCTTGCACCCGCGCAGTGTCGCCCTCCAACAAATCATAAATAAAGCGTTCAAAATTAGACGCCTTAGAAATATCCATAGAAGGACTTGTTGTGTGATAAGTCTCGGCAGATTGACGCACACGATACACACCGGTGCGGAAAAACTCATCCAACACATCGTTTTCATTGGTTGCCACCACCAACTGCGCAATCGGCAAGCCCATCATACGGGCGATGTGGCCTGCACAAATATTGCCAAAATTCCCCGATGGCACGGTGAACGAGACGCGCTCTTCATTATGACTAGTCGCCGCCAGATAGCCACGGAAGTAATACACCACTTGCGCTACGACGCGCGCCCAATTGATCGAGTTAACCGTACCGATTTTCTGACGCGTTTTAAATTCCAGATCATTCGACACGGCCTTCACCATATCCTGACAATCATCAAACACGCCCTTGACTGCAATATTAAAAATATTCGGGTCTTGCAGACTAAACATTTGCGCCGTTTGGAAAGCGCTCATCTTCAAATGCGGTGACAACATAAACACCCGTATCCCCTGCTTGCCGCGCATCGCATATTCTGCCGCGCTGCCAGTGTCGCCCGAGGTCGCGCCAAAAATATTCAACTCAGCCTGATTCTTCGCCAAAGCGTATTCAAACAAATTCCCCAGCAATTGCATCGCCATATCTTTAAACGCCAGCGTCGGGCCATTCGACAAAGCTTGCAACACCAGCTTACACCCGGCTTTTTCTAGCAACACACGCAAAGGCGTAATCGCTTGCGCAGACTCGTCACTACGCGCATTCTTGTACACCTCGGCGGTATACGTCTTGTGCGTAATCGCCTTTAAATCTGCCTCTGGAATATCAGTGGCAAATTTACGCAAGACTTCAAACGCCAAATCGGCATAGCTCAAAGAGCGCCAAGCATTTAATTCCTCGCCCGTCACTTGAGGATAAGCCTTAGGCAAATACAAACCACCGTCGGGCGCCAAGCCACCCAACAGGATTTCAGAAAACAAAACGGAGGAATCAGAACTAGCCGCGTAACCGCGTGTTGACAGGTAATGCATGATGTGGGATTGAAGATAAATAAGGGAAGTCGGAATTTCGCTTAATTATATCTTGCATTGCAGCAGAAAACCGGAAGGGAACCGAATTTTTGGTGTAACCGAGTTTGAAACGAAAACCTCTCAACGCCGAGACTCAGAGACGCAGAGAAAATCAAAAACAGAGAACGTCTTAAAAACAAGCAGTGCCTTTCTCTGCGCTTCTCGGCGTCTCCGCGCCTCGGCGTTGAGGGGTTTTTACCCAAAAAACACAAATTTCACCGATGAATCACCACCATCAACGCCTTTGCCTCGGTCTTACCTGTATTGCGAATCGCGTGATTGCGGTCAGCTTCGTAGCGGGCTGTGCCGCCCGGTTTGAGTTTCTTTTTACTGCCATCGACTTCCAGCTCTATGCTGCCGCTGATTAGGGTTAAGTGCTCGGTGGTGCCGGGGTCGTGGGCGTTTGACGTCAATGCGCCGCCCGGGGCAAGAAATAATTCATACCATTCAAAGCGCCCTGCCAGCTCCATTGGACCCAAAATCTTTAAGACATAGCCTGCGTGTTCACCGGGCAAAGTTGGAGTTTCGTGTGGCTCCAGCATGCGGATCAGATCAACCTTGGGCACTTCAGCAGTCAATAGTTCCGCGATGCCTATTCCCAGCGCATTGGCCAGACGCCAGGCGACGGCGATGGTGGGATTGGCTTTTTCTCTTTCTATTTGTGACAACATTGACTTCGATACTCCCGCAGTGCGGGATAGATCTTCCAAAGTTAAACCTCGATCTAGCCGTAAACGTTGCAAAGTCGCGCCCACCTCTGGCGGCGTCGCCGGGGCGCTGGAGCTTAATTTTGTTGCCACTGTTTTTTTCATGATGTCACTTGCAAAAATAAAGAAGCATGGATAATATTCGCTATATTGAATTTTAGTTCGATATATCGAATATTCACAAATTCAGTAAATACTGTATTTTATTCGTTGTCGATCTTAACAGAAACCACCGCCCCACAGGAGACCACATGAGCACGAGCGCCAAGAAAAATAGTTTTTTTACCGGCCTGTCCGACAACCTCAATAGTTTGCGCGAACAGGGTTTATACAAACCAGAACGCGTCATCTCCTCGCGTCAAGGCTCCTTGGTGCAGTGTGACGATGGGCGCGAACTCATCAATCTGTGCGCAAACAATTATCTGGGCTTGTCGGGTGACGAGCAAACCGTACAAGCTGCCATCAAGGCGACCGAAGAATTCGGCTACGGTCTTTCCTCGGTTCGCTTCATCTGCGGCACACAAACTGTCCACAAACAATTAGAACGCGCCATTGCCGACTTTCTGGGCATGGAAGACACGATTTTGTACGCCGCTGCGTTTGACGCCAATGGCGGTGTATTTGAACCTTTGTTCGATGAAAACGATGCCATCATATCCGACGCTTTAAATCATGCCTCTATCATCGACGGCATCCGTCTGTGCAAAGCAGCGCGCTTCCGCTATACACACAACGACATGGCTGATCTGGAAAAACAATTGCAAGCCGCCGCCGACAAACGCCATCGCATCATCGTCACGGACGGTGCATTCTCTATGGATGGCACGATCGCTCAACTCGACAAGATTTGCGATCTGGCCGACAAATATGATGCCTTGGTGATGATCGATGAATGTCACGCTTCTGGCTTCTTAGGTAAAACAGGTCGTGGAACCCACGAACATCACAATGTCATGGGTCGCATTGACATCATCACTGGCACCCTCGGCAAAGCATTGGGCGGCGCGATGGGCGGCTTTACCGCAGCACGCAAAGAAGTGATCGACACATTGCGCCAAAAATCACGTCCGTATTTGTTCTCCAACACCTTAGCGCCATCCATCGCTGGCGCATCGCTGTCCGTGTTGGAACGTTTGTCCAAATCAACTGAATTGCGTGACCGTTTGCATGCCAACACAGCCTTCTTCCGCAAAGAGATTGAAGCACTGGGCTTCACGATCAAGCCGGGCACTCACCCTGTAGTTCCTGTGATGTTATTCGACGCCCCAGTCGCACAAAAATTCGCAGCGCGCATGTATGAATTAGGCGTCTTGGTCACGGGCTTTTTCTACCCCGTGGTACCGATGGGACAAGCCCGGGTGCGAGTGCAGTTATCGGCAGCTCACACTCAGGAACAATTGGAAAAAGCGCTGGCTGCCTTTGCGCAAGCTGGTCGTGAATTGGGATTAATTAAATAATTTGATTTGAATTTAGGAAGAGTTATGGAACGTATTTTAGTCATCGGTGCCAATGGTCAAATTGGTAGTGAATTAGTCGATGCATTAGCCGCCAAGTACGGCGCGGATAATGTGATTGCAGCGGATATTAGCCCGAGCAGTTTGTATGGCGCAAAGCGCTATGAAGTAGTCGATGTGTTGAATGCAGAACGTCTGGCGGAAATCCACGAGCAATATGAGATCACTCAGGTGTATCAATTGGCGGCGCTGTTGTCGGCCACGGGCGAAAAAGCGCCATTGAAGGCGTGGACGCTGAACATGGATGGCTTGCTCAATATTTTGGAACTGGCGCGCATACGCGGCGAAGCTGGCAAGCCGCTCAAAGTGTTCTGGCCTTCTTCCATCGCTGCGTTTGGCCCCAACACCGAAGCGGTCAACACACCGCAATATACGGTGATGGACCCGAATACGATTTATGGCATCAGTAAATTGGCGGGCGAGCGTCTCTGCGAATACTACTTCCAGAAATACAATGTCGACGTGCGCTCCATCCGCTACCCCGGCATCATTAGTTATAAGTCGCCCCCAGGCGGCGGCACCACGGATTATGCGATTGCGATTTTCCATGCAGCTTTGAAAGGCGAAGTTTATTCTTGCTTCCTCGAAGCGCAACAATCTTTGCCGATGATCTACATGCCGGACGCGATTCGTGCGACGATTAGTTTGATGGAAGCGCCAGCAGAAAACATCAAGATTCGCTCTTCTTATAACGTCAGTGGCATGAGCTTTAACCCACAAGAACTCACAAGTGAAATTACAAAAAACCTGCCACACTTTCAGGTAAACTACGCGCCGGATAGCCGACAAGCCATCGCCGCCAGTTGGCCGCAAAGTCTGAACGACGATGCCGCATTTCAAGACTGGGGATGGAAGGCAGAAATTGATCTGAGCGCCTTAGTAAAAGACATGTTAAAGAACGTCAAAGTCTGAAACACAAACACACTATGCGCTTCAGTGAAAAATAATAAGTAGAGGAAAACTGTATGGACATGCGCGTGTTTGATTTGTTTAAAATCGGTGTCGGACCTTCCAGTTCGCACACCGTGGGTCCCATGTTAGCGGCACGCCGCTTTTTACTGGAATGCCCAGATCTGAATCAAGCACGCAAAGTTCAAGTCGCCCTGTATGGCTCTCTGGCCTTAACCGGCCTTGGTCACGCGACTGACAAGGCCGTCTTGCTCGGCCTGATGGGCGAGACGCCGCAAGATGTCGCTCCCGATACGGTGGACGCCAAGTTAGCCGAATTGGCGCAATCAGGCGTCATGCATTTACTCGGCACAGTCAACATCGCATTTGACATCTTAGATGATGTGCTCTGGTACAAACAAGAAGTCTTGCCCGGCCACCCGAATGGTTTGCGTTTTACATTAACGCGCCAAGATGGCAGCATGCATAGCCAAACTTTTTATTCGACTGGCGGCGGCTTTATCTACACCGAAGAAGAGCTGGCCAACAATGCCAACGCCGTCCCCACACCCAATGTCAACTTGCCCTATCCTTTCGCCACCATGTCCGACTTACTGGCGCATGGCAAACGCACTGGATTAAGTCTCGCTGCCTTATTGCGCGCCAATGAATTAAGTCATTGCAGTGAAGCCGAACTCGATGCTGGATTGGATAAAATCTGGCAAGTGATGCGACTGTGCATAGAGCGTGGTCTCAAAATAACGGGCGAATTACCGGGCGGCCTGCATGTACAAAGACGCGCCGCCAAACTCTGGCTGACTGCCAACGAAACCCACAATAGTTTGCCGCACGACGGCATGCACAAAGTGAGTTTATATGCGATGGCAGTCAACGAAGAAAACGCCGCCGGTGGCCGCGTCGTCACCGCCCCCACCAATGGTGCGGCAGGCATTATCCCCGCCATCATTCAATACTATTCGCAAGATTGTCACCCTAGCGAGCCAGTGAAGGGTATACGCGATTTTCTGTTAGTCGCCGCAGCCATTGGCATGCTGTGCAAAAAAAATGCGTCTATCTCTGGTGCTGAAATTGGTTGTCAGGGTGAAGTTGGCGTCGCTTGCGCGATGGCAGCGGCGGGTCTGACTGCAGCGTTAGGCGGCACCAATGAACAAATCGAATCGGCTGCCGAAATCGGTATCGAACATCATTTAGGCATGACTTGCGACCCTATCGGTGGCTTAGTCCAGATACCCTGCATAGAACGAAATGGCATGGGCGCTGTGAAAGCCATCACCGCCGCCTCACTGGCATTAAAAAGTGATGGCACGCACCATGTCAGTCTCGATCAGGTCATCGAAACCATGCGTGTGACCGGTTACGACATGCAAGCCAAATATAAAGAAACTTCTTTGGGTGGGCTGGCGATCCATGTGGTCACAGTCAATCACGCTGCTTGTTAATACGAAGATCTCAGACGTGTTCCATGACCGCTTCTTTGGGAGCGGTCAAAGGCAAGTCGATTACAAATTCACTGCCTCGCCCTAGCTCGCTATGCACCTCAATTTTACCGCCCAACATGCCGGTGACGATGTTGTAGGCAATACTTAAACCCAAACCAGAACCGCCTTGTCCCAGCTTGGTAGTAAAAAAGGGATCAAAAATCTTTTGCAGGTTTTTGTCTGAAATGCCGACACCATCATCGCTAAAACGTAGTCTGACCCAACCGTCAGAACTTAGCTCTGCCTGCAATCGCATTTGCCCATTGCTGCGCCCCTCGAAGCCGTGACGCAAGGCATTATTCGTCAGATTCATCAAAACCTGCTCTAAGGGACCGGGAAAACTATCAAAGTGAATATCTGGCGGAATTTCGCAGATGAGTGCATGCGTCGTCTTACGCAAACTGGGGCTCATGGTCACCAACACCTCGTGCGCCAAATCACGCAAATCAAAATGGCGCCTTTGCTCGCTGGTTTGATCGACTGCGACTTGTTTGAAACTATTAATCAGATCCGCGGTACGGCGCAAATTCCTATCCAAAATATCAGAGGTATCTCGCACCGAAAGCAAAAAATGATTCAGGGCTGAGCGCGACAAACCATGATCTAAACTCTGCTCAAATTGTTGCTGCTGATCGGTTAAGGTACTTGCCACCATTAATGCGTTGCCGACTGGCGTATTTAGTTCGTGCGCCACACCAGCCACCATAGATCCCAGGGACGCGAGTTTCTCAGATTGCACTAATTCGCTTTGAGCCCGCTTTAAGCTTGCCAGAGCTTCGCTCAATTCTGCCGTCCGGACGGCCACCCGCTGCTCTAACTCCACATTCAAAATGTGCTGTGCCTGTTCCGCCTTTAAACGGTCTGTCTGATCCAAAAATAAAGCGACGAAACGCCATCCATTAGGAGACTCAAACGATGAACTACTAATCAAAAAATGACGCCGCTCACCATTGGCTAAACGCATCCTCACCGGCATCCCAAGTACCCCTTGACGCAGAGTCTCTTTGACGATGATTTTACGATCATTATCGTCGTCAAAAATGCGCAGATCTTCAATACTGAGAGAAATCAATTGTTCTCGGGTATAACCAAACGCTTGCAAAAATGCGTGATTAATATCGATCAATCGCCCTTGCTTATCTCCGGAAATCGAAGGTAAAGGATTTGATACAAAGAGAGTTGAAAACGAGGCTTCAGAGCGGCTCAAATCTTGCACTTTGTTTTCTAATGACGAGGCCAATTCGCGCACTTGCGCGAACTCTAAACGAAGAGCTCGCACGCCGATCAACCCCAACAACAAGGCAACTATGATCATGCATACAAAAATCAACATACGCACAAATAAATTAGGTTCTGAGGGAATGATAACGCCGCGCTGTATCAATACAAAAAATCCGATTCCCGCCAAGACCGCGCATATCGTCATCGCAATCGCATGACGCACAGAGAGCGCCCAACTAGCCGCCATGATGGATACCGGCACGCATACCGCCCCCGGTGCGCTATAACCAAAGCTCCAAAAACCAAAAAAAATAGGAATGAGCGCGAAACCCCATAAAATTCCAATCAGGGCTTCTTTTACCCGGCCTGTGCGCAAGAGGTAAAACAGCAAGATGCTCAGCAAGAGACCTGCGACACCGCCACCTGCACCCAGGCCGCGGTCTTGCAGCAAATTGATTGTGAGCGCAATTGAACATCCCAAAAAAGCAATGATCGCGACGCCATACAAAAGCGCAACACCAGAACGATTAATGCGAATCCGGTCGCCACTTTCCTGCACTGTGATTTCCTGCACCTGATCCAATTCGTTTTGCATGAAAAAACTCACTTTCAAAACCAACTACGTGCACCAGAGCAGTTAACGCAAGCGACTACCGTACCAAGGCTTTAATCACCGCCCATTGTCGTCTTGATATGGGCAAGCGCTCTGGGAAGTCGCGCACGATGACTTGCCATGCATCTGAGGATTTTTCACTGTCGCCATCGACATCAATTAAATGGGCTGCTCGCTCCACCCCTAAGATGGCATCGCGGGCGACCAGGGCATTTCTGTGAGCGCGAATAAAAATATCAGATAAGTCTGCTTCTATCGACACCAGCGATTCCTCAGTCAAATACGCACGATGACGGGTTTGTATCGTGACATATTTTTGTTCTGCCTTTAAAAACAAGACGTCCCGCACAGGGATCAGGAGTACGCGATTTTTTTCTAACACAGAGAAATTTTGCCTTTGTTTTGCAATTTGCTTTAATGACTCTTGCAGCGCGGGCTGAGGTGCTTGCAGTTGATCCAATTGACGTAAATGTTGCGCCCGTTTCAAAGCATCTTCCAGACGCGCCGCCTTCAGCGGCTTCAGCAGATAGTCAATCGCATGTAATTCGAAAGCGGTGATCGCATAATCGTCATATGCAGTCACGAAAATGATGCCGGGCTTAACTGGTAAATCATTTTTCAAAATGTGCTGCGCTAATTCTATGCCTGTCATTCCCGGCATTTGTACATCGAGCAGTAAAACGTCTGGCTTTTTCTCTACCAATAAATCTAATGCCATCTGCGCATCGCTCGCTTCGCCGACGATCTCGCAAGGAAACTGCGCCTGGATATCCGAAACTAAATTCGCCATGCGCACACGGGCAGGTGCTTCATCATCAACCACTAAAATTGTAAAACGGCTCATGGTTCCTCAATCTTGGTTTTGTGGGAATAAGAGAGTCACGACAAATCGCGCATCAACCGGCTCTGCTTGTAACTGCGCTTCGATATCGTATAACAAGCGCAGCCTTTGCCGGATATTCTCCAGAGCCATGTGGTTTCCGGGGGCGAGCTGCGCACTTGGATGATAGTCGTTCGTCACCTTAATTTCAATTTTATCCAAACTCTTCTGTATCTCAATCAAAATAAGCGAGGGGCGCGCCACAGGCTCGACACCATAGTGAACTGCATTTTCCAATAAGGGCTGCAACAAAAGCGCAGGAATTTGCGTCTGACTCAACTCTTTCTCGTTCAAATGTTGAACTTGCCAGTTCACTTGCAGCCGCTCTCCCAGCCGAATTTTTTCGATCGCCAGATACTGCTGACATAGACTGATTTCGTCCGTCAAGGTGCTGAGCTCACGAGTGTCACGCATTAACACGCGAAATAAATCCGCCAAATCTTCGAGTGCCGTCTCGGCGCGACGCGGCTCCGAGCGTATCAACGACAATACAGCATTGAGGCTATTAAACAAAAAATGGGGCCGTATCCTCGCCTGCAAGGCTTGCAAGCGCGCCTCGCCCAAGGCGGGAGAAAAAGCCTTGGTGCGCAATTCAAAATAATGTTGAACAAAAATTCCGATGACAAAGCACAGTAAGCTCGCATATCCCGGATGCAAACGCGGAAAACTATAGGCGAACCAATCAATATCAAGCAAGGTGACGAGAAATAAAAAACAGATCATCGCTGGCACAGCGCCACTGACCATGCGCTGCATCCAGCGCGCCGCCGATTGGCGTTCCAGCAGACGTCGAAAGCCACATAAGGTGACCAGCGAACTCAGGCAAATCAATTCGACCAGCATAGAGATAGCCATAAACTCACTAAAATCCTGAGCAAATCCATTGCCTCGCGCCAGCACGCTCATCAACACCAGAACATTTACAAACAACAAGACACGCACGACAACGCCGAGATTGCAAAAATCAGGCAAGACTATTTCCTGTACGCTCGGATGCGGCTGTCCCGTTTTTCCGGCCGTGGGATTGGGGGTTAGGGCCTGTTTTATCATTGGCTAGGTCTCACACTTCTCAAACTTATCAATAGGACTTACGCAAAACAGACGCTGGCGTTGTTGCGTTCCCCTCGCCGTGCAATTGCACTGTCTTCGGCTCCGCGTCTAGCCAGCGCAATTTTGCGCAAGTCCTAATTAAACAAAAAACGAACTTAGAATAAATTGCCAAGGCGGTCAAAAACTCGTACAGGACTCGCGGTATAATCCATGGGACATGATTTCAGTCAAGCTTACGCCACTTTCGTTTTGCCGCGACCGGTTACCATCCACATCGCCTACAGCGAACAAATCCAAACATTTGTCATCGAAAGTCGGTTTCAGCTTTTCTACAGCAGCACTCTTTAGACTTACTTTGAAGCCACTATGACATCACAATTTTCCAAAAAAAGCGAGGCTTGGTCAGCACGCTTCTCCGAACCTGTCTCCGATTTGGTCAAACGCTACACCGCTTCTGTCTTTTTCGACAATCGCATGGCGGCCGTCGATATACAAGGCTCACTGGCACACGCAGAAATGCTGCATGCCCAAAACATCATCAACGCTCAAGACTATGCCGACATTCAACGTGGCATGGCGCAAATCAGCGCAGAAATCAGCAGTGGCAAATTCACCTGGCTGCTCGATCTGGAAGACGTGCACCTGAACATAGAAAAACGTTTAACCGAATTGGTCGGTGATGCCGGCAAACGCCTGCACACAGGGCGCTCGCGCAATGATCAGGTCGCCACCGATATACGCTTATATATGCGCCAATCGATTGACGATATTTTGCAACTGATTAGCGCATTTCGCCTCGCCTTATTAAATCTCGCTGAACAACACAGCGACACCATTTTGCCTGGCTTCACCCACATGCAAGTGGCGCAGCCTATCACGTTTGGTCATCACGTCCTCGCTTATGTAGAAATGTTTGGTCGCGACGCCGAACGTATGATCGATTGCAGAAAGCGCGTCAACCGCTTGCCACTCGGCGCTGCGGCCTTGGCTGGCACCACCTTCCCGATCGACCGTGAGCGCGTCGCCCGCACTTTAGGCTTTGATGAAGTTTGCTACAACTCTCTGGACGCTGTGTCGGATCGTGATTTTGCGATTGAGTTTTGCGCCGCAGCCTCACTCATCATGACTCACATCTCACGCATGTCAGAAGAGCTCATCATCTGGATGAGTCCACGCGTAGGATTTATCGATATCGCGGATCGCTTTTGCACAGGTTCTTCCATCATGCCGCAAAAGAAAAACCCTGACGTCCCTGAGCTGGCGCGCGGCAAAACCGGGCGCGTCAATGGCAATTTAGTCGCCCTCCTGACGCTGATGAAAGGCCAGCCGCTGGCCTACAACAAAGACAATCAGGAAGACAAAGAACCGCTATT
>JACQDW010000223.1 GCA_016200845.1 Burkholderiales bacterium | reverse complement strand
TTAACCCCAAGTTCAATAAACCGAAGATTATCGCAAATGGCAAACTTCAAATTCAAATCGTGGACACCCTTAAAACCGTCAGAACCAGCGCCAGCATTAGCTTTGCTGGCTTTGCCTATCAATTTAACCGGACACTAGTGCAATAAATTGGGAAATTGAAAAGAGCAAATTTGCCAGCCGGACGAAAAATAATTTCACACAATCAGCATGTGCATCACATCATAACGAGTTTCCCAAAACCCACACTACCTCTGCACAAAAATATGTTCTTTCTTCAGAATTTTCCGGCATTCTGACAACACTTGCGCACTTGAGTTACAGAGGTCACAGACCGGGCAAATCGGGCAGGATTTGCACTAAGGCCTGCCCACCCCGTTGGCGCGCCTGCTGCAACGCATCGGATGCCCGTTGCAATACAATCTCAGCCTGATCGCCAGGCGCGTTCTGCGTCAATCCAGTGCAAAAACTCACTTGCAAACCTTCTGCAATGTCACGCCAGTCATAATGCGCCAAACGCAATTGCAAACGCTGTATCGCGACCTCCCCTTGCTCTATCCATGTCGTCGGCATCACAATCGCAAACTCAGTGACACCGACCCGCCCAAAAGAGTCGAGCGCACGCAACACGTGCGCCGCTTCACCGGTAACCACTTGCAAGATGCGCTTAGTCACTTCCTGTCCATGCACTTCCATCGTTTCTAATAAATGGTCAATGCCGATCAAAGCCACCGCAAAGGTATGCCCAGTGCGGCCGGATCGCTGCAATTCGGCATCGAGTCGTTCAAGCAAAGTCTGGCGATTTAAGGCCCCCGTGAGATGGTCGTGGGTTACCAGCGTTTGCAATTGCTGCATAACCGTTTCGAGCTTGGGTAAAATGTCATCGTGAGACGCGCCATCTTTGATCTGATCAATCGCCTCCAATAACTGTTGCTGAACAAAGGGAATGGTTTGCTTGGTGTTTCTCACCATAGGATCGCTCACAAAAAAATGGACAGAAAAATACGGATCAATTCGATATCTACTTTACCCCAAAAAAGACCTCATGATTCTTTTGTCGCAAACATCGCCATTACAAGCAATCAGCAATCATTTATTCCCCGGCATAGAGCTGTGGATAAAGCGCGACGACCTGCTGCATCCCTCGGTTTCTGGCAATAAATTTCGCAAGCTCAAGTATCTGCTCCAAGACCTCGCCCCCGACACCCGCTTGATCTCAATGGGAGGGCCTTGGTCGAATCACTTGCACGCATTAGCACACGCCGCACACCTGACTGGATTGCCTTGCAGCGGGCTGGTACGCGGCTTGCGCAATCCCGCTGCAGCACTCACTCCGACGCTGCAAGACTGCGCCAAGCTCGGCATGCAGCTCCACTTTGTCTCGCGCGACACCTATCGTCAACTACGACTCCAGCCTCAGTTTTGGCAAACCCAAATCGAGGTCGATCCACAACACAGCCTTTGGATACCCGAAGGGGGAATGAGCCGCGACGCGCTACGCGGAGTGGTAGAACTGATTGATGAGCTAAGCTTTCTGCCCGATACGCTGATCACTGCTTGCGGCACCGGAACCACGCTCGCCGGGCTAGCTGCAGGCATGCGCGGACATGGACGCGTGCTCGGAATCTCCGCAGTACAAAACGCCGATTTTCTATCTGCACAAGTGAGCTCGCTATTACAACAAGCGGGCTATCCCGCCTGGAACAATATTGAGATCAAAACCGAATTTGATCACGGCGGCTTCGGCAAAGTCAGCCCCGCGTTGCGTGATTTTTGTCTGCGCTTTGAGAGCGACTACCACATTAAAATCGAACCCGTCTATACCGGCAAAATGCTGTATGCAGTTCATCAACTAGCATGCAGCAATTTTTTCCAACCGGGCGAGCGCGTGATCGTCGTGCACACCGGAGGACTGCAGGGAAAACGCGGCTATCCCGAATTCACCAAGCAATAAAAAAAGGCGCAAATCACAATGATTTGCGCCTTCTTCTGTCCGACTTTTACGACTCCGAATTACTTGCCCCAATAGGCCAGATACTTCGCTCTGAAATCATTGGAAGGGTCAAACACGTCTTTTGCACCGCCGTCATAGGCGATATTTTGCAAAGTCACCAGATGCAAAGGTGCGTTGTAACCACTAGGAGCGACTTTAGCAAACGCCCGGTTGAGTTCATCGACAACTTGCCAGCCGTGTAAAAATAAGGGCTCAGGAACAGAGCCGATCTGGGTTTCGCTCTTACGTATCCGCTTATAGGCACCAGGCGATCCATCGCCTGCCGAAATGCCACGCAACTTGATCGACTCCAGCATTTTTTCTATATCGGGTCTATCCATCAAGTCAAAGTAAATGTCATTGACGGCAATCACGTGCGTCCATTTATTGCCCAAACGTTTCACCAGACTTTCGACCACCGCTGGAAATTTTTTGCGCGAATCAGCAATAGGCATTTCTTCTATGCTCAAAATCCGGCACGCTTCACATTGTTTGAGCGTTTCGACGATGGCACCAGACTTGGTCGCCATATAAGGTGTCGAGGTATCGGACAGCACGACAATACCGGCCTTATTATTGGTTTCTGCTGCGCCAAACAAAGCAGCAATTTGTGCCGCTTCGCGTGGATCAGTAGTGATGTTCGTGAATAAGCCGGGAACCGCACCCGCCTTAAAGCTGGCATGCCAGCCAACCACAGGCACATGTGCCTTTTCTGCTGCAGTCAAGCCTTTTGCCTGACTTGCGGCATCGACACCCGCCAGCACGATGCCATGTGGCTTCATATCCAGCGCTTGTGATACGACACTCGCGCCTTGGTTACAACGCCCACGACAATCAATCAGCAAAATTTGCCAGCCCGTTCCTGCCACCGCTTCTTTCATCCCATTGAAGATGCCATAAATACCGGCATCGGCCATATCGGCAGCGATGAACACTATTTTTTTATCTTTTTGCAGTTGCGGCCCCGAGGTCGGACCATCCCATTTTGATTTCAGCGCCGACGCTTTCGCGACTTTCGCATTGGCAGCACTGACAAATTGCATGGAGTTAGATTGCGCTTGTGCTCCCGAAATGAAGCAAGAAACAAGCAACATGAGAAGTAAGCTTTTACGATGCAGAGTAGTCATAAATCCAGTTCAGTCAGCGAAAATTTCAATGGTAGGGTCGGCATAAACTCATCTGTCAGGTATTGCGCCGTGCACCGCAACAATGCGAACAAGGTGCCATACAAGACCAGACAAAGCGCGTCTGATCCAGGCAAACTCTATTCGAGATATCGCTCTCAATTTAGCTAATATACGAAGAATAGAAAACGCTCAAAGATTATCGCAGAAACCTCGCAAGCGCAAATAAAGACGAGCAAGTTCTCTCTGAAATGTATACTTTTCACTGCATTCTCGCAAAAGCGCCCGCTGAGAGGCAATCAAGTGCGAGAATTGTGTGCTTTGCTGCTCTGCAAAACAGGCATTTATTTGGCAGAAGATGCAGACGCGTTGGCGCTTGCATTGACGTTTGCAACCGCACTCACACTCGCTTTAGGTGGAGCAACAGACTGAGTCTCACTCGCGGCATCTCTGACCGTCAGCTTAGAGTGGCCATGAGCCCGGATTGCAAAGCTACCAAACACAGCCAGTACCACACCAAACATCAACATCGCCAAGCCTAGTTTCAATTTCGTTTTCATATCGACTCCTCTCACGCCTCACTTGAGCGCAATGGCGCCCGCAGCAAAGACAAATTCCACAGTAAATATTTTCTAAATCCGGCGAAGCTCAATTGTGTCAGTGATAGACACAAGACCAGCAAGCCCGTGCCCATGATCAGCAACAATACGCCGTAAAAACTATGAAGTATTCCCATGTGATTATCGATCGTCATCGTATGCCAGTGATCACGTCTCGACCAGCGATCTTGTTGATTCCACTCGTCCTGTGCCCAGCGATGAATTTCACTCTGATCGATATGTATCCCTTTTTCGCTGATATTCACAGTGGGATTTCCGCGCTGTGACCATTGATGATGTACGTTGTCGGCATGATGCCCATGAAGATCACCCGGAACTTTGAACTGCAGCGACTCGACACCAGATAAACTGACCGCGAGCACAACCACACCGGCGCCATACACGCAAAGAGAAGCGAGATAGGCGACAAAAACGAACGAGGCGGCGATAAATGCCGGGATCAGCATGAAGAAATTCAAGATCATCAAACCCAGGATCGCCATCATCAAACCAAAAAAATTCCCGACGTTGAAATCGCGCTTCAAGTGTTGAAATCGTTGACTGGCGCGCAATTGCGCTGCTATCAACCGAGGGTTAGGAAAACTCGCCGCCAGTTCGGCTTCGGTCTTACCGGAAGCAATCCCATCCGTGAATTTTTGTTCGTAGTGACGCAGTGTGTCCTGAATCACCGATTGCGGCAACGACTGCAGCTCCTGTGCCAGCGTATTCATGTATTCTGTTCTGTTCATTGTATCCCCCTATCGAAGCGCGATGATCATAAGATGGCGCTACTGTAATTGAAAAGCACACGACGCAAAATCGCATCGCGACACAGTGCAGAAAACGAGGGCTCAATGGTGGATGGGGGCGATAAACAGCAAGAAAAGCGCGGTAGACTTCGCGCCCGTCAGATCTCGGCGGCGTTCTGCTGCAACCAACTCCGCACCTGCTCCTGCTGGTCGTCCGACATATGCAAACCGAGCTTGCTGCGTCGCCAAAGAATGTCTTCGGCTGTCTGTGCAAATTCAGTATCCCGCAGATAGTCAATCTCGCACTTATACAGACCCGGCACAATCGGCGCACCCAAATCATGATGATCACTTATCCCGGCCAACAGACGATGAATCCGTTGGCCATAAGCGCGCGCCATGCGCGCCACAATCGCTGCATCAAGAAACGGATAGCTGTGCTGACACATGGCGATGAATTCTGGGAAGCGAACAACATTTTGGTTGTCTGGCCGATCGCAAAATAAATCGCCGCCGGGCAAACAAGCATGACGCGTCCAGTTTCCTGCCGTTGCGTTCAACACCGGCATCAGCATTTGCATTGCGTCTTCTGCCAGGCGTCGGTAGGTGGTGATTTTTCCGCCAAATACATGCAGCATCGGTGCCTGCGTTTGCGCCATTTCCAAGACGTAATCGCGGCTCACCGCTTTAGCGTCATGTCCAGCCTCATCGATCAGCGGACGTACTCCAGAAAAACTCCAACACACATCCGCCGCATGCAAAGGGCGATCAAAGTAATCACTGGCGAGTTCACACAAATAGTCGACCTCAGCTGCGCTGATATGCGGTTGATTCAGATCTCCCTGAAAATCCAGATCCGTCGTGCCAATCAGCGTAAATTCCCCTTCGTAAGGGAGCGCAAACACAATACGTCCATCATGATGTTGAAAAATATACGCCCGCTGATGCGCAAATAGACGCTTCACGACAATATGGCTGCCCTTCACCAAACGCAAATGCTTCGCTTGCGGATGGGGGTCATAGAGCGCCTGTAACTGGCTCGCCCAAGCGCCGCAGGCGTTCACCACGAGCGCGGCATCGACCTCTATCAACTCAGTCCGACCCGATGCATGTACACGCCTCAAACGCGCATGCCAGCGCCCATTGACTTGCGCTAAGTGCTCGCAACAGGTGCGTGTCCATATCGTCGCGCCACGTTCGGCCGCATCAACTGCATTGAGTACAACGAGGCGCGCATCATCGACCCAGGCATCTGAATATTCAAACGCTTGCCTTATATCCGGACGCAATACCCCTTTCGAACTGTCTTTCAATAAATTAAGACTGCGACTTCCCGGCAATAGCTGACGTGGAGCTAGATGGTCATAAAGAAAAAGTGCGAGCCGCAGCATCCAGCGTGGTCTTAGGCCCGGCAAATAAGGCATGATAAAGCGCAGTGGTTGCACCAGATGCGGCGCCATTCGCAAAATATCTTCGCGCTCCAGCAAAGCCTTGCGCACTAACGCAAACTCGTAATATTCAAGATAGCGCAAGCCGCCATGAATTAATTTTGAAGACGCCGATGACGTATGCGAAGCCAGGTCATCCTTCTCGCATAAGATCACGGACAAGCCGCGTCCGGCAGCATCGCGCGCAATACCAACACCATTGATGCCGCCGCCAATCACCAGCAGCTCGCACACATGTTTTGATTGAGGGTGAATATCTGTCATAGGTCTGAATTTAAATGCTGACGCTCGCGAATACGTCACATCACATCGTGACTGCCTTCTTGTGAGGAAATTTTTTGCACTATAGCATTTGCTCACGTCCGTCCAAAGCATTCTGATCAAAGGAAACATGCGCCGCGTTGTTTTAACACGCCCAATAAAAAACGCCAGATAAACATCTGGCGTTTTTATTGGGCGGCTTCACTGACGCTCGTTTACTCAAGTTTCCAAACGAAATCAACCCGTGCCCACAATTGATCTGGTTTTCCATCCTTCGTGCCTGGTTTGAATTTGCACAAACTCAAAGCGGTCAAGGCTGCTTTATCCAAGCTTTTAGAACCACTGGACTTTTCAACTTTAGACTCAACCACTTTTCCATCCACAGCAACCAAAAAGCCCAAGGTCACCGTGCCAGTTTCCTCATTCATCAATGCTGCTTTTGGATACTTTGGTGGTTCACACGATTTTGCATCCATCACGGGTGCGACTTCCGACGCAAAACTCACGCCAGATACGCACAGTAATGCACCAAAAAGGATCGTGGAGAATTTCACATTCATAAATGAACTCTTTAAATTAATTAGTCAAACGCCAAAGTCTAAATAGTCTCAAAATTTTTAAACAAAGTCCACTTTCGTTCGTCAATGTACGGTCGTAAGCCACGCACATCAGAGTGGATCTTGGTCAGTTTAAAACTCTTCCCAGTCGTCTTCACTCGGTTTAACAGCGCTCACTTTCTTAGCGGCGGGCTTGGCGGCGGGCAGCGACTTCACGTTATTCTTTGCTTTTGGCTTCGCAACCACTGGCTCGACACGGCGTGGTGCGACAGCGGTTGGACGCGGAGCTGGCGCGGTCGAACTCTTTTTCTCGCCCACGTTCAGTTTAAAGATGCTGACCACTTTTGCCAGTTCGCCGGCCTGATCTTGCAAGCTTTGCGCTGCTGCGGCAGCCTCTTCAACCAGTGCGGCATTTTGCTGAGTCATGCCATCCATTTCGATGATGGCCAGATTGACGGCCTCGATGCCGCTGCTCTGCTCCTGACTCGCTGCACTGATTTCTGCGATGATATCAGTCACATGACGCACACTGGAAACCACTTCATCAATCGTGGCACCAGCTTGACCAACCAGTTTGCTACCAACTTCTACTTTTTCGACCGAATCACCGATCAAAGTTTTGATTTCTTTTGCGGCAGCCGCACTACGTTGTGCCAGACTACGCACTTCAGATGCGACAACGGCGAAACCGCGACCTTGTTCGCCCGCACGCGCCGCTTCAACTGCCGCATTCAAAGCCAGAATATTTGTTTGAAAGGCGATACCGTCGATCACGCTAATGATGTCCACGATCTTCTTCGCAGAATCATTAATCGAGCTCATGGTGTTGACCACCTCCGCAACCACGACGCCGCCCTGACGTGCAACATCAGACGCCGATGCAGCCAGCTTATTCGCTTCTCGCGCGTTGTCCGCATTTTGTTTCACCGTGGTCGTCAATTCTTTCATTGAGGCGGTCGTCTTTTCCAGTGAGCTTGCTTGCTGTTCAGTGCGGGAAGATAAGTCCAGATTGCCCGTAGCGATTTCGCGTGAAGCAGTGGCAATCGTATCAGTACCAACGCGGACTTGCCCGACGATACTGACCAGACTATCGCGCATGGTTTTCATCTCAACCAACAGACTGTCAGT
This sequence comes from Burkholderiales bacterium, assembly GCA_016200845.1. Classification (GTDB taxonomy): domain Bacteria; phylum Pseudomonadota; class Gammaproteobacteria; order Burkholderiales; family Burkholderiaceae_D; genus Undibacterium. The sequence goes on along the minus strand of JACQDW010000223.1, from coordinate 11,683 downwards.
ATCACCTGATTTGGTATCGATCACGCCAGACAAATCACCGGCCGCAATTTCGCTGGCGATGCTCGCCGCATAATCGGGCTCACCACCTAATTGTTTTAATAAGCTACGGGTAATGATGACGGCGGCGACGATGCCCAGCAATAAAGCAAGACTACCCAAGGCCAGCAGAAGATTTCTAGCGCCTTCAAAAGCTTTGCTTGCGCCTTCAGCCACCAGGACATTCTGTTTGTCTTTTGCGACGACCAATTCATCCAAGGTTTTTAACCAGTCTTCCTGCACTGGACGTATTTTTTTAATCAAGGCGATGGTCGCTGTTTCCTGATCATTGGCCAAGCCTAATTCTTTTGCTTTATTTGGAAGTGATTGCGCTGCCTTTTCTTTTTCTTTGAGCTTCGCAATCAAGTTCTTTTCATCTTCAGATGCGGCGCTATCGTTCTTTAGCATCTCGGATAGCTTTGCTTCTTTTTCGCTGTAGTTCTTCGTTTGTTCATCGATCTTTTTCAGATCTTTTGCCATGTCATCGATGTCGGTGAGCAGGGTCAAATTGCGCAAGGAAACCAGTCGATCATAAACGATGGCGCGCATATCGATAATCAATCGGCTTTGTACGTTACTGACATTTACAATACTCTCAAGGCGATCTTGTATTAGCGCCATTCTTGAGATGCCTAAAGCGGTCACAGCGATCAAAAAAATTAAGACCAGTGCGAAACCGAGTCCTAGGCGCTTACCCACCTTCATTGTAGTTAAGTTCATGTCTATTCAGCCAAATAAGGGATTTAAATATCTCATCTTCAACATCGCGTCACCAGTTGACGCAAAAGCGGCGATGTCTCTATTTATGAGCGACTTTCGGGGATTCATGCCCTCATAAAATTACGCGGGAGTTTGCCACAATAAACAAGCTCACTGCTTGCTCAGAATATACTCTATTTTTGCCTGTTGGCAAGTCATCCAGTGGCAAAAAACCACTGAGTTTTCCGCATAAAAGTGACATATTCGTGAAAATAAACATTTCCACTTGGCAATTTTGTCACACCTAATTCTCTTTTAACCAGAACTTTTTTTTGACTAAAAAAAAGGCGGTCTAAAAAGACTCGCCTTAATGTCAGAAGACTTATTGAGAAGACACGTCAAAGACTTGGCTGCGCATTGTCTGCAATAGTTCTTGAATCAGCCGTGGATCATAGGTCTTTAACACCTTTTTCACCCCACTCTGTAATTGCCCAACATGGGTATTCAAGATTTCTTGCTTAATCTCTGGCAGCAAGGCCGCGGGCATTGATAACTCACGAAAGCCCATCGCCACCAACAAGCGCGTCAGTTTCAAGTCCCCCGCCATGCCACCACAAATCGCCACGGGGATATTCGCCTTGGTGCCTGCACTGACCGTCATATCCAATAATTGCAAGATTGCCGGATGGGTGTCGTTGTACAAATGTGCGACCTCATGATCTGCCCGGTCGATCGACAAAGTGTATTGAATTAAATCATTGGTTCCTATGGAAAGAAAATCGAGCTTCTTCACGAACATCGGCAAACTCAGCGCCGCCGCCGGAATCTCTATCATCGCACCAACCTTCACTTCATCATCAAACTCGATGCCGTCAGCACGCAGACTGTGTTTTGCCTGCTCCAGCATTGCTAGCGACTGATCGATCTCAAACGCATGTGCAATCATGGGTATCAAAATATGCACAGTCCCAAACGCAGAGGCGCGCAAAATCGCACGCAACTGTGTCAGAAAAATCTGCGGTTCTTTCAGACAATATCGGATCGCACGTAGGCCCAAGGCTGGATTCAAAATATGGTGCTCGTGATGATCGAGTGGCTTGTCAGCGCCAACGTCCAGAGTTCGTATCGTGACCGGCTTTCCCTTCATGGTCTGCACCGCCTGTCGATACGCAAGGAATTGCTCCTCTTCGCTAGGCAACACGACTTCCGCCCCCGTGCGCCCCATAAATAAAAATTCGGAGCGAAACAAGCCGACACCGCTGGCACCTGCTTCCATTGCCGCATGAGCGTCTTCTGGCAATTCAATATTTGCCAACAGACTGACCTCCACACCGTCAAGCGTGATCGCCCGTGTCTTTTTGAGCTTGCTTAATTTTTTCTTTGCTTTCAGTAAAATCGCTTGCTGGTCGCGGTACTGCGCGATCAGCAAAGGTGAAGGAGCGACGATCACCACGCCCGCGTCGCTATCGATAATCAGCCAGTCATCTTGCTTAATCAATTCAGACGCATTGCCCAAACCGACCACGGCCGGAATACCAAGGCTGCGCGACACAATGGCAGTATGCGAATTGGTGCCGCCTTCATCGGTTACAAATCCGGTGAAAGCTGCATCGCGAAATTGCATCATATCGGCGGGAGAAATATCCTTCGCCACCACGATCATGTTCGCATTGCGCTCGTCAACGCCGACTGCACGCGGCAAATCGTGCGCGGTACCCGTCAATAATTTCAGTACGCGCTCAGCGACTTGTTGAATATCCGCCTTACGCTCTCGCAGATAATCGTCTTCAATCTCATCAAATTGAGCCGAGAGTGCATCTACCTGGGTGACCAGGGCCCACTCAGCATTGTAATGACGAGTGCGAATAATATCGAGCGGCGCTTCCGACAACATGGGATCAGACAAAATCAGCGCATGTACGTCCAAAAACGCGCCCAGCTCGGTCGGTGCATCCGTGGGCAAATCCGACCAGATCGACTGCAAATCCAATTGCACCTGAGCGATCGCTTGCGACAAGCGGCTGACTTCATCTTCTACCTGCTCCTGACCGATCAGATAATGTCGCACATCCATTGCCGCAGGGCGCAACAAGTGCGCACGCCCAATGGTGATGCCACGAGAAACCGGAATGCCTTGTAAGGTAAATGATGCCACTATGTCGCCCTCGGAATCCAAATGATGAAATCAAACGCGATCGAGGTCGCATCTGAAAATTCGCGAAAAACTATTCGCCTTCGCCAAAGCGATCATTGATCAAAGCCGCAATCGCATCGAAGCATGCTTGCTCATCATCGCCATTCGTTTCCAATAAAATCTTACTTCCCTTGCCCGCCGCCAGCATCATCACGCCCATGATGGACTTGCCATTGACGCGACGATTATTCCGGGTCAGCCACACTTCACTCTTAAATTTCCCGCCTAACTGGGTCAATTTTGCCGAAGCACGTGCATGCAGTCCTAACTTATTCACAATTTCGATTTCTTGCTGAATCATTTCGCATCACCTTCAAGGTCAATCAATTTACACGACATCGCCAACGCAGCACTCACACTGGGGCAATGCGAATCCGGTTTTCTAACCGCATTGCGCCATTTTGCGCACCGGCCAGCGCCATTTCTACCACCACATCCAGCTGATCCTGACGATAAGTAATCGCCCTCAACAACATCGGCAAACTAATCCCGGCGATCACGGCGACCTGACTCGGATCACCTAATTGCCCACAACAATTTGATGGCGTCCCGCCCATCATATCTGTCATCACCAACACGCCAGAGCCATCATCGAGCCGCACCACCGCTTCGCGCGCCAAACGATTGACCTCGTCGACGTTTTGATCAGCGATCACGTCAATCGCTTCCAAACGGGGTGGGCGTCCACGAAACACATGCGTCACCGCTTCAATAAAAGCCGATCCCAAAGGCGCATGTGTCATTAAAAGCAAACCTATCATTCTTCTATCCAAGTAAAGCGTCCCTTTTCACTGAGCGGACTGTCAGGGGCACCTCAACAGTTACGACGCTAGCGCCGACTCCAGCGCATCGCACCACATCGCCGCCACGTCAAACCCAGTCTGTTGATGGATCTCTTGAAAGCATGTGGGGCTAGTCACATTCACTTCAGTCAGATAATCACCAATCACATCCAATCCTACCAGCAGTAAGCCGCGCGCAGCCAGTATTGGCGCTAATGTCTGTGCAATTTCAAGGTCACGCGCACTCAAAGCCTGCGCCACGCCAACGCCACCAGCTGCCAGATTACCACGCACTTCACCATTCTGCGGTATCCGCGCCAACGCATACGGCACAACCTGCCCACCTATCAATAAAATCCGCTTATCGCCCTGCGTGATCTCGGGAATATATTTTTGTACCATGATCGTCCGGCTTTGATTTGCCGTCAGGGTTTCAATCACCGATCCCAGATTCATGCCATCAGCACGAATTCTAAATATGCCCGCGCCACCCATGCCATCTAAGGGTTTCAAGATGATGTCTTGATACGTCTGAAAAAATGCACGGATGCGCGCTTCATCTCGCGTCACCAAAGTCGGTGTGGTGAATTGCGCAAACTGCGCGATACTTAATTTTTCATTGTGATCGCGAATCGCCGACGGCTTGTTAAACACGCGCGCGCCCTGCCGTTCTGCCAGATCGAGTAAATAGGTCGCGTAAATGTATTCCATATCAAAGGGAGGATCTTTGCGCTGTAACACGGCATCAAATTCAGCCAAAGCGCGGTCCTCCGGCTCACCAAGGCGATACCAATGTTCCGCATCGCCGGTCAATTCTAAGGTCCGCACCCGCGCCCTCACCTCTGTTTCATGCAAAGCCAAATCATCTGGCTCAAACACCCGGATCTGATGTCCACGCCGACTCGCCTCACGCATCATGGCAAAAGTCGAATCTTTGTAAATCTTAAATTGCTGTACCGGATCGGTCAGAAAAGCCAATTGCATAGGTAGTCCAGATCAAAAAGAAAAGCGATCAATAAATTTCAGGATTAGGGTCGGTCTTTTCCAGCTCCAAAGAGGCCGCCAACAAAGCCAAACGCGCCACCACCCCATACATATAAAAACGATTCGGCGCGGCAGTTCCAGGTTTGGCGCGCATATCCGGCACCGCATGTTGCTGCGCAAATGCCAGCGGTACAAATTCCATTCCCGGCGCGTTCAGATTTTCATCGACACCTTTATCCTGATGCACACGATAAAAACCGCCAACCACAAAGCGATCTATCATATACACCACAGGCTCGGCCACGCTTTCATCAATTTGCTCGAAGGTATACACCCCCTCTTGCACAATAAAATCATGCACTTTACGTCCAGCCTTCACCACCGACATCTTGTTGCGCTGCTTATTGTTTAAATCGCGCACTTCACGCGAATCACGCACCGTCATAATTCCCATGCCACAGGTGCCCGCGTCGGCTTTCACAATCACAAATGGTTTTTCTTTAATCCCGTACTCTTTATATTTTTTCTTGATCTTTGCCAGCACCGTATCGACTGTCGCCATCAGGGCATCCAAACCAGTACCCGCATCAAAATCGACATCCGAACACTTAGCAAAAAACGGATTCAACATCCAGGGATCAATTTCCACCATCTTGGCGAACTTTTTCACCACTTCATCATAGCTGGAAAAATGATTGGTCTTGCGCCGCATCGCCCAACCTGCGTGCAGCGGCGGCAGTAAGGTTTGCTCGTGAATGTTCTCTAAAATTGCTGGGATTTTATTCGACAAATCGTGATTCAATAAGATGGTACAAGGATCGAAATTCTTCAAACCAAGCCGACGTCCATTGGCTGAGCGCTGTAAGGCTTCCAGCACCAAAGTACGGCCATCAGCCAACTGTATCGTGGTCTCCGCCGGAGCGTTTTCATCTAAATTTCCAAGACGCACATTCAAGCCAGTCTGACGATAAATTTGCATCTGACGCGCGATGTTTTCCCAATACGCAGGATGGCAAGGTTTGACTTCAGGAATCAACAAAAGATTACGCGCATCGGGACAATATTTTTCTATCGCAGCCATAGCTGCCTGCACCATTAAAGGCAGCATCTCCGGACTCAGGTGGTGAAACCCACCGGGAAATAAATTGGTGTCCACTGGCGCCAGCTTAAAGCCGGAATTGCGCAGATCAACGGAACAATAGAAAGGCGGGGTATGCTCCTGCCACTCCAAACGAAACCAGCGCTCTATCGCAGGCGTTGCTTCCAGAATTTTCTTCTCGAAATCGAGTAAAGGCCCATTCAGAGCCGTCGTCAGGTGGGGAACCATACTTACCTTTGTATTGCGGTATCGGCTGCATGCAAGTGTTACCACCGATGCCGCCATGTCCATGATCAATCAAGCTCAACAACTTGGGGCAATTCGCTGTTTCTCAAGCCCATCACGCCCTTATCCACCCACGATGTAAGTGATTTATTGCTTCGCTTTTTTCTAAGCCTTAAGCCGATTTTGTCAGCAAATCAAAATGCTCCACCACCGGTGCTTGCGCAAAGTAAGGGCCGACGATCGCCCGCCATTGCAGAAACGCCTCGGACTCCCGAAAATCCACCGTGTGATTTTCTAAAGTTTCCCAAAATATCATCAAGACATAACGCTCAGGCGACTCAATTCCCTTATTCACCTTATAGCCGCGAAAGCCTTTGGCATGCGCAATAACTTCTTCCAACCCTCGCGCAATCGCCACATCAAATGCCGCCTGCTGCCCGGCATGAATACGAATATCTGCTAATTCTAAAATCATTTCTATCGTCCCTTTATCGCTCAATGAGCGTCAACTCAAACTAAACCTTGCTCACTCAATTCTCTTTTCACGTACGAATAAAACACCGGTGCTGCCACCACGCCAGGCAAACCAAACAAGGTCTCCATCACCAAAATGGCGATCAACAATTCCCAAGCGCGAGCATTAACTTGCGATCCGATAATACGCGCGTTCAAAAAATATTCTAACTTATGAATAACCACCATGTAGGTCAATGAAATCGCTGCCATTTGCATAGAGTGAGACAGACTCACAATCACAATCACTGTATTGGAAATAATATTCCCAATCACGGGGATCAAACCGGCGATGAAGGTAATCGCTATCATGGTTTTTACCAAGGGTAATTGCACACCCGACAAAGGCAAAATCACAGCTAAAAAGACGCTGGTAAAAACGGTGTTAATCATCGAAATGCGCACCTGTGCAAATACCACGCGATGAAACATTTCGGCCAATGTCGCCACTCGTTGATGCAAGGCGGCGGCAAACGGTTTGTACTGATGCACGCTACGCATATCCTGCAAAGCTAGCATACTACCAATGATCATGCCCAATAAAAGATGCACAATCAAATGGCCAGCTTCTTGTCCAACTACCTTCGCCTCCCCCGCATGCTCACGCAGGGCATCAATCACAATACGTTTTAAGGCCTCGACATCTTCTGGCAAATTACTACTGATCCATGCTGGCAATTGCTGACGCGATGCTTCAATCATTTCAGCCAGTTTTAAGCTCAAACTATGTGCGTTGCCCGAATCACCGCGCAAGAACGCGACGATCCCCCAAATTCCCAAACTCAGCGCCAGAATAATCACGCCCGACAAAAACGCAACCGCAATCAAACGCGCTTGCTGATTGCTAAATCGCCGCTGTATCGTCGGCACCAGCAAGCGCACCAAAGAATACAATAACAAACCTGAAAACAACGCGACCAGCAAACCAGCCTTTAAGACTAGAAACAAGGCTAATGCGGCACAACAATACGAAGCGATCACGGTCGCGGAAACTTTGGTCGTTGGATTCATAATTCTCCTGAAATTGAAACATCACACCCGATAAAAAATTCCTGTTGCAAGCTAATCAAGCTGTTTCATTTTACACAGTGAATGCCAATTCGCCGCAACAAAATAAGCGACGCCTTCATAATTCGAATGGAATTCACAAATGGTTATAGTATGATCTTGACTCTTAGCCAAGGAAATTGAAGCGGCAGCCGCTGCGGAAGCGAACCAAATCACATTGCACCAGGGTCTGTGGACATATGAGAAAATCTCTAAAGCGATATCAGCTCTTAATCTGGATTTCTTTACTTCTGACGCTCGGCTTTATCGCCGTTATCGCGAGCAATTATTATGTTTCCAAAGATGCAGTAGAACGCAGCCTCTCCGAAAATAGTCTGCCCATCACTGGCGACAATGTTTATTCTGAAATTCAAAAAGACATACTGCGTCCGGTCTTTGTGTCAGCGCAAATGGCGCATGACACTTTTGTGCGCGACTGGCTCTTGAATGGTGAAGACGATGCCACCCAGATCGCCAAATATCTCAAAGAAGTCAAACTCCGCAACAATGCGATATCGAGTTTTCTGGTCAGTGACCTCAGCAAAAACTACTACTACCCAGATGGTCTCTTAAAGACGGTCAAAGAAAGCGATAGCAGAGACCTCTGGTTCTTCCGCGTCAAGAATCTGAAAACACCGTACGAGACCAATGTCGATCTCGACTTGGCGAACCGCGACAATATGACGATATTTACCAATTACCGCGTCACTGACTACTCAGGAAAATTCATCGGTGCGGTGGGCATAGGCTTGACTCTGGATACGATGAAACACCTGATCGATTCTTACCAAAGCCGATTTCAACGTAAAATTTATTTTGTTGATAAAAAAGGCACCGTGGTTTTGGCGGGAAGTGCTAGCCTCAAGAATGGCAACATTCATCAACTCCCGGGTCTATCGCACATCGCAAAGCAAATCTTGGGAACCAGCGCGAACGATTCTCTGCATCTCACTTATCAGAACGACGCCGAGAAAATAGTTTTAAATTCGCGCTTCCTTCCCGAACTTGGTTGGTATCTCTTAGTCGAGCAAAATCTCGATACAGAGATGCAGGCAATCCAACGCAGCCTGCTGATCAACGGCATTGTAGGCGGCAGCATCACTCTCTTGGTTCTCTTGCTCACACTTTTATCGATTCGCCGTTATCAAAACAAAATAGAGAAATCGGCAGCAACCGATCCTTTGACCAAACTATTAAACCGCCAAGCGTTCGATTTTGTTTTCCAGCAAGCGATACTCGACAGCGAACGCTCACGCCAGCCACTATGTGTCGCGCTCATGGACATCGATCACTTCAAAAAAATCAACGACAAACAAGGCCATTTGATCGGTGATCATGTGCTCAAAGAAATCGCCATGATCGCCAAACGCTCTCTGCGCGAGAGTGATGTCATCTGTCGTTGGGGTGGTGAAGAATTCCTCATTCTCTTAAAAAATTGCGCTCTCGAAAAAGCGACCGCAATCGCGGAGAATCTTCGCACGACGATCGCCGCGAATGACTTTTCGCGCACCACCGATTTGGCCAAAGGAAGACTGAACTTGACCGTTAGCATGGGTGTTGCCGAATGCAAGACGCAGGAAAGCGAAGACAGTGTGTTTGAACGCGCCGATGTCGCACTGTATCAAGCGAAAGAAAGCGGCAGAAACAGTGTTTACTTTTCAGAGTAATTTTATTTGGGCTCTACCTGAGCCAACTTAGACGTGGGCTCAATAAACGCGTGATACAAATCACCGCGTGAACGATCCCAATTGCGCACCACTTGCTCTTGCATGTGAACTGTCGCAAAGTCACCGCGTTTGATCGGTCCGGTCAACGCGGCGGCAGGTCCCAGTTCAAACACATTTTGCAAACTACTTTGCGCCAGGCTGCGCGCCATTTCTACGGCCGTCGCACAGGGGACACCGGCTCCCGTATAAGCGCCAATCGAGGCATCCATCAAACTCACCAAATAATTACTCGCGAATACAGAACCAGCGTGATACAGCATCTTGTGACGCGCATCGATGGTCACCAGTTTTGCCCCCATTTGTTCGAAAAGTGGACGCAGAATTTCCAAGGCGATTGCATCACCTTCCATGCTACAAATAGTCGAGGGAAACTGCGCGACCGCGCGTTCTGGATCAGCAAAACTAAAAAGCGGATGAACACTCGCTAACGCCACTCGCATGTGATCTAGTTCAGGGAAGGCATGACGTAATTCAAGCGATGATTTCGAGCCGCTACAATGGAATAAAAGGTCGCCATGACGAAGTATTGATGCACTCAACAGCGCGCCCGTCACTTCCAACAACTTATCGTCCGGCACCGCAAGCAAATGAAGCGAAGCCGCGGGCAGGCTGATCAGCTCTGTACACGCACGACCTTGGCCTATAAACGCAGTTGCCAGTTCCGCTTGCTCCGCGCGACGATTCAAGACTCCCGCGATCGTCACGCCCTGCAGGGCAAACAAGCGCCCCATACTCTTACCAAGGCGCCCTGCGCCTACCACATTCAAACTCAAGGTCACAGAATCACCCAATGTGCTCAACAAAAGAAGCGCCTATTCTAACGCGATTCTTTGATCACACGTCCCGCACTATTTTGAATTGGGCGCGCATTCATAGGATACAAGCGCGCGAAAATGGCCGATTGCTCAGGAGAGATATGGACAACCTCTTTCATCACCATCCACAGCACGCCTTCGCTGCAGGGCGGCGTCGTTAACGAGCCCATGTAAGTGAAATAGTCGCCGCGTTTAGGAATAAGCTGCATCAAGTCGAGATTATTGATCGCTTTCACGACCTCGTTTTTTTCCAGCGGAAGATTATTCCAAACTTGTTGAATGACCGGATGCGCCTCACCAAAGTCGAGCAAGATCGCCACTACGGCTAACTTTCCCTCACGATCTTTATGCACCAAATGCACCACCATCTCAAACAACTTGCCGTTGATGCGCTCTTCCGATGGGCGATGGAAATGAAACTGGACTAATTCGAATAATTTGCCCGACACATTAAGAAAATTACCGCTAGATGGTGAAACTTGTATCGTATGTCCATTATCCAGCACGGAAAAACTAACTGGCTTATAGTCAAATTGAATCGGATCAAGTTCAACCCTGATTCCATCACGAATATCGATAGGCGATTGTCGGGTGCCTGTGTCGCATTTGGTATTCGCTGCGTTCAATTTACCCCAAGCCATTGGGCCGCCCTCACCCTCATACGACCAATGTATCTCATGCCCATGCGCCTCTTGCTTTTTAGGCTTAGCGACATCGGCAAGTCTGAGTGGAGGTGCATAAGGACGCGCTACTGGGTGCGGAGCAGCAGCCTCTTTGTCTTTGCGTATCGCCGCTAAACGATCGGCGATCTTTGCTGCCAATTCGTCGGCTGCCTGGACTTCTTTCTGACGCGCCGCTTCAGCCGCTTTTGACTCTTTACTCGCCTTACTTTCCTTTGCTGGCTTTGTTTCTTCTTTCGCACTCGCGGTGGCCGACATCTCCTCTTTGACAGCCGACTGCTTAATCGGCTTCGTTGGAGGATCATTCGCCTGAGCCTGCGCTGCCCACATCAGCATTGCCAGGAGATAGAAAGATAGTCGCATAATAGATTCCAAGTAGATAAGCTCAGGTTAGCCCAACCAGCATCCAGGAGTGAATCCCGGTCTACTTCTTTACGGCAATCTCGTCGGAAAACTTAAGGCAAAAGAGCTTTGCCGTGTGAAGAGAGTCGGCGCCACACTGTGAGTTTATATGTCTCATCAGCATTACTCCATGCCATGATTTCATCAATGCTACGCAAGCACGCAACGCACGTCTTATTTTCATCGAGCTTACACAAACGCAGGCAGGGCGACGCAATACTGCCATCTTCATTTCTTGGGACTTCTGACACCATCTCCACCCTCATTTGCTTCATTTCAGTTTAAATTCCTGCGAACATCACGCTCTAGCCAATTCAAAGCTGCACGACCTGCAGCGACTCCACTGGCAAAACATGCTGTCAGCAAATAGCCCCCAGTAGGAGCCTCCCAGTCGAGCATTTCACCAGCAAAAAAATGACCTGGCTTACGTTGCAACATAAAGTGATCGTCCAATTCGCTGAAAGAAAGTCCGCCCGCACA
>JACQDW010000227.1 GCA_016200845.1 Burkholderiales bacterium | reverse complement strand
GTTACATCGCCCTTGCTTCTTCACTACGCCTGCATTTTTACTTCGTACTCTGTTAGGCGAACAAGCTGATTTGCTAGTAGAGGGGCAGCGCGTGACGCCGCGGCGTTTGTTGGAAACGGGCTTTCAATTTCAATATCCAACTTTGTCGGCGGCATTGAAAAGCTTGCTGTAGCTTCCCAAAGTTTTTGTCGTTGAGTCGATAAAAAAATGTCGAAAATACGTGAAATAAAATCCTTAGAAAGTGGATAATTGCGCTTCACTTTTTTGCTTAAAGCGCGACATGAAATCTTCTGAATTTTCTTCACGTATTGATGGCTTAGACACTCTGCGCTCCTGTGCTATTTTGCTGGTTCTGATGTTTCACTACATGGTGTTTGTCAGCGGGCAGGCGAGCTTTGGATTGCTGAGTGAGATTGGTTGGATAGGCGTTGATTTATTTTTTGTGCTCAGCGGATATTTGATCGCGAATCAGATTTTCTCTGCGATGAACAAGGAAGCTGGTTTTTCTTTAGGTAAATTCTATGCGCGTCGCGCTTTACGCACGCTGCCGAATTTTTATGTGGTGTTAGCGATTTATTTTTTGTTTCCGGTTGAGGCGGGAGGTAAAGCGCTGACCCCTTTGTGGAAATTTTTGACGTTCACTCAGAACTTTGACTTAAAGCCGGGCACAGCGTTCTCTCACGCGTGGTCGCTCAGTATAGAAGAACAATTTTATGTAGCCTTACCCTTGCTCGCCGTTGTTTGTATATCTGTGCTGAAATCGTATCGTCTGATGTGGGTGGTGGTGATCGCGGCGATGGGAGCGGCTGCTTTGACGCGTCTGTGGATGTGGCAAGGCATCGGTGACGATACAGGCGCTTATTATGTACACATTTATTATTCGACCTGGTGCCGCTTTGATGAATTATTGCCCGGCGTCGCTTTAGCTTTGCTAAAAAACTTTCATGGCGACTGGTGGCGTAAGCTAACGCGACACGGGCAAGTGAGTTTGATCTGCGGTAGCCTGCTGACCGCTTTTGCCATTTATCTTTTTGTAGTTCATCACTCTGTTCCGGGAGTCGGTTTTAATGTGTGGGTGACTAGCCTCGGCTATACCTTATTGTCAGGTGGTTTTGCGCTGCTGTGTTTATCGGCATTGAGTCCAACATCGTATTTGTCGCGCTGGCGCATACCCGGCGCTGCTTCTTTAGCGTTGTGGTCGTACGCCTTATATCTGATTCATAAACCGCTGATGAATATGATGAAGCCCTTGTTCATTGCACGTGAATGGGATTTGAATAGTCTTTCTGCAATCGCGATCATGTTCAGTGCAAGTGCGGTTGCTGCATTTGTGATGTTTAAGTTGGTCGAGACGCCATTTATGCGTTTGCGGGAGAGGTATTTATCCTAATCATTTTTTGATTCTTTAGTCCTTGTAATGCTGCTAAATGAGGCAGCACTTGTGCCAATTTAGTTAAAAAACAGCGAGAAAAGAAACAGCAAATACGTCCAAATTCACATATAGTGCAGTGAGGATAGTGTGTTGTGATGACTCAAAGGCGAACCATGGTGATTTGCTTCGTTGCTGTGGGATTGCTGAAGGGTTTAACAAGAGGACGCATGATGGTAAGAGGTGTGGAATCAGAAATAGATATGGAGCACGCAGACGCTTTGCAAGAGTCTGCGACATTTGCGCATTTGAAATTGATTGGTAGCGAAGTTTTGGTGTTTTCCGATTCGATTAATTTAAGTTTTATTCAATCTATTTTTGACGTTATGGATGACGTGGTGTTTTTTATTAAAGACACTGAGTGCCGTTATGTCTTGGTGAACCATACTTTTGTACGTCGTACTGGTCGCCGTAAGAAGGAAGAGTTGATAGGGAAGACATCGTTAGAAGTATTTCCTAAGGCCTTGGGTGAAACCTACCTGGCGCAAGATCAGCAAGTCTTGCAAAGCGGTGTTGCTATAGAAAAGCGGCTGGAGTTGCATGTCTATCCGAATCGCAAAGCGGGCTGGTGCTTGACTCATAAGATTCCCATTTGCGATAAGTCTGGCCGAGCCTTGGGTGTTGCCGGTATTTCGCGTGACCTTGGTTTGCCCGATGAGTCTGATTCGGTGTATGGGCAGATTGCCAGTATCGCTGCCACGATCCGGGAAAAATATCACGAAGAGATTTCTTTGGCTGAGTTGGCTGATAGTGTCGGTTTGACGGTGGCACGGGTCGAGCGTTTGTTTCAAAGAATTTTTCATTACAGTCCGCGTCAGATGTTGTTGAAAGCGCGTATCGATGCGGCGCGTAGTCTGCTGGAATCCCACAATGCGGCTCTCATTGTGGATATCGCGATGGCTTGTGGTTATACCGATCACAGTGCATTTAGTCGTCAGTTCAAAGCGTCTACCGGGATGACGCCCAACGAATATCGCCACTATTACTTGAACCGGCCACTGTAAGCGAATGTGTCGATTTCTCTAGTTTATCTACCCCATCTGCTCAAGACCAGAAAGATTCATCCGCGTATTCTGCTCCATGTTGATTTGAATAGGACATGGAATGAATTTTTCAACGGTATTACAAAAACTCGATACGCTACATACGATTTCTGATCTTAGTTTTACACCAGACGGTCAGAGCCTTATTTCGACATTGAATTTTGTCGATGTCGAAAAGAATAGCAGCGTGAGCGAGATTATTCGCATCGATTTGCAAGGCAAATCTAGTCTGCTCGTGAGCGGCAAGCACCGCCATCTGGCTGCGACTCAATCTCCCATTTCTACCCAGATTGCTTTTCTCTCTGATCGTGTTCTCGATGGCAAGCTTAGCTTGATGCTGCGCGAAGAGTCTGGTGCGCTGCGTGCCTTGGCGGAGACACCATGTACTCTGGAATCGTATCACTGGTCTGCTGATGGCCAGTATCTTGTTGCTTTGGGCGCTGATCATGGATTAAACAGTGGTGCGGTGAATAGTGCGATGCGTTATCACTGGGGCACTGAGGATGGTCCGGAGAGTGCAAGCAATCCCGTTGCCAAACGCCGTTTGTTTCGCATACCGGCGAATGGAGATGCTTATCAGGAAATTAGCCTGAATGGTTTGAGTGTCTGGGAGTTTGCCTTGCTGCCTGAGGGAATAGTTGCCGTGGTGTCAGAAGATGCCAGCGAACGCGGATGGCATCATGCCTTTTTGATTTATCTGGATCGGGATGGTCAGCAAGAGCGTTTGCGATACCAGCCTGAATGGCAAATTCAAGGCTTAAAACCAAGTCCCGATGGCGAGAGCGTGGCCTTTTTAGAGGGGTGGTCAAGTGATCGTGGACTGGTCGCTGGTGTCGCAACGACGTTGAATTTGCGCACTGGAGAGCGGCGGCAGTTGGCGGGCGAACTTAGCTCAAATATGACCTACTTACACTGGCGCGATACACATAGTTTGTGGTTTGCGGGGTGGCAGGGGATGGGGAGTGTGTATGGCTTATTGCATGTTGATGGACAAATTTTGTGTAGTCGTTTTGAAGCGCTCTGTTTATCTGAAAATCAGTTCCGCGCTCAAGTCTGTGTTTCTCCGTGCGGTAGTCAGCTTGCCGCTGTGCGCGAGGGGCGTGGTGTGCCGCCGGAGCTGGTATACAAACGCAGCTTTGATGATGAGTGGGTGCGGTTGAGTTATTTCAATCGTGCGCTTGAAGATTTTCCCGACTATCCCTTGGTGCATAAAATTGAATGGCAAGGTGCAGAGGGTCTGCCCTTAGAAGGCCTGGTTTTGCTGCCATGTGAGAGTGATGGACAGGCGTTACCTATGATTGTGGATATACATGGTGGTCCTAGCTTAGCATCAAAATTTAGCTTTAATCCGAATTCGGTGTTGCCTTATGTGGCAGCGGGCTACGCGGTATTTTTACCCAACTACCGTGGCAATGTGGGTTGGGGCGCGGCGTTTGCACGTATGAATTTGGGCGATCCCGCAGGTCGCGAGTTTGAAGACATTATGTGCGGGGTGGATGCTTGTATTGCTGCAGGTTTCGCGGATGGCGGACGACTTGGCGTAACCGGTGCGAGTTATGGTGGCTACCTGACCAATTGGGCAGTGGCGACCACCAGTCGATTTAAGGCTGCGGTGGCAATCGCTTCTATCTCGAATCAAATCAGTTGCCATTACACATGCGAACATGATTTTCATCGTTTTATTAATGGCGGTTCATTAAACGAAGATGAAAATTTCGATCTGGCGTGGCATAGATCGCCTTTGGCTCAAATAAAGAAGAATGAACATCCGTGTACCGCCACCTTACTCTTGCATGGGCGTGAAGATCGTTGTACGCCATTAGGACAGGCAAGGGAATTTCATCAGGCTTTGCGAGAGCGTGGGCTAGATACCGAGCTGGTGATTTATCCGGGCGAAGGGCATCAATTACGTAAGCGAGCCCACAAGATCGATGCCTGGTATCGCAAGCGTGCATGGTTTGATCGTTACTTGCTGGCAGTGGCAGGTTGAGATGGGATGATAATGATGGAGGAGACAATGACACAACAAGCAAAACAAATGAGCACGCCACACATAGGCGGACATCCCGAAGCGCTGTTTTATTTGTTTTTCACAGAAATGTGGGAACGATTTTCTTATTACGGTATGCGTGCTTTATTGGTGCTATTTTTGGTGACGCAAACTGAACAAGGCGGCTGGGGATGGAGTCGCTCCGATGCGCTTAATTTGTATGGATGGTATACCTCGATGGTGTATCTGACGCCGATTCTGGGCGGCTATCTGGCGGATCGATTTTTAGATACGCGTCGTGCGGTTGCCTTAGGCGCGCTCATTATCGCTGCTGGACATGGCTTGATGCTTTGGCATAGTTTGTGGAGTTTTTATGCTGGATTGAGTTTGATCGTGATCGGCACAGGTTTTTTTAAACCGAGTATTAATGCGATTGTTGGGCGACTGTATGAGCAGAACGAAGACACGAAACGCGATGCCGGTTATACCTTGTTTTATATGGGTGTGAATGCGGGAGCCTTCTTTGGTATCAGTTTATGTGGTTATGTGGGCGAGAAATTGGATTGGCGCTGGGGCTTTGGATTGGCGGGTTTGTTTATGCTGTTGGGCGTGTTGCAATTTGTCAGTTATCGCTTGCCAGTCAGTGCCTACTCGAAGTCAGCGGAGACAAGCTCTGACGTAGTTGAAGTCAAATCTCATATCCTGCGTGATCGCTTGCAAGTGGTCGCGCTATTTTCTTTGCTGAGTGTTTTTTTCTGGTTTGCGTTTGAGCAGGCAGGCGGCACCATGACGATTTTTGCCGCTTCGTATACGGCACGCACTTTGAGCGCTGATAGTGCAATGATATTTAAGTTGGCGAGTGCGGCTATGTTGATGTTTCCCGCACTGATTTTGTCGATCTTGATGTGGCGCATGTGGATGAATCGTACGTCCGAACAGCATGGTGTGAAAGCCGTGGCGCATTTGCCGTCTAAGTTGATACTCTTATTGTGTATGAGCTTGATCTGGGCCTTGCTGATCATGATGAGTGTGCAGGAATTTGCGCGACAAGAGAGTGAAATTCCTGCCTCTTGGTTTGCTAGTCTGGGTTCATTCTTTGTGGTGGTGTTGGCACCTATGGTGTCGCTACTGTGGGATAAATACTGGAATCCCGATGGCCCGGGAAAATTTGCGATCGGTTTATTTTTGCTGGCGGCTGGATTTCTTGTGTTGGCGTACGGTGCGCGCGCTGTTCCCGTCGGGGCACAAGTCGGAGCTGCAAGTGGTTGGATTTTGATTGTCGCCTATTTTCTTCATGCCTTGGGTGAATTGTATGTGTCGCCTGTGGGCTTGTCGTTTGTGAGCAAATTAGTGCCGCATCATTTGTTAGGCTTGATGTTTGGCTTATGGTTTCTGAATACGGCCATTGCGAATAAATTGGCAGGCAGTTTTGGTAGTTATATCGATCATATTTCGGCTACTTTTTCTTTGAGTATTTTCTTTCTGATTTTGGCGCTTGTCCCTGCAAGCGCTGCTGTTCTTACCTTGATCTTGAGACCTTATTTGCTTGTCAAAATGCATCTCGATATCGATCGGTTTTAACGCCGGGTAAGTCAGCTTTTGGCTTGTGCTGATTTCACTTATCTACGCTGTGGTTTTGTTCAAGACCATGCGAGTTCCTCTCTTTACACTGAATTGTCGTTTTCAGACTGTTGACCACGCCTTAGGTGGTCAACAAATTCACGTATAAAAAATGAAATGGAGAAGCTATGTCAGTGTTGAACTTGAGGAAAAAACCCTTGGTCTTGTTGTTGTGTAGTGCATTTGCCGGACAAGTCGGGGCGCAAGAAACCGCCACAGTACAAAAGATTGAAGTGACCGGTTCGTCGATCAAGCGTATCGACGTGGAAGGAATTTTGCCAGTGACTGTGGTCAAGGCAGAGGAATTTATTCGTAAAGGGATGACCTCGGTAGAAGAAGTAATGGGCAGCTTGTCGATGAACATGCAAAGCACCACATCTTCGGGCAATGTGGGCTTGGAAATGGGCGGAAAATCGTCTGCCAATTTGCGTGGACTGGGCGATGGACGCACTTTGGTGTTGCTCAACGGACGTCGTCTGGCAAATCACCCTTATGACGGTGCCAGTGTTGATTTGAATGCGATTCCCTTGTCTGCCTTGGATAGGGTCGAAGTGTTGCGTGATGGCGCTTCGCATATTTATGGAACCGATGCCGTCGCTGGTGTCATCAATTTTATTACCAAGCGCTCGGTGACGGGAACCTCGATCAGTGTTGAAACGAATATCCCGCAACAAACAGGCGGCAAGGAAAAACGCCTGAATGTATCTAGTGGTTTTGGTGATTTGGCGAAAGATGGTTATAACGTTTTTGTGGTCGCAGACACGCACGAGCAAGCACGTATACGCGCCACCGACAGGACATTTTCAAGTACAGGTATTTTGCCTGCCTATGGCATCAATAAGACCAGTGGCACGACTTTCCCTGCGAATTTCTTTTCCGCCGCAGGCATCACAGGTAATCCGGGATTTGCGAAAGGATGCGATGCCCCGTTTTCTATTCCACGCGCGGGGGATGGTGGAAGTAATAAGGGCACATGCCGTCAAGACTATGCCCGTTATGTTGACGGTATTCCCGCGACCGCACAAAACACTTTATTTGCTAAATCCATACACGCTTTAGGTGGAGAGCATTTTCTATCGTTTGAGTTATTGCACGCAGCGAGCTTGAATAAAAATAGCATCGCACCGCCCCCAATGACGGGCCTAAAAATGAACTCAACTAGTCCTTGGTATCCCGGTGGCTCTGGTGGTGTGCCAGCGGTCGCTGGATTAAGCGGCGAAGATTTGAATGTCAGTTGGCGTACCACAGAAGGTGGTCGACGCGAGGCGACTAATCGCGGCAAGATGGATCAGTTTGTCGTGAATCTCAATGGTGAAGTTGCTGGCTGGAGTTATCGCACTGGTTTAAACGCGGCACAGATGACGGTGACCGAAGATTTGACGGATGGCTATCTGATAGATCAGGTGATCCATTCAGGCGTATTGAATGGCAAATTGAATCCGTTTGGCATACAGGATGCTACTGGTCGTAGCCTGTTGGCGAGCGCGCAGTTGCGTGGACGTGTGGTCAATGCGCAAGCCAAAAATCTGGGTGTTGATGGACGGTTGACGAAAGAATTCTCATCCTGGAATGCCTTGCCAATCGGATTTGCGATTGGCATCGAAGCACGTAAAGAAGAATCAGAATTCACTCTGGACAGACATACCTTGGATCAAATGATGATTTCACGTGCCAGTGGTTTGGTGAATGCGAAGAATAATTTTGGTGATCGTCATCTGTCTGCGATGTATACCGAGCTGAGTATACCTGCGACAACTGCTTTAGAGCTGCAGGCCGCAGCACGTTACGATAAATATAGTGATGCAGGTTCGACCTTTAATCCTAAACTGGGATTTCGCTATCAACCTGGAAAACAATGGTTATTGCGTGGCTCGGCTAACTCTGGATTTCGCGCACCGACTTTGTATGAGTTGAATGGTCCTGTGGTTGACGGCATTACGTCGCGCCAGTTTGATGATCCTTTATTGTGTCCAAATGGCGTCGCCAAGCCCGGTGTTAATCCAAATATTTCTTGTGGAATGAATCTGCCGACCCGCTTTGGCGGCAATCCAGATTTAAAACCAGAAAAATCGAAATCGTATTCATTAGGATTCTTGGTCGAGCCGATGACAGGATTCACGACTAGCCTCGATTATTCCAAAATTTTGATTAGTCAGACCATAGGTTTGAATTTGGTTGAAGATGAAATTTTGGCTGATCCGGTGAAGTATGCCAGCCGTTTTCACTACAATGCTAGCGGTACGGCACTTGATTACATCAACGTCGCTTCGTTAAATAATTCAGGGGAACGCATGACCAGAGCGCTTGACCTGACTTTGCAATGGCGCCCACCGCAAACCAGTTTGGGTTGGTTTGATTTTTGGTTCAATGGCACTTATGTGTTGCGGGACACCTTTCAAAATACCGACGATAGTCCAGTGCAAGAAAATATCGCTCTGTACAACGGTGCGACACGCTGGCGTCATAATGCCTCAGCACGCTTGAGTTCTGGTGCATGGTCAGGCACTTTATCGCAACGCTATTCGAGTTCTTATCTCGATCAAAATCAGGTTGCAGAGGCGTTCCGGCGTGAAGTTGCAGCGTATTCTATCTGGACGTTTTCTTTGAATTACACTGGATGGAAAAATCTGAATTTGTCTATGGGTGTGAAGAACTTATTGAACACCGATCCCCCATTCTCAAATCAGGCACCGAATCCTCAGAGTGGCTATGATCCGCGTTTTGCAGATCCGATTGGACGCTCTTTTTATATGAGAGCGACCTACAAATTTAGATAAATATAGTTGTTTGTAAATCTGGGCGCTTTGATTAGCGCCCTTTGTTTTAGGTGGAGAGGATTAACATGCTGATGCAATGTAGTGCAGTGGGGCGACGTTTATGTCTCGTTTTTTTCTTGAGCGTGATGAGTGTAATAGGGTATGCAGGAGAGTTAGAGCATGTGCAGCAAAAGAAAGCCAATGCGCCTGCCATCTATGGCAATACGGGGTGGACCGATGAGGGGTTGAATACGCTGATCAGTGATCCTGATTATCGTGATCCTGTGAGTGGTGAATTAGGCTTGCATCGCTTTTTGATGTCGAACCCATGTCAGCAGCGGAGGGGAAACATAGAGCAGGCATCCTGTGCTGATCTGCGTGTGTTGGTGTTGTTTGTGGATTTCTCTGATCGGCGTGTGGAAGACGCTGAAGAGAAATTTCAAGCTTTTCAAACCTATCTGGATTTCCTCACGCCAGCCGCGCAATGGCTGCAGCAATCTTCGTTTGGACAACTACAATTACGCTTTGTTGCGCCACAACGGGACAGGCAGTTAAATTGGATACGGTTAAGTCGCGCTGCAACTGACTATGTTGTCAACCGCGAAGATCATCTGCGGTTTGCCTATGTGCGGGAGATTGCACAGGCGGCTTATGATCGTTATCAGATTCGTGTCGATGATTACGATACGGTGTTGATTATGCCCGTCAAAGGAAGCGCAGGCTTGCCCAATGGCCCTGCGACGATTAGTGCGCATTATGTTGGAGAGTCACGTTTTCCTGCAGAGGTGGCGTATGTAGATCAACAGGGGAAGGCGCATGGGCTTGATCACTTCATCACGGCAGGTAATGATTTGTTTCGCTGGGGACCTTTGTGGTTTGTGCATGAGTTAGGGCATTTATTTGGCTTACCCGATACCTATTTGTATGAGACAAAAATCCGAGGACAGGAAGTGAATCGGTTTTTTTATGTCGGCGGCTGGGACATGATGGGCAATATTGGCGGGCATTCACCGGATTTTTTTGGCTGGCATAAATTGAAGTTGAGATGGCTGAGTGATCAGCAAGTGATCACGGTGGCGAATACTGTACGACATTCCATCCATCAACTGACTCCTGTTGAAACGCCCGATGGAGTGAAGCTGGTTGTGATTCCTACAGGTCTTAGAACAGCCTACGTTGCAGAGTTGCGCAGTGGGGCGGGGGTGAACGCGTGGCCAAGCATTCATCGCACAGACTTGCCCGATACTGCGCGCCGCGGTGTGCTGATTTATCGTATTGATGCTGGTACTTGGTTGAGCACTGATACGCCAGTGGCACAAGTGATTTCGCGTGCGTATTATCACAGTGCGATGGTGGGCAAGGGTGAGAATAAGACAGGGTTTTGGCGCGCTCTGGATAATTCTGCCGATGCGCAGTTGGGTGGCGCATTGTGGCAGGAGGGGGATGTG
>JACQDW010000224.1 GCA_016200845.1 Burkholderiales bacterium | reverse complement strand
TGCGAATAAGTTGATGTTTGGCTTGCCTTCGTCGAACACTATGCAAGACCCAAAGTTTATCTTTACGGGAAATCCGATACGCAAAGATATCATCAACATGGAGCCACCTGAACAGCGCTATGCCAGTCATCAAGGTGTGTTAAAAATTTTGGTAGTCGGTGGTAGTTTGGGCGCGCAAGTGTTGAATCAGACCGTGCCCGATGCACTGGCTTTGATCCCTGAAGCTGAGCGCCCAGTGGTCGTGCATCAATCGGGTAAGCAACATGTCGCGGCATTGCGGGCACGTTATGAAAGTCAGGCAGTGCAAGTGGAAGTGGTGGACTTTATTGATGATATGCCGCGTCGTTATGCCGATGCTGATGTCGTGATTTGCCGTGCTGGTGCGATTACCGTATCCGAACTGACGGCGGCGGGTGTGGCGAGTGTGTTGTTGCCTTTGGTGGCATCGAGTACTTCGCATCAAAAGGCGAATGCTGAATGGCTGAGTCAGGCCGGTGGTGCGATTCACCTGCCGCAGAAAGAATTGACGGCGCAAGGTTTGGCGGATTTGATACAGAATTTAAGTCGTGAAAAATGTTTGAAAATGGCGCAAGCGGCATATCAGTTAGGTCGGCGTGATGCGAGTAATACGATAGCAGGCATTTTGGAACAGCTAGCCTAATCAAGATTGAGATAGAAAAATGAAACATAAAGTAAAGCACTTACATTTTGTCGGGATCGGTGGCTCAGGTATGAGTGGCATCGCCGAAGTGCTATTGAATCTCGGCTATGTGATTTCAGGATCGGATTTGAGTAGTAATGCAGCGGCGCAACGACTGGCAAGTTTGGGCGCGACAGTCCATATCGGGCATGCGGCTGAGAATATTATCGGTGCCGATGCGGTGGTGGTGTCCACTGCCGTGAAAGAAACTAATCCTGAAGTCATCGCTGCACGTGAAAAGCACATTCCGGTTGTGCCGCGTGCTCTGATGTTGACGGAGTTGATGCGTTTGAAAAGCGGTATCGCGATTGCAGGTACACATGGCAAGACTACGACCACCAGCTTGGTCGCTAGTATTTTGGCAGAAGGCGGTTTAGATCCCACTTTCGTGATTGGTGGTTTGCTCAATAGTGCTGGAGCGAATGCGAAATTGGGGAGCGGTCAATACATCGTGGCAGAGGCCGACGAGTCGGATGCATCGTTCTTGAATCTGTTGCCGGTGATCGAAGTGATTACGAATATCGATGCCGATCACATGGAAACCTATGATCACGATTTCGCCAAGTTAAAACAAGCCTTCGTTGATTTTACTCAGCGCTTGCCGTTTTATGGTGTGGCGATGTTGTGCATGGATGACGCGAATATCCGCGAGATCATGCCCAAGATCACCAAGACCATTGTGACTTATGGATTTCATGAAGAAGCCGAAGTGCGTGCAATCAATGCCAGTGCGGCCGACGGTAAGATGCATTTCACCGTGGTGCAAAACGGCTATGCCGATATGGACGTGAGTTTGAATCAACCCGGTATGCATAATATTCAAAATGCTTGCGCTGCGATTGCGATTGCACGTGAAGTCGGCGTGGCAGATAGCGCGACGCAAAAAGCATTGAGCGAATTTAATGGCGTTGGTCGTCGCTTCACTCGTTATGGCGAAGTTGCACTCAAGAGTGGCGGAAGCTTTGCCCTGGTCGATGATTACGGACATCATCCGGTAGAAATGGCAGCAACCTTGGCGGCAGCACGCGGTGCTTATCCGGGACGACGTTTGGTGCTGGCATTTCAGCCGCATCGTTACACCCGCACGCGCGATTTGTTTGAAGATTTCGTGAAAGTGATTTCCACCGCAGACGCCGTGGTGCTGGCGGAAGTGTATGCGGCAGGCGAAGCGCCTATCGTTGCTGCTGATGGTCGTGCCATGACTCGGGCATTACGCGTCTTAGGAAAAGTCGAACCAGTGTTTGTTGAAGACATCTTGGAGATGCCAGCTATCTTGCGCGAAACTTTGCATGATGGCGATGTTTTGATTGTGATGGGAGCGGGCTCAATCAGTGCTATACCAGGTAAGTTGATAGTAAAAAACTAGATAGTTGATTTTATTTTTGGGTGAAACCATGACGCAAGATTTGGGAAAAGTAGGTGTGTTATTCGGCGGCCGTTCTGCAGAGCGTGATGTGTCCATCATGTCTGGCACGGGTGTGTTGGCGGCATTGAAAAGCCGTGGTGTGAATGCCCACGCGTTTGATCCAGCCGAACGCAGTCTGGCCGAGCTGGCAGCGGAGAAATTTGATCGCGTGTTCATCGCTTTGCATGGTCGCTATGGAGAAGACGGCAGCTTGCAAGGTGCTTTAGAACAATTGGGTATTCCTTACACAGGCAGCGGCGTGATGGCATCGTCGATTGCGATGGATAAAATTTTCACCAAAAAAATCTGGCTAAATCACCAGTTGCCGACGCCGCGTTATGCGGTGTTAAAGAGCGACACCGATTTGAAAGAGATTCCTGCCCAACTCGGTCTGCCTTTGATCGTTAAACCACCGCATGAAGGCTCAACCATCGGCATCACTAAAGTGACTAGCGCTGATGCATTGCAAGCTGCGTACCAATTGGCGGCGCAATTTGATGAGGAAGTGTTGGCGGAAGAATTTATTCAGGGACGTGAATTGACGGTCGCGGTGTTGGGGCGCGGCGCTGGTGCGCGTGCGTTGCCTTTGATTGAGATCGTTGCGCCAGAAGGCAACTACGATTATCAGAATAAATATTTTACCGACGACACCAAGTATTTGTGTCCAGCTCCTTTGGATGTTGCACTAACCGAACGAATACAACGTATGTGTGAAGAAGCTTATCGTGCCGTGAATTGTGAAGGTTGGGCGCGCATTGATGTGTTGTTGCGCGAACGTGATCAAGAGCCGTTTTTGATCGAGATTAATACGTCGCCTGGCATGACTAGTCATTCGCTAGTGCCGATGGCGGCCAAGGCGGCGGGGATGAGTTATGAGGATGTCTGTGTGGAGATTTTGAAAACGGCGCGCTTGAAAATCGCACCGGACTCGAAATAAGATTTTGGGTAATTGGTTTCGTATGTGGCAAGACGCTAAATCACTGAACGCAATCGCTAATATTTTGTATGGATTAGTGTTGGTGGTCGTGATTGGCTCGGGAATCTGGTGGTTGATCAATCGCCCGTTTTTCGCGCTTGATGTGGTGCGGGTGGAGGCGCAGGGATATCAGGAAAAGCAAATTGAGCTGCGGCACGTGAATGCACTCAGCATACGCGATCAGGCTCTGCCACATATTAAGGGAAATTTTTTTACGACGAATCTGGATTCGGTGCGATTGGCGTTTGAATCTGTGCCTTGGGTCAGGCGGGCGAGTGTGCAGCGGGTTTGGCCGAATAAGTTGTTGGTCGTCTTGGAAGAGCATGAAGTCTTGGGTACTTGGGGCAGTGATGGTCATTTGATTTCTGTCGCAGGTGATGTGTTCACGGCGAACTTGGCCGAAGCAGAAGACGACGTGCAATTGCTGGCATTCTCGGGGCCAGCCGGTAGTGAGAAAGAAGTCGTCGCACAATATCGCGAATTCAAAACATGGTTTGCGCGCATTGCCTTGAAGCCAGACGCAGTGGATTATTCAGGGCGCTATGCCTGGAGTGTGAAGTTGAACAATGGCATGCGGGTTGAGTTGGGCAAGGTGCAGGAAACAGATGGTTTGAAAAATCGGGTACATCAATTGATCAAGGTATATCCACAATTGGTGACGCGATTGCAGGGAAGTATAGTGAGTGTCGATATGCGCTATCCAAATGGACTGGCGTTGAAATCGAGTAGTGATGCGTTTGGTGTGAACGTAAAAGTCTCAAAGTGAAATTCGACGTGCATTTTTATTTTTGGTAAGTGGAATACTATGACAAAAGACGCAAAAAATTTGATCGTTGGTCTGGATATCGGAACCTCGAAAATCGTCGCGGTGGTGGCGGAAGTGATGCCAGATGGCCGTCATGAAGTGATCGGCTTGGGACAGCACGAATCAAAAGGTCTGAAAAAAGGCGTGGTCGTGAATATCGAAGCGACGGTCGAATCAATACAGCGCGCTTTAGAAGAAGCCGAGTTGATGGCGGACTGCAAGATACGCACGGTGTATACCGGCATCGCGGGCAGCCATATTCGTAGTTTTAATTCCAGCGGCATGGTCGCGATCAAAGATAAAGAAGTGACCGCCGCTGACGTTTCCCGTGTCATAGAAACGGCGAAGGCGGTGAATATTCCTACGGATCAGCAGTTACTACATACCTTGCCGCAAGAATTTATCGTCGATAGTCAAGATGATGTGCGCGAACCGATAGGCATGAGCGGTATCCGTTTGGAAGTCAAAGTCCATATCGTGACCGGAGCTGTTTCCGCTGTGCAGAATATCGTGAAATGTGTGCGCCGTTGCGGTCTGGAGGTGTCCGATCTAATTTTGCAACCGATGGCATCAGCCGACGCTGTCTTGACCAATGATGAAAAAGAGTTGGGTGTGGTATTGATCGATATCGGTGGTGGGACGACAGACGTGGCCGTGTTCAGCGAAGGCTCGATACGTCACACCGCAGTGATTCCAATTGCGGGCGATCAGATTACCAATGACATCGCGATGGCATTGCGCACGCCAACGTCGGAAGCGGAAGATATCAAATTGCGCTTTGGCGTTGCCAAGCAAGTGCTGGC
Organism: Burkholderiales bacterium; assembly: GCA_016200845.1. GTDB lineage: Bacteria > Pseudomonadota > Gammaproteobacteria > Burkholderiales > Burkholderiaceae_D > Undibacterium. Next base: position 5,900 of record JACQDW010000224.1, on the reverse strand, counting down.
TGATCCTGCGGATACCTTGGAAGTGCCGGGACTCGGTGATCGTGGCCCACGTTCTTTATCACGTCAGGCATTAGCGGCTGTAATCGAACCGCGCGTAGAAGAATTATTCGCTTTGGTGCATCAGGTTGTCCGCGAATCGGGATATGAAGACGTTCTCTCTTCCGGCATTGTGCTAACTGGTGGGTCTTCGACGATGCAAGGTATGGTGGAAATGGCAGAAGATATTTTCTTGAAGCCAGCGCGTTTGGGAATGCCAGCGTATTCAGGACAACTCGCCGATGTGGTCAGAAGTCCGCGTTATGCGACGGTGTTAGGTTTGTTGTTGGAAGCGAAGAAGCAGTACATACGAGGCCATATCGTGACGCGTCAGGCAGGTTCGGCGAGCGCGGTTTGGCAGCGTATGAAGGAATGGTTTCAGGGGAATTTCTGATTTCATTTTTCGTCTGAAATTTTTTGTGAATTTTTGTCTTTTTTAGAGACAAAATAGAGCGATTTTCCGCAGATTTTTCACTACTTTCTGCGGTAATCATTTTATAATTACGCGACTTACAGTTTTCATTCGCTAGGCGTCACATAGGGTGAGGATTAGCGACTGAAAACTGCCTATATGGGGGATTCATAATGGAGTTCGATATGATCGATAATGCGACTCAAGGCACAGTAATTAAAGTGGTTGGTGTCGGTGGCGCTGGTGGTAATGCGGTTCAGCACATGATTAACAAAGGTGTTTCCGGCGTTGAGTTCATCGCCGCCAATACTGATGCACAAGCGCTGACTCAATCTAATGCACACAATGTGATTCAAATTGGTGAAACTGGCCTCGGTGCTGGTATGAAACCTGAAGTGGGTCGTCAACTGGCAGAAGATTCTCGTGCTCGCATCGAAGACGCATTGCGCGGTGCGCACATGGTGTTTATCGCAGCGGGCATGGGCGGTGGCACTGGAACTGGTGCAGCCCCAGTCGTTGCTCAGATCGCGAAAGAGCAAGGCGCATTAACTGTCGCTGTCGTGTCCAAACCATTTTCTTACGAAGGTAAAAAATGCATGGACATCGCCGATGAAGGTTTGGAAGCGTTGTCTAAGCATGTCGATTCTCTCATCATTATTCTCAACGAGAAGCTGGAAGAAATCTACGAAGACGACAGCATGATTGAATGGTTAGGTCATGCTGATAACGTCTTGAATAATGCGGTGGCAGGTATCGCTGAAATCATCAATGTGCCCGGTCATATCAACGTCGATTTTAATGACGTGAAAACGATCATGGGTGAGCAAGGTAAAGCGATGATGGGAACTGCGACAGCATCTGGCATTGATCGCGCCCGTATCGCTGCGGAGCAAGCGGTTGCTTCTCCTTTGCTCGACGGTATTGATTTGTCTGGCGCACGTGGTGTGTTGGTGAACGTGACCGCTAGCCGTAGTTTGAAGGGTAAAGAGATCAAAGAAGTGATGGCGGCAGTACGCGCTTTCGCAGCTCCTGATGCGTCGATTGCACAAGGTATCGCCTACGACGAAAACATGGGCGACGAAATTCGTGTGACTGTAGTTGCGACTGGTCTCGGACGTGGCAAGAAAAATATACAGTTGGTGCAAACGCCCGTGTTACGTACAGGTACGCATGATGAGCCTGTGATGATGGCGGCAGCGGTAACGCAAACTGTCGGTAAGGCAGTTGGTGCAGCTAGCACGAGTTTTGATAGCTTGGCGAAACCAGCCGTATGGCGTCATTCCGCAACAGAGCAAGTGCGCGCATTAGAAAAAAATGGCATGGAGACTTACGATATTCCAGCTTTCTTACGTAAGCAGGCGGACTAAACTTAAGCTTAGTGTGAAAACAAAACGCCAGCCCCTTTGAAATTGGAGCTGGCGTTTTGCTTTCTGCAGGAATTTTCTGATTGAGGCATACTTGCATCCCTTTATCCATCACTTAGAAATAGGGAGTCTACTATGACAATCAATATCGGCGACAACTTACCTGCAGCAAAATTAGCAGAATTCATCGAAGTCGCGTCTGAAGGCTGCGCACTTGGCCCTAACACGTTCGACGCGGCTGCAATCAGTAAAGGTAAAACCATTGCGATTTTCGGCTTGCCAGGTGCTTATACACCGACTTGTTCCGCCAAGCACGTGCCAGGCTATGTGGAACACGCAGAGCAATTGAAAGCAAAAGGCGTGGATGAAATCTGGTGTGTTTCTGTGAACGACGCATTTGTGATGGGCGCTTGGGGACGCGATCAAAAGGCGACTGGCATCGTGCGCATGATGGCCGATGGTAATGCTGATTTTAGTAAAGCGATTGGCCTGGACGCAGACTTCAGCGCGCACGGCATGGGCGTACGTTCTAAGCGTTACTCTATGTTGGTCGTTGACGGCGTGGTCAAACAACTTAATGTTGAAGAAGGCGGCGCATTTGCGGTTTCTAACGCAGAAACCATGTTGGCGCAGTTGTCTTAAATTATTCAACTGGACTGCGGCCATAGTTTGATCGCAGTCCGCGATGATATCTGGGATAATGGCGGGATGTTAAAGCAAAAAACTATCTTTCAAGAAGTCAAAACTATCGGTGTTGGTGTCCATTCGGGCACCAAGGTCGTCTTGACTTTGCGTCCCGCGCCGGTGGATGCCGGTATTATTTTTACGCGTGTTGATCTTGAGCCGCCCGTCGTTTTCCCCGCCACCGCATTAAATATTGGCGAGACAAAAATGGCATCGACTCTGACAGTGGCTGGTGCCAAAGTCGCGACAGTTGAACATTTGTTGTCGGCTTGTGCAGGCTTGGGCATCGATAATTTGTATATTGATGTCAGTGCCGAAGAAATTCCGATTATGGATGGTTCGGCCTCGTCGTTTGTCTATTTGTTGCAGCAAGCCGGTTTGCAAGAACAGTCCGCCGCTAAAAAATTCATTCGCATCTTAAAACCTGTTGAGGTGCGCGAGGGCACGGGAAAAGCCGAGAAATGGGCGCGACTAGAGCCCTACGATGGTTTTAAACTGCACTTTTTTATCGAGTTTAATCATCCTGCCGTCGATGGCACGAATCAAACCGCCGAAGTCGATTTTGAAAAAGTCTCGTATGTAAAAGATGTCGCGCGTGCGCGCACCTTTGGATTCATGCAAGACGTGGAAATGTTGCGCGGCATCGGTTTGGCGCGTGGTGGCTCTTTGGAAAATGCGATTGTGATGGATGAATATCGTATTTTGAATGCGGACGGATTGCGCTTTGAAGATGAATTTGTCCGTCACAAAATTTTGGATGCGATCGGCGATTTATACCTGATAGGACATCCTTTCCTGGCAAGTTACACCGCACACAAATCCGGGCATGGCTTGAATAATCAATTGTTGCGCGCATTGCTGGCGCAGCCAGACGCCTATGAAATCGCGACCTTTGATGACACCGGTGCTGCACCACTGTCGTACAAGCAGCAAGAGTCGCGCGAGTGGGCTTTGAACTGAGTTTGTTCGATCTGTGGTCGCTTAAGCTTTATTCCTGCTCAATAAACGTTCCAGCGCTGCCTTTAATGGCGTGTTCTGCGCATTCGCCGCAAGATTGCTTTCTAGCTCTTTAAAGGCGGAGAGCGCGCTGTGTGTCAAAATTGCCTGTTTTGCAGGAGCCGTTTTTTCAACTGTCTTTTTGACTTGTACTTTGATCCTGATTGCGTTAATCTGCCATCCTCGATGTTGTAAATGCGCTTGTAATTTAGGTAATTGCTGCTTCAGCTTACTGGCAAGCGCCGCATTCGGTATAGAGAGGACGAGTTGATCGTCTGTCAGATTCAATACTTCACAGCTATCGAAAATCGCAGGCAGCACAGCGCTGCATTCTTTTTTCAAGGTGAGATTTCGTTTAATCGTTGGAAGTAATGGTGATAGTTTGTCGTTGTGTTGCAAAAAAACGGCGACATCATTCACAGCGTTGAGCTTTTTGCCACGCTTAATATTTAATCGAAAAGCTTGTTGAGGTGATTGCATGCGCGCACCTTACCATAAAATGCTCGTGTTGATCATAGGGGGTATCCGTTAATGCAAGTCATTATTATGCATTCTCGCTTGACGCAAGCAAAGTCGGTCACCTTGACGTCTAAGCATCTCGTATTCGCGATCTTTATATTTTCTCTGCTGTCCCTTTTTCTTGCCATCGCTCTCATGAGCGCCGCTGCGCGTTTTTCAGATACCGCTGTTGCGAAAACCATTTTGCCTGAAGCGTTTCATGCAGGCGCTACTTCTGTGACCAGCAATGACCGCTATTTGAAAGAAAATTTGGCGGCGATGGCTGTCAAATTGGGCGAAATGCAGGCGCAATTAATTCGCCTTGATGCCTTGGGGGAGCGGGTGCAAGGCTTGGCGGGAGTTAAGCCAGAAGAATTTAATTTCAAGGAAGCGCCCGGTCGTGGCGGCTTGGAAGTGCTGACTCATCCGGCCAAGTCTGAGCTGGGATTGGCTGATTTTCAAACCTCGTTGGATGCGCTGGCGCTGGATTTGAACTATCGCTCGGATTATTTGAACGTGGTTGAATCGCGCCTGATGAGCTTTAAATTACAAGCCAAATTGCTGCCGACGATCGTGCCGGTCAATGTAGGTTATAACGCTTCTACTTTTGGGCGTCGTCTTGATCCTTTTTCCGGGCGTACTGCATTTCATGAGGGTTTGGATTTCTCTGCCCCGACCGGCACGCCGATTGTCGCCGCGGCTGGCGGTGTTGTCATTGCGGCGGAATATCACCCTGAATTTGGCAATATGTTGGAAATTGATCATGGCGGCGATATGATGACGCGCTATGCCCATGCGTCGAAGTTGCTGGCAAAGGTGGGCGATATTGTGAAGCGTGGTCAGCATATCGCTAATATAGGCTCGACCGGGCGCTCCACAGGCGCTCATTTGCACTTTGAAGTGCGGATTAAAGGTATACCGCAAAATCCACATAAATTCCTTAACGCTGGCCGCGATGGCGGTGATGTATCTAAGCTGGCGGGCACCAATAAGTAACTTTATGCCGTTTCTTGAGATCGTTTCCTGACCCACTCAAGAGCGAGCGCAAGGTCTGCTCTCTTGTTTTCCTCAAATCCATCCCCACTTCTTGCATGATGTTTTTCCACCGAGTTTTGGGGAAATATCAAGGGCGGTAGCCTTGCGCCCTCTCTGGCATGTTAAAATAAAAAGTTAATCCAATTTATCGCGACCCGGCTTTACTCTTGTTAAAGCCGTGTTTTTTTACCAATTTAACTCATCACACTCACAAAGTATGTCATTTCTGACCAAAATATTCGGTAGCCGTAATCAAAGGCTCTTGAAACAATATCAAAAAATTGTGCGTGAAATTAACGCCATGGAGCCTGGCTTAGAGACTTTGTCTGATGAGCAGTTGCAAGCAAAAACGCCAGAATTTAAAGAGCGCATCGCTAAGGGTGAGAGTCTCGATGCTCTCTTGCCGGAAGCATTTGCGGTGTGTCGTGAGGCGAGTAAACGTGTCTTAAAAATGCGTCATTTCGACGTGCAAATGATGGGCGGTATGGCGCTGCATTTTGGCAAGATCGCCGAGATGGGCACGGGTGAAGGTAAGACGCTGATGGCGACTTTGCCGATTTATCTCAATGCCTTGTCCGGCAAAGGCGTACACGTGGTGACGGTGAATGACTATCTGGCGCAGCGCGATGCTGATCAGATGGGGCAATTGTATGGTTGGTTAGGTTTGACGACAGGGGTGAATTTGTCGCAGCTTGAGCACGATGCAAAGCAAGTCGCTTATGGTTCAGATATCACTTACGGCACCAACAACGAATATGGCTTTGACTATTTGCGCGACAACATGGTGTATGAAGCCAAAGACCGCGTGCAGCGTGCTTTGAATTTTGCAGTTGTGGATGAAGTCGATTCGATTCTGATCGATGAAGCGCGTACGC
>JACQDW010000222.1 GCA_016200845.1 Burkholderiales bacterium | reverse complement strand
ATGGCAACGACAAGTATGCCAAATAGAGTCCAAAAGGCCATACCAATTACATATGTCAAGAGAAAAGCAAACACTGCACAGACAACAAGCATTAGCACAAGTATTTTTGGCTGAAATTGTTTTGGTAGTTTCATTTTTTTGAACATCCACATTTTTTTGCTCCAACTGCGCCAGCTATAGCAACTCCTGCGCCATATGCGTTAATCGAAGAATTGGTTTTTCCCGCAGAGATTCGTAACATCTCATCTGTTTTTCCAGCTAAGTTGGGAAGGCGCCAACCAGACCCGAAACCTCCCCGAAAGAAGGTTTTAAGGCTCGCACGAAATGCGCTGGCTTCTGCACCGGACGCTGCCAAAATAGAACCCGCCTTTGCAAGACCCGCATATGCCAATCGCGCTCCACCGACCGCCATCGAAGTTACAGCGCCAGCAGTATAGTTGTCGCTGCACTCATCAACAGCACCCTCTATGCCCGCAAGCTCTCTCAATGCACCGCCCTGTCCGAGTAAGAGTGCATCACCAAAACCTGCACTAAAGTTTACAAAGCCTTGTGGCAATGTAGGTAAATCAATCAATCCCGAAGGATCAATGTTACTAATCGGATTCCCCTCAACATAAGCATAAGTATTAATCCCACCAACCAATCCAATCGGATCACTCTGAGTAACATGACATGCTTCAAAAAAACCCAAGCAAAAAATACTAACGAATTGATACTACTCGCCTAAATTCCCACAAACCAACAAAAAAATACAAGACAATTATACATTGCATATTTTAGAAGTGTGATTTTTAAGGATGGGTTGATAGATTTAACGTCAAGCTTTATAAATAATAATAAGTGACGACCTCATCACCTACTTGCGCTAATTTGAAACTGAACTGCTCATCAATTGACCGTCAGTCCATAAGTCAGTACGAGTGTTGAGCCAGCAAAGGCGCACACGCAAATTGAAAGAACGAGGGAGTTGTTACGATAGAGGGGGACGAATTCACAGACTGGTGTGAAGAGAATTTGAAGATGGGCAAACCGAAGACTAGAGCTTCGCAAGACTAAAAAAGGGAAATAGGCAAAACATTAGGCGCAGAGATTTTTCTAATTGTCCGAATGAATTTCATGCTTAGGTTCACGCTAAATATCACGAAGCCCACGACAACGAAATCGAATCCAAGCAATTATCCCTGCGCCAAAGATCAAGCTCAATTGATAAAACTAACCCGCTTACCATTCACATGACGTTGCGCAGGGTTGCCGTAGATGGTGATATTGCCTGAGCCGTTTGATTGGGCGACGACCGATTGTGTGACTGATGCGAAGACATCACCGGAGCCATAGCTTCCTATGTCTGCGCTCATACTCTTCACCGATGCTAATTCGACTGAGCCGGAGCCGTGGGTTTGTGCGACTAATTTTTTGACTTGTCCGCTGGCGTTGACCGAGCCTGAGCCGTGGGTGCTGATGTTGAGTTCATTGCCGTTGACTGCGCCTAGGGTGAGCGAGCCTGAGCCTTGTACCCGAACCCGTGCGTCGTTGCTGTTCAAGCCCATGGCATTGATGCGGCCAGAGCCTGTGGAGCTGATATCGAGTTGGGCGACTGTGCCTTCCAAAATCACGGTGCGTGAGCCTGTGTTTTTCACGGCAAAATCACCACCATTTAAACCATTGATCAACAAGCGTCCAGAGCCACTGGCGGTCACTTCTTTCAAGCTCGGCACTGTGTACACCACGCGAATCGGGCTGTTGCTGTAAAACTTATCGTCTAGCCAGATTTTTTGCGTGTCGCCCATGGTCTGCATTTGCACCAGACCGACCAAGTTGCTGTCACCGATGACTTCCAGCGAAGGGCTAGTTCCGACGCGCACTTCCATTTGCACCGGCCCACTGATACTGAGCATAGGCGCGCCAGCGACTTGGCGCTTGTCGGTGATGATTTCGCCATTGCCTTTGACTGCATTGCTGCTCCAGACAGTCTCAAAACGCGCATCATTGCCGTCAGGGGCAATGATCACCGCACAACCAGACACCGCCAATACCGAACACACAGCAAGAATTTTACGCATTTGTATCTCCTTTAAAATTGAAGAGTGAACTGTAGCAAATCGTCTGAGTCACGATTTGCGTGAAGAGATAAAGTGTCAAATTCAGGGCATGAAATGCATGATCAGCGGCGTCAAAGGGAGCACCATGCGTTACAATCGACCATTGCAAAATGCTATGAATTCCAATTCTCCCTATGTCCAGAGCACAACGCTTGCTTGAACTGATACAGCTCTTGCGTCAGCATCGATTTCCGGTTAGCGGACATCAGTTGGCCAAGCGCTTGAACATCAGTTTGCGTACGCTATACCGCGACATCGCAACGCTGCAAGAACAAGGCGCCTCTATCGAGGGCGAGGCGGGGCTTGGTTATGTGCTGAAACCGGGCTTTATGTTGCCGCCGCTGATGTTTTCTCAGGAAGAAATCGAGGCCTTGGTATTAGGCTCGCGTTGGGTTGCAGAGCGCGGAGACCCTCAACTCGCATCGGCGGCACGCGCTGCCGTGCAAAAAATCGCCGCCGTGTTGCCCGCTGATCTGCGCGAGGCGCTTGATACCAACACGCTCCTGGTCGGCCCGGAAGCGACGCCCGATTTCGATACAGCCCTACCTTTATTACGCAGCGCGATTCGCAATGAGCACAAAGTGCAATTGCATTATCGCGATCTCAAAAACCAAATCAGCCATCGCATGATCTGGCCTTTTGCAGTAGGATTTTTTGAGCAAGTGCGCGTGCTGGTTGCATGGTGCGAACTGCGTCAGGAGATCCGCCATTTTCGCACCGACCGCATCGTCGCCTTTGAAGTCAGCGCCGAGCGTTATCCCCAACGCCGGCTCGCCTTGCTCAAACTCTGGCGACAACAACAAGGCATCCAAAACACTGCTGACAAAAACTGACAGTAGTGGCGATTAAGATGAAATCTGAGTCGCCCAGATCGGCTCACCTTTTTTTCCTCGTCCCTTTAGGAGCCGCACATGCACCATCCCAATTTTGTTTTACTTTACGTCGATCATCCAGAGACCAGCGCCGATTTTTATGCCAAGTTACTCGATGTGGCGCCCATAGAACGTTCCGCCACTTTTGCACTGTTTGCATTGTCATCCGGGCTCATGCTAGGTCTGTGGTCTAAACACACAGTGGAGCCAAAAGCGGACAACGCGCCCGGCAGCAGTGAGATCGCTTTTAGTGTGGAGTCTCCCGCCGCTGTGCATGCGCGATGCACTCAGTGGCAAGCCGAAGGTCTGCGGATATTACAAGCGCCAACGCACATGGATTTTGGATTTACATTTGTGGCGCTTGATCCTGACGGACATCGCTTGCGAGTGTTTGCGCCGACCGCGTAAGTCCTAATTGCGAAAAATTATATTTAAGTCCAGAATGCGCCTACAACAATTCCCAAAGGAGACCGTATGCGCATTCAGATTACCGCTTATCTGCAAGCACTCTCTGCGTTATTTTTCCACGGTGAGCCGCGCCAACGACCACAGCGATTGGTGGTTTTGGCGCTCATCATCATTCTGACTGGTTTTGCGATTTGTAATAACCAGCCTAGCCTTAACCCATCACCATCGAGCGCCACATCCACGTTTTCACTCCCAGATGCACAGGCACAATTAGCCCAACTGGCGAGCGAGAAGCATCCCATAGGCAGCGCTGCCAATCTCAAAGCACGTGATTATTTGGTCGATCAGATTCGTGCGATGGGATATACGCCGCAGCTTCAATCTGAATTCGTCAACTTTGAAAAAGAACGCGCCAGCGCTCAGGTTGCGAACATTTTGGTGCGTGTCATTGGCAGCAAATCGGGAAACAGAGCAGGGGAAAAAGCGGGTAACAATAGTAAAGCTCTGCTGCTAGTCGCCCATTACGATTCCGCGCCGAATAGTTATGGCGCCAGCGATGATGGGGTTTCTGTGATTTCTATCCTGCAAACTCTACGTATGCTCAAAGTCACCGCGCGCACCGCGCCACTTGCCAATGATCTCATCGTGCTGATCACCGATGGCGAAGAAGCGGGCTTACTTGGCGCAGAAGCGTTTGCGCAATCTCATCCCTGGTTAAATGATGTCGGCATGGTGCTGAACTTTGATAATCGCGGCAATGCTGGCCCCGTGTTGATGTTTGAAACTTCCAGCGGCAATGCGCCTTTAATCGCTGGCTTGGCACAAGCGCTGCCAAACGCAGTGACCAACTCTGTGATGTATGAGGCATACAAAGCCATGCCCAATGACACTGACTTTACGGTGTTCAGAAAACGCGGCGTGCCCGGCCTGAATTTTGCGATGATACAAAATCTCTCCAGCTATCACACGCCTTACGACAAAGCCGATTTATTAAGCTCCGCTTCACAACAGCAACAAGGCGAAATGATGTGGCAACTGGTGCAGCATTTTGGTCAGCAAGATTTAAGCAAAATGCGCGGCGAAAATCATGTTTATTTTAGTTTTCCCGGCATCGGCATCGTACATTATCCAGCGAGCTGGGCTTTGCCGATTGCAGCACTGTTGACTTTGGTTTTTGTGGCGTTTATGTTTGTGGCGCGCAAACGGGCGCACCTAAGTTTGCTCAAAACTTGCGGCGCTAGTGTCAGCTTTTTATTGAGCTTAGCCGCCTTCGCTTTCTTATCGCAAAAGGCGTGGAATCTGGTGTTGGATATGGTGCCGGCTTACCGCAGCATGCGTGATCCTGACCCTAGTCATTGGTATTTATTGGGCATCGCTTTGCTTTGCATTTTGCTGTTTGCCTTAGTCCAGCGGCTGCTGTTGCGCTGGATGCGTGGCATTGAATTGGCTGCGGGTGCGGCTCTGATTTGGGTGGCCTTGTTGATTTTCACGAGTCTGCAATTTCCCGGTGCCAGCTTTCTATTTGCCTGGCCTTTGCTCTTGATCTTGCTGTCCTGGCTGTGGCTGTCGGGGCGCAAGGACGATCATCCTGCACATGGCTGGATCTTGCTGGCAGGTGCGGCGTTTGCGATTGTTTTATTTGCGCCGTATGTATTTCTATTTAATGTCGCACTGGGGTTTCATTCGCTGGGTGTTCCTCTGATTGTCTTTCTTTTGTTATTAGGCGTGCTCACGCCTTTACTGCTGTGGCTATTGCAAGGTTTGCGCGCGGTGCTCCTGTTATTTGCAGCGGTGATTTGTTTCATCGCTGCAGCCCATGCCACGCAACAGTTTCACCTTACCTATGTCATGCCACAACCTTTGTTCTACGTCAGTGGCACGACGCCACAAGACGCGGTCTGGCTCATAGACAAAGCGAGCAATGGAGAAGGAAACAAGACCGCGCTGTCAGCATCAGAACAAGACGCGATCATGCTCAAATTCTATGGCGCGGACGGCAGCAAAACCAAAAAGAGATTTGCCGCCATCTCCGCCGCAAATGCAAGCCAGAGCACGCTGCCCGTTCCCGAGATTCAGGTTTTATCGGATCAAGTCAATGGCGACAAACGCAATGTCGCCGTCTTGATTAAAGCAAGCGTGCTGGCACAAAGAAGCAAGATCAGCATAGAAGGCGTAAGCGTTTTATCGGCGTCAATACAAGACAAAGTGTTTAACCAAGAGCCGCAAGAAAAATGGAGCACCACCGTGTTCGCCGCACCTGCGCAGGGAGTAACTTTACGCTTCACAGTCGCGGCGACCAGCAAGCCAGACGACATCGTGGTGCGCGTTCAAGATACGGTGCCATATCCTAGCAAGCTTGTTGTTCCCTCATCTTTGTATACGAAGAAAACTGAGCTTATCGTCCATGTGATCAACTCTTTGAACTTATAAGTAGTTCGCCAAGCAGAGCCGCCTTCATCCCTGCCGTCTCCCGCTTGCGGGAGACGGCGTTTTATCCGAGCGTTTGCAACAAGCCCTGCGCCGCATCTTCCAGATAATCAAGCACCGTATCAAAACCACGCCCGCCGCCGTAATACGGATCGGGCACCACGTCCGATGGGCTATGGCTGGCATACGACATCATCAATTTCAATTTATGCTGATGCTGCGCCGGACATTGGCGCTGCAACAAACGCAGATTGTCATGGTCCATCGCAAGAATCACATCGAAGCGCGCAAAGTCCTCATCACACACTTGGCGCGCCCTTTGCCGCGATAGATCGACGCCACGACGTAGGGCATATTCTTGCGAACGCATATCTGGTGGCTCACCCACGTGATAGGCATGTGTACCGGCAGAATCAATCTCAAATTCCCTAGTTCTATCCGCCTGTTCCACCAGCGCTCTAAACACACCCTCCGCCGTCGGCGAGCGACAGATATTTCCCATGCATACAAACAAAACAGAACGAACCAGCATATACTTCCTCTCCATTAAAAACCCAGAATTTCTACTCGTCGCTCATTGTATTTTAGCGCTATCGCACCATGTCCCACATCCCCACTCTCCTGCAACAAGCCCTCAAACACCACCAACAAGCGCAGTTTCATCTGGCGGAAGATTTATATCGCCAAGTGCTCAAGCTCGATGCGCGGCAGTTTGATGCCTGGCATTTGCTCGGAGTCATTGCACAACAAAAAAGTGATCACGAGAGCGCGGTACAGCTTTTTGGCAAGGCCTTGAGCATCGATGCCAATCAAGCCAAATTGCATTGTCATCTTGGGAGCAGCTTGCAAGCGCTGGGTCGCACAAATGAAGCACTCGCTTGTTATGAGCGCGCGCTGGCGCTGCAAAGTGACTATGCAATGGCATGGAATAATCGCGGCAACGCCCTGCGCAGCGTGGGACAATTGGCAGCGGCTTTGGACAGCTTTGATCATGCGCTCAAGTATAACAATCAGACGCCCGGCACCTGGATCAATCGCGGGCTGTGTTTGCAAGAAAGCGACCAAGATGAGCTCGCCATTCTCGATTTCAAACAAACGCTGACGCTCGCGCCGCACAACACGGATGCACTGTTTGCATTAGGCGTGAGCCTGCAAAAATTAGGGCAGGTTCACGCCGCTTTAGACAGCTACACACAAGCATTGAAAAGCAATACCTTGCAACGCAAACCCTACGCCTCGCTGCACATCAATCGCAGCATGATGCTCAACAAATTGGGCCAACATGCCGAAGCGCTGCTCAGTCTGAATCTGGCCTTGGAAGCGACGCCCGAGTCCATCAAGGTTTGGCAGCAATTGGGACATACCCACAAACACGCTGGCGATGACAAGGCCGCCTTACACGCCTATCGTCAGGCACTCGATTTTTGCCTGCGCGACCAAAATGCAGAACAAGCAGCCCAACTTCGTTACTTCATCGCCAGTCTGGAGCAAAATCACATTCCCGCCGCAGCTCCGGCTCAGTATGTGAAAGAATTATTCGACCAATATGCCAGCCACTTTGACCAGCACTTGCATCAGCAGCTCGCCTATCAAGTGCCGCAACTGATTTGGCAAGCGCTGCAAACAACTGGATGCACGCAAACCCAGCGCAATACACTCGATCTGGGATGTGGCACTGGCCTGTGCGCCTCATTTTTACGCCCTATTTCGCAGAGCTTGATTGGAGTCGATCTCTCACCAAAAATGCTGGCGCAAGCTGATAAACTAGGCGCTTACAATGCCTTAGTGTGTGACGAGATTTTGCATTATTTATCGACAGCGCCAGACACAAATTTTGAGCTCATCGTCGCAGCAGATGTATTGGTGTATTTGGGCGCGCTGGAAGAACTTTTTGAGCGTGTGCAAACGCATTTGCAGAACGATGGCATCTTTGCGTTTTCAGTCGAAGAATCACTGCAAGAAAACGTGCGCCTAAACCTCAATCAACGCTACGCCCACAGCGCCGCCTATCTGCGACAACTGGCGCAGCGCACTCACTTTGAGGTGTTAAGTTTAGAACGACACTCAGGACGTCAAGAAGCGGCAGACGCGGTGATCAGTCTCATCGTGGTGCTGCGCAAATGCGGCGACTCCACATCCAAGGCATGACGAACGCGTTCGCACAAGGCAAGCGGAGTGCGCGAAATAATATCGCGAGGAATTTCAAACTTAGAAGTCAGACAGTGATAGTCTTCAAACCCATACGACACCACAAATGGATGCATACCCGCTGCAATCGCAGAATGAAAATCGCTATGCTCGTCGCCACAGGCATACGATAAAGCCGGGTTGGTTTGAAATTGAAAACGCGCGGCTTTAAAAAACTCAGCCTTGCTCGCCCGCAGCGGCACATGGGCAAAATAATCAAGGCTATCAAGATCGATGTCATGACGCGCAAATAAGCGCCGCATGGTGAGTGGCACATCGTGGCTGATATTGCGCGTCACCAGTCCCACCCGTATGCCCTTAGTCGCAATCAATTGCTTGAGCAAATCCGCAATCCCTTCGTAAAACTGCGCCTCTTCGCGATAATACTCAGTCAGACTGGTGAGCACTTGTTGACGACTATGCTTGCCCAACTGCTTTTTAATATTCGCCGGAAATTCCTTGATCCCACCGAGATATTTAAAAAATTTGTGCCGCTTCTGAAAACTTTCTAAGTCGCCGATATCCATGCCATTGCGGCTAAAAGTCTCCGCAATCGCCGCGAATGCGTCGATAATCGTGCCATCAGCGTCAAACAAAATGAGTTTATCTCGATTGGGATACATTACTCTCAGCAAGCTGTTTAAAATGAGCCTACTGTAAATGCAGAACATGACAAGACGATGACCACATCACCCCCAGCTCAGCAGATTTTGTTTCCTGAACTCTGCACCCCCACCCACCGTCTGCGCCGCATCCTGCAAAGCGACCGCCCCGCCCTGTTCGCTGGGCTGTCGCACCCGGAAGTTGTCGCCCACTACGGCATTAGCTACGACACCGAAGAACATTGCCAAGAGCAACTAGACTGGTATCGCTACATGGAGCAAGCACACAGCGGCTATTGGTGGGCGATCTGCACGCCAGACGCACCCAACACAATCATCGGCGCTTGCGGCATTTATGAAATCGACCATCACAATCGCAACGCCGACATCGGCTATTGGCTACTCCCCAACCACTGGCATCAAGGCATCATGCAAAACTGCCTACAACGCATCCTGCACTACGGCTTCCACGAGCTTCAATTACATCGCATCGAAGCCGAAATCGAACCCGACAACATCGCCAGCATCAAGCTCATACAAAAACTAGGCTTCCATCTTGAGGGCAAGCGACGTCAAGTTGCACTACGCGAGCACAAGTTTGCTGATCTCTCTATTTATGGATTGTTGGCGGCAGAATTCACATCTCCACCGTCTCAGACAACTTCCCCCGCTTCATCATCAACATCAACAGCATCTCCGCCCCCACCCGCAAAGACCGCCACGCGCGGTGTTCAAACAAAATTGCCAATGCAGGTAACTCGACAAACTCTTGCAGCAAGCGCGCACGACATCCCTGCCAAACCTGCTGAAACTGATCTATCGCCAATAACTCATCTTGACTAAACACCGGCGGCAACAGTTCTTCTTGCCAATCAGGCCCCACCCAGTCCGCCCATTGCTCTAGCACTTCCAGCGCCACATTCACTTGCGGCGATTGTTCACTAAAAGTCACTTGTGCTTCAAACGAAGCAGCCACTTCTAGATATTCAATGAGACGATTGCGCACGCCTTGCAATAAGACTTGTTCACTAGGACGATCTGGAGGAGTATGCATTTTCAGAGAGAGATAATTGATGGAAAGCCTGCGCTACGATGCGAACGATTGTCGCTAAGTCGGGCACAGTACACGCATCAGGCCAGACTATGCAACCATGCCCGCCGCTGTTTTAGCGCTATTCGACTGATTTTTCGACACACTTTAGCTTTATAATGCTTTGCACAAGAACGAAAGAATATCGATTTGCCATCCCTTCTCGCCACAGAATTACTTACTATTTTAAGCCGACACCATGAGCGCACCAAACCAACTCGAACAGTATTTCGCCCCGTTTCGCAGCAAGACACTCGGCGTCAATCAGCAATTCCAGTCCCCGTATGGCACCAAGCCCATCATCTATGCTGACTGGATCGCCTCGGGGCGCTTGTATCAAGACATCGAAGACAAAATGCTCACCGAGTTTGCGCCCTTTGTCGCCAACACCCACACCGAGACCTCGATCACCGGCACCAGCATGACGCAGGCTTATCAAAAGGCGCGCGACATCATCAAAGCCCACGTCGGCGCAGCGCCCAGCGATGTCTTGATCTGCTGCGACAGTGGCATGACAGGTGCGGTCAATAAACTGCAACGCATTTTGAATTTAAAAGTGCCCGAGTGCTTCCGCAACAAAGTCGCCTGCTGCGACGACGAACGCCCCATCGTCTTCGTCACCCACATGGAACACCACTCCAACCAAACCTCGTGGCTAGAAACCCTGGCCGATGTCGAGATCATCGAGCCCACCGAAGACGGCTTGGTCAACCTAGCCAGCCTGCAAAAACTGCTGCAACAATACGCCAGCCGCCGCACCAAAATCGCCGCCGTCACCAGCTGCTCCAACGTCACCGGCATCATCACGCCCTATCACGAGATCGCCAAAATGATGCATCAGGCAGGCGGCTTATGCTTCGTCGATTTCGCCTGCTCCGCACCCTATGTCGATATCAATATGCACCCGGCCGAAGAAGGCGCAGAGCTGGACGCCATCTACTTCTCCCCGCACAAATTCTTAGGCGGCCCCGGCACTTCCGGCATCTTAATTTTTGCCGCCAAGCTCTATCACAACCGCGTCCCAGATCATCCGGGCGGCGGCACAGTCGCGTGGACGAATCCGTGGAAAGGCCACCAATACATCGCCGATATCGAAACCCGCGAAGACGGCGGCACGCCCCCGTTCTTGCAAGCGATACGCATCGCCTTAGCGGTCAAGCTCAAAGAAAAAATGGGAACAGACAACATCCTGGCACGTGAACACGCCCTGCTAGAAAAAACCTTCGCCGCCTTCGACGCCATCCCAAACCTGCACATCCTCGCCAGCCAACACCGCGACCGCATCGGCGTCATGTCCTTCTACATCGCCGACCTGCACTACAACCTGGCCGTCAAATTACTCAACGACCGCCACGGCATCCAAGTACGCGGCGGCTGCTCCTGCGCAGGCACCTACGGCCACTACCTGCTGCACGTCACCCAAGAATACTCCAACAGCATCACCAGCAAAATCGACTCCGGCAACCTCACAGAAAAACCAGGCTGGGTACGCCTATCCCTCCACCCCACCATGACCGACGCCGAGCTAAACACAGTCCTAGCCGCCATCAAAGACGTCGCAGAAAACTTCCAAACCTACGCGCAAGACTACAACTACGACGCCAACAAAAACGAGTTTTTTCACAAAGCGGGGGAATGCGCTGCTTTGGATTTGGAGGTGGGGTTTAGGTTGTAGGGATTGGCTGGAGGCGAAGGATTGCGGCACGCACAGTCTGGATGTGTTTGCTGCATCCTGCCCGAGGGCGAAAAGACTGCGATTGCTACATGCACTTTTTGTCGATTCGGTTATACCTTGGTTTTATACACTATAACTGAATTGAGTAAGCACCCATGCAGGATTTGAGCGATTTGAAGCAGATTGATTTTTGATGCTTAGTCGGTTATCTTCCCATTTTGTCAAATTAAAACACGTTGTGCTCTTGGTTTTTGATGGTTTGGCGTTGAGCAAATTACGTACTTTAGTGGTTGCTGAACGATGGTGATGTGCGGTGGTTAATCGAGATTTCAGAAATTAATTAGTTTGCGATTGCCCGCGCCTTTTGGTACGCGGT
>JACQDW010000226.1 GCA_016200845.1 Burkholderiales bacterium | reverse complement strand
ACCGCCACAATATCAAAGTGTATCGGCGCACGTTCGCGCAAGGTCATCAAAATATCGAGCAAGGCATAACTATCTTTGCCACCCGATAAACAGACCATGACCTTGTCGCCGTCTTCTATCATATTGAAGTCGCCAATCGCCTGTCCGACTAAGCGGCACAGGCGTTTGTGCAATTTATTGTTTTCGTAAACAATCTTCTCTATGGACTTGGCACCTGCTGGAGCTGGTACGCTAATTTGTTCCGCAATCATACTGCCACTCACACTTCTGATTTAATCTGAAAAACTTCGACCCCAACGCCTTCGCAATCAGGATACACATCGGGCTTCATGGTGGACACGCGCACGGCACGCACACGCGGATGCGCCAGCATGATACGCGCCACGTCGTCACACAAAGTCTCTTGCAAATGCACATGGCCTTGCGCAACCCGCGCAGCAATCGTGCCGCGCATAAAGTCGTAGTCAACCACTTCGTCTAAATGATCATCTTTAGGCGTCGATAAGGCGAGCGGAATATACAGATCAACGTTGATCAATACCCGCTGCTCGCCTTTCTTTTCAAATTCATGTACGCCGATATTGATGGAGATTTCATAATCACGCAAAAACAAACGACGGCAATCAGCCAATTGCGGATGGTGGAGTATAGATAACATAAGGAGTTCACTTCATAGATAAAATTATTTCGCAGATTTTCCCTGCGTCAAAAACATCACATCGCGATGCGAGGGCAGTAAATGCTGGCCACCATCAACCAGCAGAGTCGTCCCAGTAATCGCTCTGGCCTGCGCCACATACGCCACAGCCTCTGCAACTTCCAGCGCAGTGCTAGCTTGCCCCAAGGGTGTCAAGCTATGCGCACGTTCAAATTCTTCCTCAGTCTGCGCACCAGACACCAGCGACAAACCGGGTGCAATCCCAACCACTCGCACTCTTGGTGCCAAGGCTTGCGCCAAAGTCGTCGTCGCAGTTTGCAAGGCCGCTTTCGACAAAGTGTAAGACATATAATCCGGGTTCAAATTCGCCAACTTTTGATCGAGAATATTCACGACCGATGCCAATCCAGCAGGCGCGTCTTCCGCCTGCGCCGCATATAAAGCTTGCGCCAACAAAACCGGAGCCATCAGATTGGCATGCATGTGTTTGTCCAGACACGCGCCCGAAAAATCCAAAGCCGTATCGGCTTCAAACAAAGACGCATTATTGACAACACAGCGCAAGCTTCCCATCTGTTGCACGATCTGCGGCACCATCATGCGCACCTGCGTTTCGTCACCGAGTTCCGCCTGCAAGTCCATGGCTCGCCTGCCCATCGCCACAATCTGCGCCACCACTTCCTGCGCTTCTTGTTGCGATTGCCCGTAGTGCACCACCACATCCCAACCACGCTCAGCCATCGTCAAGGCAATCTGACGCCCTATACGTTTTGCCGCGCCGGTCACTAAGACCACGGGAGATGTCGTTACGTCTGTCATAGATTCATCACACAAAAAGAGAATGTCTGTTCATGTGATACGCACGCTATGCTACACACTACGTGCTACGGTCAGCACAATAACAGACATCAAGAAATTCAAACCAGCACAAAAGGTAAAAGTGCTTTCACTCAGAACACGAAAAACCTGCGCGCACACCCGGTTTTTGCATACAATGCCACTATGCAAAAACTCAAACCGACACCGCACAATCAGCTGCAATTACCAGCGCCTTCCGATGCAGCGCTAGCCTCATCGCAGCACTTGCGAGACCTGATTCGCCAAGACATCAATGTCGCCGGCGGCATCATCAGTTTTTCACGCTATATGGAAATGGCGCTCTACACGCCTGGCTGCGCTTACTATAGCGGCGGCGCCACCAAACTCGGTGCCGATGGCGACTTTACCACCGCGCCCGAACTCAGCACCCTGTTTGGCAGTACACTGGCTCACGTAGCGCAATCCTTGTTTCAACAAAGCGAACCAGACATCATCGAATTCGGCGCTGGCACTGGCAAGCTCGCTTTTGATATTTTGTCCGAATGCCAAAATGCGCAAATTCCAATCAGGCGCTATTTTATCGTGGAATTGTCTGGCGAACTCAGGGCGCGGCAAGAACTGTGCTTAAAAAATTTCCCGCAAGTGGTCTGGCTCGAACACATGCCCCAAGCTTTTTCAGGTGTCGTCATTGGCAATGAAGTGCTTGATGCCATGCCGGTCGAGTTAGTCATGAAAACTGAGCAAGGCTGGAGTCGTTTAGGTGTATGCAGCGCAACTGAGCCAGATCAAACTTTGACCTTAGCAAGCATGCAAGATGAGGCCAGCGTCATCGCTGAACTGATCGCCCAAATTCCCGATGCCGACCAGCTCCCCACAGGCTACATCACCGAAGTTCACCCCATCGCCATCGGTTTTATGCGCAGCATTGCCAATATGCTGTTAGCGGGCAAACAAAACAGCGGTAAAGGTGGTGCATGCCTCTGGCTCGATTATGGTTTTCCCGCCCACGAATACTATCTGGCGCAACGCGACAAAGGCACGCTGATGTGCCACTACCGTCATCACGCCCATCCAGACCCCTTTTACCTGCCCGGCTTACAAGACATCACAGCGCATGTCGATTTCACCGCGATGGCCTTGGCTGGCGTACAGGCTGGACTGGATTTATTGCTCTACACCAGTCAGGCGGGTTTTTTACTGCCAGCGGGTATCACTACCCAGTTGCAAAAAATTCCAGTCGAAAACACGCAGGCCTATCTCCCGGCCAGCAATGCCTTACAAAAGTTGATCTCGCCAGCGGAAATGGGAGAGCTGTTTAAGGTGTTGGTGCTAGGCGTCGATATTGATTTCCCTGACCACTTACTGGCACAAGATCGCAGCCACCGACTCTAAACATAGGGGAGAATCATCATGATACGTTGGGTCCTGCTTATCTTTATCGGCTTAATCATTTTTGCAAACTTACTTCCCTGGCTACAGAAAATAGGGCTGGGCAGATTACCCGGCGATATACGTTTTCGCTTGTTTGGCCGGATTTTTACGATACCTTTGGCTTCTAGCATCTTGCTATCACTTTTCATTTTGCTATTGGCGCGACTCTTAAAATAAGCAGAGGCGTCGTATTACAGCGACGTTGTAGAGATACACTTGAAATAAATTGCCACGAAGCTACATTGTATGAGGGGAATCAGTTAAAGTTGACGCATACATTCGCCGTCAACAGTGATAGGCATTTCTAACGCTGGCCGGGTCTAAAAATTAAAATAATTTCCCTCTCGGTAAAGCTGGAGTTCAAAAGGATTTCATGAGCCATTTACGCGAAATACGGGCATTGTTAGTCGAGCCACACGCGGGAATGCGTGTGAGTCTGCACAACATGCTGAACTTATGCGGAATTTCCAAAATCGAGCATGCCTTAACCGCAGGCACGGCGGTACGCACTATTCAAAACAAAGTCTTTGATCTGGTCTTATGCGAATACGATCTGGGTGTGGGGCAAGATGGTCAGCAATTACTCGAAGACGTACGTCACCATAAACTGACGCCGCTCTCCACCATCTTCATCATGGTGACCGCGGAGCGCGCCTACGAAAAAGTCGTCAGTGCCGCGGAGCTGGCGCCATCCGATTACCTTTTAAAGCCGTTTACCGCCGACATGCTCCTAGAGCGCGTCCTGAAAGCAATAGAGAAGCGCAAAGCCTTCGTCGAAGTACACAGCTTAATGGAAGATGGTTTAGTACGTGAATCGATCACCGCCTGCATGGAGGGGGAACGCACTCACGCTAAATACGCCATCGACTTTATGCGCTTGAGGGCAGAATTGCATGTCATCTTGGGTGAAGCTGATGAAGCAGAACAACTCTACAAAACGCTCTACGAATTAAAAGCCGTCGCGTGGGCACGGCTAGGCTTGGCCAAAACTTTGTTCATGCAAGGTCGCTACAAAGAAGCTGAAGACATCCTCACCAATCTGGTCGCCGAAAACAATAAATACATGGATGCCTACGACTGGCTGGCAAAGACACACGAAGCCATCGGCGCCTTACCAGAGGCAAAATCAGTGCTCGACTCAGCAGTTGCGGTATCACCTCATGCCGTTCGCCGACTCAGAAAACTCGGCCATCTGGCGCTCGAAACGGGAGACATAGACACCGCCGAATCTGTCTTGAAAAAAGTCGTCAGCAAGGCTAAATTCTCCGAATTTCGCGATCCCGAAGATCACGTCAAACTGGTCAACGCACTAGTCAAAAAAGGCGATCACGACCAAGCCAAGTCCGTCATTCGTGATCTGGAAAAAAACATGGCTGGCATCAAAAAAACCGAAGCATGCCGCGCCATTTCTGCAGCGATGATACACGCCTCCACGGGCGATGCCAGACTGATAGAAGAGCTGGAAGCAGCCATCCTCGCCAATCGTGAAGACATAGGATTATCCAACGATCTAAAAATCGGATTAGCCAAGAGCTGTCTGGAAAATAATCGGGAAGATGCTGCTTCCGAGGTCATCATGGAAGTCATGCGCAATGCGCCAAATCAACAGATGGTCACCAAAGCACTCGGTGTTTTTGAAAGCGCAGGCAAAGGCCATTTGGGCAAAGAATTAGCACAACGCAGTCAAAAAGAGGTGAAAGATCTGGTCGCACTCGGCGTACAGAAAGCCAAAGAGGGTGATTATCGTGGTTCGGTCGAACTCATGTCTAGCGCGGCACGTAAATCCCCGGACAATCCACAAGTCATCTTGAATGCGGCACTCGCCTCGCTCAAGTGCATAGAAAATATGGGATGGGATCCCGACATTGGCACACAAGCCAAACAACTGATCGACGCAGCTGCACGTCTGGACCCCATGAATAACCGCTTAAAAGCGATACGCGCTCTCTATGAAGAGCTACAAAAACGATTTGGCATTGACGCTATCCGCGCAAAATAATACAGGGTCATCGTGACTAACTCGCCACCACCAGCAAGTGTCAACAAGACTAATACGGGGGCACGGGATCGCATTCTGGAACAGGTAAAAGCCGATCAAAATTTGCCGACGCTTGGCGTTGCAATCGCAAAGGTGGTTGAGATTACCTCCTCTGGCGAAGATTCGGTCGCTGACCTGGCTCATTTCATTCTATCTGACGTAGCACTGACTCAAAGAGTGCTGCGTCTTTCCAATACCGTCAACTATCGCACCGCTTCCGGTGTCGCTGTCACTACGATTTCGCGAGCGATATTTTTGCTCGGATTCGACACCATTAAAGCGAATGCGCTGGCAAGTTTATTGGTCGATGGATTTCGCAGTCAAAAACAAGCACTAGCCGTCAGAAAAGAATTGATGCTAGCGCTCTGCGCAAGCGTCATGGCACGTGAAATCGCAAAAAACAGTCATCATCCTGGCCATGAAGAAGCAGCCGTTGCCGCTCTGTTCAAAAATATGGGACGGATCTTGGTCGCTTCATTTGACCACCAGCTCTACGAGCAGATTCAATCTCAAAGCCAAGCTGACACCCAGACATCACCCTCATCAGCAAACGATCCTTGCCTGCACCTTTTGGGATGTAGTTTCGAGCGCCTTGGTGCGCAAGTGCTACACGATTGGAAGATACCTGACACCATCATCCATGCCATACAATCGGTCAGCGGCGAACAAAAAAAGAGTAAATTACAAGCAGAATGGCTACGCCAAGTATCGAGCTTTGCAGCCTCGATCGCACTGCATGTAATTCTACCCAACAGGATTCAGCAAGAAGAACAACTCATGCGTCAGTGCTCTTCCCTGTTACTACAATTTGGCAGCGCACTCGACATCGACAGAGCACAGCTTGCACATATATTGCGACAGGTGGATCGCGAGGTAAAACAATTAGCGATTAGTTTGGAAGTGCCGCTCGACGACAACCAAAAACAAAGCTCGAACGAACATCAGGTTATTGACGATTTTTGCAAAGAATTTGGGCTGGCTGCCAGAGAAACCCATCAAATCCAAGCCAGCGCCAGACATCCATCTGGTAAGCCGATCAACGCCAGAGAACTTCTCCTGGCCGGCATTCAAGATGCCACCCAAATGCTCTCTTCCCCCCAACTCAAGCTCAACGATTTGCTATTGCTTGTTCTAGAAACTCTCTATGGCGCCATGGGATTTCGCTTCGCAACCGCTTGTCTACGAGACCCACAAGAAGGCAAATACTTAGCGCGACTTTCCGTCGGCGACAACTACCAAGAGCGGCAACGTAATTTCCAGTTATCTGCCTCCGGTGAAGAGAATATTTTTCTCCTCGCAATGAACAATAACGTCGATCTGATGATTGCTGATGCACACAATCCCAAAATACAGACTATGCTTCCTGCGTGGCACAAGACCCATCACAGAGATTGCCGTAGTTTCATCGTTTTGCCTTTGGTCATCGACAAAAAGAACCTGGGATTTTTTTACGCTGACCGGGCGCGCACCGCTGAAGAAGGCGTACCCAGCGACGAAACCGCACTCATCAAAACACTCAAAGGACAACTCTTAAGTGCCATGTTGCGTGTATAAATTACTGCAATGGGATGCCCTGCTTCTTTGCCAGGGCATCCACATCCTGCCAAATCATCAGCTGATTCAACAAACGCGTCGCAGGATCAAGCATCGCATTCAAATTAAAAAAACGCTCCAACGAGTTTTCATCAAATGAGGCCTGCTGAGAAAAATTTACCCGACCATATTGCTTCTTGAACGCCAACAACAAATCACCGGGCGCATCCTTATGCCACGCCTGCATCAAACCACCGACCGTCAGTGCCGAATCCGTAGTCTGCTCCAGCACCCGAGCACTGCGCGCCGTCGCCACATCTCTAAACTCCAACAAGCGCGGAAAATAAAACCGTTTGATCCATGCAGCAGGAATGCCCGCTTCACGCGAGAGCAAGACGCTGCGCCAAAGTTTCCAACTCTTCTCAGAATGCGATTCAGATTCAAAATGCAGATCAGCATTCACCACGCAATCCTCACCCAACTCAATCTCCAGCACCACAGGCAGTCCCACCTGATGTGCAAGCATCTCCAACTCTGACATCTGCGGCTTCACACCCGGAGCACTATGCAAGGAATCAACAAAACGTCCCAACACCTCTTGATTATCGTGATGTATTTCACTGGTCTGCTGCGCAAACGCGGCGCACGCTGAAAAATATGCCATCAATTCACCAATATACACACCAACGTCCGACGCTTGCACATCACCGACAAGTTGCAGACCAGCACGCGGTAAAGCGGCGGGAATGCCCTGACGAAAATACGGATACAAACAAGTAGAAATCGTCCCCAACTTCACTACCGTCCCTTTGGGCAAAACAAAACTAGTCATTCTTTACTTTCTCTTAGCGAGCATCTAAGCTCCAACTTCGCTCAAATCACATTCAAAACGAAACAAAAACAAACCAAATAGCGTCAATTGAGCAAAACAATCACACCCAGGACAGCAAAAATCGCCGCAGCACAGCGCCTCACCAGATGAAAAGGAAAGCTCGGCGTCAACATCTTACCAAGTAACACCGCAGGCACATCAGCAATCAACATCCCGACTGTCGTTCCCGCGACGACCCAGGTCAAATCAGCATACTTGACAGCCAACGCGACCGTAGCCAATTGCGTCTTATCACCAATTTCCGCCAGAAAGAAGCTCAACAAAGTCAGCGAAAAAATCCCCCACCGACTCTCGGGCACTTGCGCATCATCAATCTCATCAGGCTTCAAGGTCCAGACTGCAATCAACAAAAAAGACAAGCCCAAGCTCCAACGTAGCAGCTCAGCACTCACTTGGGTCATTAGCCAATGCCCCAATAACCCAGCCAAAGCATGATTCAACAAAGTCGCGACAAAAATCCCCGCGATAATAGGCCAGGGACGTCGGTAACGCGCTGCTAATAGAAAAGCCAACAATTGCGTCTTATCGCCAATCTCACCAACAGCCACCGCAATAGTAGAAACGAAAAATGCCTGCATAAATAGAGAAAAAGATGGTTTCAGAACCTAAGAACGGAGATAAAAATCGCGCTTTTGTCTCGGATAAAGGTCTTTGTTTGGGCTCTAAGAGCGATCAAACATTATAACCAGTACAGCCTAACAAGCTCGAATTTCAAGAGCAAACTTGCGCCAACGTAAGCGAACAACTCAAGATCTCGTATCCAAGCCGGCCGCGCAAAAGCAAAAGCCCCAGTTTCGAAGGAAACTGGGGCGATGCGGAATAAAAGCCTGACGATGACCTACTTTCACACTGGTTGCAGCACTATCATCGGCGCAAAGTCGTT
>JACQDW010000225.1 GCA_016200845.1 Burkholderiales bacterium | reverse complement strand
GGTTCAAGTGTGCATTTTTCCGCGTTTCTGGCAAGGCGTGACGACGACGCAACCTCCATGTTGATAGGAGGAGCAACGCAGTCCAGAGACGCGGAAAAGTGTGCAATTGAACCTGTAGCGTTCTCACATAAAAGGTGAAATGGGTTAACCGATGCACCTTTCGATAAATTAAACACTTAATTCAACTTTGAAGCGGTCAACTGCCGTTTCTAGGATGATACAAAAAAGGCAGCCGTAGCTGCCTTTTTTCTGATTACTGCCGAACCAAAATGAACATTTCGTTGCAAATTGGTCGTTTTCTCTGGGATTACTCGCCAGTAGAAATGGATGTTTTAGAGCCAACAGAACCGAATTTCTTACGGAATTTGTCAACGCGACCAGCAGTATCAACAATCTTGTGCTTACCAGTGTAGAAAGGATGGGATTCCGCAGAAACCTCGATCTTGATCAATGGGTAAGTGTTGCCTTCGAATTCGATCGTGTCACGTGTGTTGATAGTAGAACGTGTGATGAATTTGAAATCGTTAGATACGTCGTGGAATACTACTTCACGATAATTTGGGTGGATACCGTCTTTCATGCTTGCCTCAAAAATAGTTTGGTAGCCAATACGCACTTCGTCGATCGCCTTGCTTCTTGATCCGATTGTGTATCACTTGCCTGGATTGTCTTAAAAAGTTTCTTAGCGTTAAGCTAAGCCGCGTATTATACAATAAAATCTGGGCTGTGCATCGTGGGGGCGAAGAGGAAAAATGTCGATTAAATTTCATGTTGGAATGAGCACTTTGTTGCATGTGATAGAGGTGCTGGGGGTGTTTGTGTTTGCCAGCTCCGGTTTGGTCGAGGCGCGTCGCAAGAAAATGGATTTGGTTGGCGTGTATACGGTGGCTTTCATCACTGCATTTGGCGGTGGCACGGTACGCGATATTTTGCTCGACCGACGACCCTTATTTTGGATAGAAAACTACGAATACCCGACTTTAATTTTTGTTTTTTGCATCGTTGTGTCGCCGTTTTTCCGGCAATTGCGGCAGGTGGTCACTGAGCGCTTTATTTTGTATGCCGACGCTTTGGGTTTGGGTTTATTTAGTGTGAGCGGAACTTCTCTGGCATTGGCGATGAATATGCCACTGTTTGTGTGCGTGATGATGGGTGTGATCACAGGCATCTTCGGCGGCGTCTTGCGCGATATGATTTGCAACGAAATTCCTATGGTGTTCAGACGCGGTCATTTGTACGCCAGTTGTGCTTTTTTAGGAAGTTGGGTGTATCTATTGCTGGCGCGAGTGCAGGACGTCGAGTTGGTCGCGCTCATATCGGCTATCGCGGTGACCGTGATACTGCGCTTATTAGCGGTGCGTTTTGATTGGAAGTTGCCGGGGTGATGGGCGTAAAAAAACCGGACCAAAAGCCCGGTTTTTTCGTTTGAAGCCCAGAGTAAAAAATTACCCGCCTCTACGCATCATTTCAAAGAATTCTGCGTTGTTTTTGGTGGACTTCATTTTGTCGAGGATGAACTCCATCGCTTCGATCTCGTCCATGCTATACAGCAGTTTGCGCAAGATCCAGATTTTTTGTAGTTGATCTGGTTTGATCAAGAGTTCTTCGCGACGTGTGCCGGATTTATTGAGGTTGATCGCTGGGTAGGTGCGTTTTTCTGCGAGACGGCGTTCCAAATGCACTTCCATATTGCCGGTGCCTTTGAATTCTTCGTAGATGACGTCGTCCATGCGGCTGCCAGTTTCGATCAGGGCAGTGGCGATGATCGTCAGTGAGCCGCCTTCTTCCACATTACGCGCCGCGCCGAAGAAGCGTTTTGGACGTTGTAATGCGTTGGCATCGACACCACCAGTCAAGACTTTGCCGGAGGCTGGAATCACAGTGTTGTAAGCGCGTGCTAAACGGGTGATGGAGTCGAGCAAAATCACCACGTCTTTTTTCATTTCGACTAAGCGCTTGGCTTTTTCTAAGACCATTTCGGCGACTTGGACGTGACGCGTTGCTGGTTCGTCAAACGTAGAAGCGACCACTTCACCGCGCACCGAGCGCTGCATCTCGGTCACTTCTTCCGGACGTTCGTCGATCAGCAAAACGATCATGGTGACGTCTGGGTGATTGGTAGTGATCGCGTGCGCGATGTGCTGCAACATCACCGATTTACCTGATTTAGGCGACGCGACTAACAAGCCACGTTGTCCTTTGCCGATAGGCGCGATCAAATCAATGATACGGCCTGTGGTGTTTTCTTCGCCGCGCATGTCGCGCTCTAAATGCAAGAGCTTACTTGGGTGCAGCGGCGTTAAGTTTTCAAACAGAATGCGGTGCTTGGACATCTCTGGCGCTTCGCCATTGACCTTGTCCACTTTGACCAGAGCGAAATAACGTTCGCCGTCTTTTGGTGTTCTGACTTCACCTTCTATCGAATCGCCCGTGTGCAGATTGAAGCGGCGGATTTGAGAAGGGGAAATATAAATATCGTCGGTGGATGCCATGTAGCTGGCATCGGGCGAGCGCAAAAAGCCAAAGCCATCGGGCAAGACTTCGAGGGCGCCATCGCCAAAAATTTGTTCGCCGCTCTTGGCGCGTTTTTTCAGGATTGCGAACATCAGTTCTTGCTTGCGCATACGCGCAGCGTTGTCGATGTCGAGTCCTATGGCCATTTCTAACAGTGCGGAGACGTGTAGGGCCTTTAGTTCAGATAAATGCATGTTGTGAGTGTCCCGGGATGGGAATGTGAGGTGGGGGAGTGAACAGAAGTGAAAAGGACAGAACAGAAGAAAACAAAATGAAAAAGCGTGCGTGCTATTTTGTTGGACTTATGTTTTGGTGTTGTAAAAAAATTGCATTGTAAAACAAAATGCGAACTTAAGTGATTTGTTTTGAATTTCGGACTAAGCACAATGCTCAGAGAGTCGCGATCATTTTAGCAAATCACTTAAGGGACCGTGCAAAGTGTAACTTAAATATGGCTATCGATAAAGGAAGTTAGCTGGCCTTTTGCCAATGCGCCTACTTTTTGAGCCGCTGCAGCGCCGTTTTTGAACAAGATCAAGGTCGGAATACCACGAATACCAAATTGTGCTGGTACGGCTTGATTGGCATCGACGTCCATCTTAGCGATGGTAATTTTACCTTGGTATTCTTTGGAAACTTCTTCCAAAATAGGGGCGATCATTTTGCATGGACCGCACCACTCAGCCCAGAAATCGACTAAAACAGGTTGGTCGGATTTCAAAACATCAGCATCAAAGCTAGAGTCGGTGACAT
The DNA here is from genome assembly GCA_016200845.1 of Burkholderiales bacterium. GTDB lineage: Bacteria > Pseudomonadota > Gammaproteobacteria > Burkholderiales > Burkholderiaceae_D > Undibacterium. The sequence continues at coordinate 7,658 of JACQDW010000225.1, read as the reverse complement.
AGATGATATTAGCGCTCATGAATTTCTCGTTGTTCTGGTTAGACCCTGACCAAATTTTGGGCAGAGGTAGTTGAAAATAATTGATAAGGAATGTTAATACAGAATCTGGGGTCGTTCGGATTGAATTCAAGCTGTTTTTTGTGGCTCTTGGTCGTGAGCAAGCGATCTTGTTGATAGGCTTGTTGGCGGACTATTGACGAACTTATTGAATTCACCAGAATCGATAACGGGCAATCATACCCTATTTTCTCATCATTGGCTGATTTTAGAAAAGTCGATGATTTTGGCTTTTTTGACAGGTAGAATGCCACATCACTTTGATCAGCACTATGAACCTTACTCGTATTCTTATTCCCGTTTCCCCTGATTTTTGGCGACATGCTGCAAGATCCTTGCTTGATCATGCTCATCGTCAAGCTGCGCCTGTAGATCTGTTTTCTGAGCCAGTGGCATCCCTCGATTTTTCGTCTATGAGAGTGGTTGTGCCTACCTTTGAACATGCACAGTTGCTAACTGAAGCGCTGGCTCAAGAATTAAAGCGGCGCGACGCTACTTCGTCGGAACAGCATTTTATTCCGCCTGTGATTCAAACTATGTTCGCTTGGCTGGGTATGCAATTGCCTCTGGCGCAGCCGCCTTCTGCGCAGAGCGAGCGCTTGATGAGTATGTATGGGCAATTGCGCAAACACGAATGGTTGAAGACTTTATTTGGTGCACAGCGCAATACCGATTTGTTGCCGCTGGCGCAGACGCTATTGAATTTGTCGGATGAGCTGAGCCAAGTGTGGTTGCCGCAAGTGTGGGATAAAGAAAATTCTTTGCAGGCGCAAAATGTCGCGCAAGTGTGGCATCAGGCTTTGACGCAACTGCCTTTGCCTGTGCAAAAAATCGTGCTTGATGAGACGCAATTGGTGTGGACGCTGTGGCAGGGGCAACTCGATCAACGCGACCCGACGGTGCAAGAATTTGAGCAACTGATGCGACTGGCCGAGAATGCAGACACTGATTTATTTTGGATCGCACCGACCGAACCGAATGTGAGAGAAGCTGCTTTTTTGCAGGCGTATGCGAAGAAAAAAACAGTTCGCGTGATGAGTCTCGATTGGCGCTCTGCGGCGGTGCCTGCGGTGATGGGGACGGCGTGGCCGGGTTTGTTCACGCAGTCAGAAGTGAATGTTGCACCGACCTTGTCAGAGTTGGCGGAATTTGACTGGTCAAAAGTCGCCTTGTGTGAAACCACCAGTTTGGAAGACGAGGCAGAGCAGGCAGCGCAAACCATCATTGATTGGCTGCAATCGGGCAAGCAAAAAATTGCGGTCATCGCGCAAGATCGCGTTGCATCACGTCGTTTGCGTGCCTTGTTGGAGCGCGCCGAGATCCATGTGGCGGATGAGACAGGCTGGAAGTTATCGACCACACGCGCAGCCGCGGCCTTGGCAGCTTGGTTTGAAGTGCTGGCGAGTCGTGCTGACACCCTGGCATTGCTGGATTTTTTAAAGTCGCCGTTCTTGCCTGGATGGCCGGAGTGCGCGGACAAGTCCGATGCGGTGATGGAGATAGAGCTGGCTTTGCGACGTTATAACGTGGCAGGTGGTTGGGATGCGGTGTTGGCTGCTTTGCCTGAAGCCTCGCCTGAATATACGTGGTTGGCCGGCATTGCACGTTTGGCGCATAGCTATAGTAGCAGTGCAGCGGCGGCGCGGCGTAGTCTGCAAGAATGGGCGAATCTGAGTACACAAACTTTAGAACAATTGGGCATGCAAGCGAGCTTGCAAAGCGACGTGGCTGGCGCGCAATTGCTGCAAATGTTGCAGGCATTGGCGGCAGATTGTCATGCCTTGGACTTGCATTTTAATTTTACTGAGTGGCGCGCCTTCTTGCTGTTGCAGATGGAAAATACACCGTTCATTCTCGCGCACAGCGATAAGCGCGTGATGATGTTGCCTTTGAATGGCGCACGTTTGCGCCAGTTTGATGCGGTGTATGTGATCGGTGGTGATGCGCGCCATCTGCCGTCGCGGCCACAAGAAACTCTATTCTTCAGTAATGCAGTCAGACGTGAATGTGGTCTGGTGACGCAGGAAGAAAGGCAAGGCCAGCAACTGCGCGATTTTGCAGAGCTTTTGCTGTGTAATCCTGAGATCGTGGTGTCCTGGCAATCGCGAACGAATGGCGAATTTAATGCGCTTTGCCCTTGGTTAGAACAAGTGAATTTGAAGTTGGCGCGTCAGGCCGAAAACCTAGGTCATTTACGGCGACATCAGGCAACTTTGCCACAACGCCAATTGCAAACCGAGTTAATCACTCAGGCGCGTCCCCGCGCTGCGGCCTTGGTGCCGACTACCTTGTCGGCCAGTGGTTTAAATAGTTTGGTGGCTTGCCCATATCAATTTTTTGCCGGGCGCATGTTGAAATTGTTTGCGATGGATGAGTTCTCGGATCGTCCTGAGAAACGTGATTATGGCGATTGGCTGCATGCGATTTTGAAGACGTATCACGATCAATTATTAGCCGACAAGATCAGCTTGCAGGCGGATCGTGTCGGTTTGTTGATGACGATTTCCGAACAATGGTTTAAGCGGATTTTGAAACAAAGTCCGGCTGCGCTGGGGTATAGCGTGCGCTGGAAAAAAGTGATTCCTGCTTACGTCGAATGGGCGAATCAGCGCGAAGCCGATGGCTGGCAATTTGCGTTTGGCGAAGTGTGGGGTGAGCATCGCGTGCAATGGGTCGATGGCGAAGTCTTGCTGCGCGGGCGTATCGATAGAATCGATGAGCGCGCTTTGGATAATGGTGAGACGGAACGTGCTGTGCTGGATTATAAAACCCGTGCCAAGTCGGCATTGCGGACGCGACTCAAGAGCCGGGAAGATCATCAATTGGCGTTCTATGGCTTATTGCAGCCCAAGGTGAAGATGGTCGACGAGGAGCTGAGTTTAGATGTCGCTGACACGGCGCTGTATGTCGCTTTGGAATTAGAGCGCGAAAAAACGGGCGACTGTGAGGCTGACCAGTTCGCCGATTGGAAGCATGAACTGGAAACCATGATCACCAGCTCTATGCAAGCAATTGCCCATGATGCCGAGCTGCCTGCGCAGGGCGTGGAAAAGGTGTGCGCTTATTGCGATATGCGCGGTTTATGTCGTAAGGGGGCGTGGTGATGATGGATGTTGAGATGAAATCACAGATGGCACCGGCTGACTTGATTCGTGCTTATGAAGCGGATGGGCTCATTATCGATGCCGCACAATTTACGGCGCGCGCTTGCGACCCTGCGCGCTCTGTGGTGGTTGAAGCATGTGCTGGTAGCGGCAAGACCTGGCTGCTGGTTGCGCGCATGTTGCGCTTGTTGTTAGAAGGCGCGCAGCCGGCGGAATTGTTGGCGATCACCTTCACCCGTAAAGCTGCGCAAGAAATGCGCGAACGCTTGATGGCCTTGTTGGAAGAGTTTGCTTTGGCAGACGACAGCCACGCAGCGCAACTGTTGACCGAGCGCGGCGTCAGCGCGGCACAGTTACCGCATTACTTGCCTCGTGCGCGTGGTTTGTATGAGCGTTTATTAGGTAGCACGCAGGCTTTGTCTATCGATACTTTTCATAGCTGGTTTGGACGCCTATTACAGCTTGCTCCATTGAGCTCGGGTGTGCCGCATGGATTTCAATTGCTCGAATCGGTTGCGAGTTTGCAGCACGAGGCGTGGAATTTGTTGATGCAAGGCGTTCAGGATGATGCGAGTAAAGAAGTTGCGATCTTGCATCCTGCATTGATGCTCTTGTATCAGACGCTTGGCGACGCCAGTACCCATGATCTGCTCAATGCATTTTTGGATAAACGTGCTGAGTGGTGGGCTTGTACTTTGAAAGAGGGGCATGGCCATGATGCCGATAAACCATTAGAGCAACTGCGTGCATTGATGGGCGATGATGCCGAGCATGATGCGCGCCAAATGGTGTGGCAGGACGGTCGCTTGCTTGCACGTATACAAAAAATCGCCTTGACGCTAGGGCAGGGGAGTCCAGACAATCAAAAGCGTGGAGTAGCGATTGAGACCGTCTTGACCACAGTGGCACAAAAGCAGCAACAAGGCGAAGATATCGAGCAGGCGCATTTTGCGAGCTTAGCTTGGGAGTTTTTTGGTGCTGATGGCACCAATCGCAAGAACCGCAAAACTAAGGCGCTCGCGGTGGCGATAACGAAGCATTGGGGTGAAGATCAAGAAACTGATTTTCACGAAGAATGTGATGCGATTGCCGAAGAATTAAAACGCCTGGTCAAGCGCAGCAAAGAAGCCCACGTATTGGAAGTTAATCGCGCCTTGTTCGTGGTTGGCCAAGCTTATTTGGAATGCTATCAACATTTAAAGGCAGGACAACGCAGTTTGGACTTTGCAGACTTGGAGTGGCAGGTCTATCGCCTCTTGAGTGATGAAAATTACGCGGCTTACCTGCATGGCAGGCTCGATGCGCGTTACAAGCATATTTTGCTCGATGAATTTCAAGATACCAATCCTTTGCAATGGCATATCGTGCGCGCTTGGTTGGACGCCTATGGTGGCGATGAGAGTCGCCCCAGTGTGTTTGTAGTGGGCGATCCAAAACAATCGATTTATCGCTTTCGCCGTGCTGATCCACGGGTGTTCAATGCGGCGCGCGAGATGCTGGCTGCGCAGGGCGCGAGTGTGTTGCGCACCAATCAAACTCGCAGAAATTCACCTGAGGTCGTGCAACAGTTGAATACCTCCATGTTAGGGAATCCAATTTTTGTCGCGCAGACGACCGCTGCCGCATCCAAAGGCGAAGTGTGGCGTTTGCCCTTGTTGTGGACGAACGGTGTTGAAGATGAAACGCAAATACACGCTTTGGTGCGAGACCCTTTTGTGACGCCTGCGATCGAACAAGATGATTTGCGGCGTTATCAGGAAGGGCAGTTAGTCGCGCAAGCTTTATTGCAATGGCGTTCTCCGGCGGAGAGCGATTGCGCATGGTCGGATGTGATGCTACTGGTGCGGCGTCGTACGCATCTGAGCGCCTATGAAAAAGCCTTGCGCGAAGCAGGCATTCCCTTTGTCTCGAATCGGCGCGGTGGCCTCTTGCAGACTTTGGAAGTGGCTGATCTGATTGCCTTGCTGCAGTTTTTAATGACGCCCGGCGACGATAAAGCCTTGGCGCACATTTTAAAGTCGCCCATGTTTGGTGCCAGCGATGCACACTTGATGCGTTTGGCGCAAATGCCGCAAGCAGCATGGTGGAAGCGTTTGCAAGTGATAGCACTAGAAAACGATCACTCGGTTTTGCCCCTATCGCGCGCGTGCAATTTACTGCAACAATGGATGTGCGATGCTCACGATCTACCTGTGCATGACCTGCTTGACCGCATTGTGCATCAGGGCGAATTGTTGAGCCGCTATGCGAGCACCAGCAACCTCAGTCAGCGTAATCAGGTGTTGGGCAATCTGCGGGCATTTACCGAACTGGCCTTGAATATGGATGGCGGACGGTATCCTAGTCTGCCAAAATTTATCGCTGCGTTGAATGAATTTGACCGCTTTTCTGAAAGCGATTCGCCCGACGAATCGCAGGTGCTCAGTGGTCAAGATGCTGTGCAAATTTTGACGATACATAGCGCCAAAGGTCTGGAAGCCAAAGTGGTCGTGATCTTGGATGCCAATCATAGCGAAGCGGCGAAAGATAATGCTGGCGTGCTATGCGCCTGGCCACTGAAAGCTGGTGAAGAAAAACACTTCTCGGTCTTCGGAAAAAAAGACGACCGTGGTCTCGCTCGCGATACTTTGTTTTTGGCGGAAGAAGAACAGGCTAAGCAAGAAAATTGGAATTTGCTCTACGTTGCGTTAACCCGTGCCAAGCAGGTGCTGATGGTGAGTGGCATTGCCAGTGACAAGTCGAGTGGCGTAGAGGAGGGTGTTAGTGATGGGAGTTGGTATCAGTGCTTCTTAAATGTGGAAGAGAGCGAAATCGTCGCTCAGAAAAACACCGCAATCAGCGACGATGCCGCAGCGTTTTCTTTAGCCCTATTTAATCCAGCTAGTTTGCGATTGGAACAGCCGCCTTCAGTCAGTGCGACCGATGAACAAATCGAAGGCATCGCATTACATACCCTGATGGAGCGTATTAGTCAGGATGTGAAAAGCTGGCCAATAAAACTTCCATCAGTAGAAGTGATTTCAGCCTGGTTACCTTGCAATTCCAGCGTCGCCGCCATAATCCGCACGCAGGCACAAGCAATTTTGTCGCAAGCTGAATTAGAAAAGTTTTTTAACCCAAGCCGTTATCAATTTGCCCGCAATGAAATGGCGATTGTCTTTCAAGGCCACTTGCTCCGGCTGGATAGACTGGTATCTTTGGTCGACGCACTCTGGATTTTGGACTATAAGCGACAATTGTTGGAGAGCGAAGTGGACGATTATCGTGCTCAATTGTTGAACTATTGCGCAGCGGTCAGCGCGATTTATCCCGGGCGGCAGGTGAAGGCCGGATTGATTTTGTCGGATGGGACTTGGGTGGAGATGGTGTAACTATTTCTTTTATGGTCTTGCTACACTGTTATATCGGCAAGCCGAAAAGCCATTTAACCTAGAAACGGTGGTTGGACAGGTTCAAGTGTGCATTTTTTCGCGCCTCTGGCAAGGCGTGACGACGACGCAACCTCCACGTTGATAGGAGGAACAACGTAGTCCAGAGGTGCGAAAAAGTGTGCAATTGAGCCTGTAGCGTTGTCCAAAAATGGTGAAAAGGGTTGGCCCATCTAAGCATCAATAATTCAACTACTTAATTGGACGATGTAGCGGTCAACTGCCGTTTCTAGGTTTATAATTAAACGCCCCCTAACTTTGACTTTGCTAAGATGATCTCTGAATTCGAACTGCTTGCTGATAAGTTGCAAAGACTCGCTGAACTGACGCATACCCTGCGTTTGGAGAACGCGGCATTGCGCCGTACTGCGGTCGATCTGGCTTCTGAAAACAAAGACTTGCGCGAAAAAGTACACACTGCGCATGCACGAGTCGAAGCGATCCTGGCGCAATTACCTGACGAAGCAGAGAAGGATGTCGCATGAGTGCCGCAAAAACCATACAGATCGACGTGTCCATCATGGGGCAGTCGTATAAGCTAGCCTGCAAAGAAGGCGAAGATCGCGCCTTACAAGAAGCAGCCTCTTATCTCAATGAAAAAATGTGCGGCATCCGCGACAACGCCAAAGTCAAAGGCAACGACCGCATCGCAGTCATGGCAGCCTTGGGCATCGCCATCGACCTACTCTCCACCAAATCCCACGACGGCCCCTTCTCAGGAATGAATCTGGGAGAAGTTAAACAGAAAATCAGCGCCATGCATGAGGTGATTGATCAGGCTTTGACGCCGCAAGAGAATTTGTTTTGAGGGAGTTTTCACAAAGGATAGTCTCAAAAGGATGGAGCCACATCTTGAATCAAAACTTTGGTAGTGCCCCTTAGCCGGAAATTAAGAACAAACATGGAGCACAATATGGAATCGAAATATTCGGGGCGGTGTTTGTGTGGCGAAATCAGTTATTCCGTGAATGCTGATCCTCTATTCGCTGGAAATTGTCATTGCAAAGATTGCAAACGGTCGTCTGGTAGTGCGTTCACTCCTGCCATGATTTTTCCTGAGACGAGTGTC
>JACQDW010000220.1 GCA_016200845.1 Burkholderiales bacterium | reverse complement strand
TTAACCCCAAGTTCAATAAACCGAAGATTATCGCAAATGGCAAACTTCAAATTCAAATCGTGGACACCCTTAAAACCGTCAGAACCAGCGCCAGCATTAGCTTTGCTGGCTTTGCCTATCAATTTAACCGGACACTAGTGAAGTTGCGAACATCTTGATCAGATTCCCTATCATGAGCAGGTAGAACTTCTCACGGAGGCGCAATGCCGATCGTACTCGCTCAAACGTCAGCACGATAGCCACAAAGGCAGTTATGGCGATGTCTTGATTGTCGGCGGCAGTCCGGGCATACAAGGCGCCGCACTACTCGCCGCACGTGCTGCGTTATTTTCTGGTGCAGGACGGGTGCATATCGGTTTCATGTCTGATTTTGCAGGCTGCGATTTGCATCACCCTGAACTGATGTGCCGTCTCGCGCAACAATCCGATTTTCACAATGCTTGCGTCGTCATCGGTCCAGGACTCGGGCGTGACGACAGCGCCCGTCACTTTGTACATCTCGCATTAAGCCAAAGCAGCAAACTCGTGCTCGACGCCGATGCGCTCAACCTCATGGCGCAAGACTCAGCATCGCAAGCTGCTTGTCGCAATCGTTCACTGCAAGGCTGGCAAACCATCATCACACCCCACCCACTAGAAGCCGCGCGCTTATTAGCCTGCAGCACTGAAGAAATCCAAGACAATCGCGTGCAAGCTGCGCGTGCACTCGCAAGCAAACTTCACACTGTTGCCTTGCTCAAAGGAGCTGGCAGCATCATTGCCACACCAGAACTCACTTGTCTGATCAATTCCAGCGGCAATGCTGGCCTTGCCACCGCAGGAACAGGTGACGTATTAGCCGGCCTATGCGGCGCATTGCTCGCGCAAAGAACAGCAATTCAGGCCGCAAGTCTGGCCTGCTATCTGCACGGCGCTGCTGCCGACGACTTGGTCGCTCATGGGGTCGGCCCGATAGGCATCAGTGCCAGTGAATTCATCCCCGCCATCCGCACCCGGCTCAATGCGCTTAATTCTCTAGCACATTAGCTGCATTAACGAATACTCGCCGGCAGAGACAAGATAAACGCCACTCCGTGATCTTGATTTCTGGCACAAATTGTGCCGCCCATTTTTGCCATATACGTCTGCGCCACGAACAAACCCTGCCCGCGATTTCCGTTTGCGCCTGCATCAATTTGATCCGACACACCGTATTCAAAAATCCGGCTCAGCATATCTTCCGCTATGGCTGTGCCGCGATTATGAATACTGATCAGTACCGTGTGGCCTTGCTGCTCGACTTGCAGTTGAATCTCACTTTCCGCTTCACGATAGCGATCCGCATTTTTCAAAATATGCGTCACCACATCTTCCAGCGAATATTCATCAGCGCGCACCCAAACGGGAATTTGAGGTGAGATAAAACGCACGCCCTCCACGCCTATACAAGCTGCATTGTCCGCCACGTGCTGCAAAAACTGCGTCACATCGATTTCATTCATCGTGAGCACGCTCGACTGAAACGCTTCGCTGGGCGTGGCACTGCCGTATAAGATCTTTAGAGCTTGTTGCATACGACTGATATAGCGATGACTTTGATCTTCGGCATCAGGATGCAAGACCATCAGAGACTGCAAGGGCGACATAATCTCGTGCCCAACCGCATGCCACATCTGCTTTTCTTGTTCCGTGCGTATGGTCTCGCGTTCCACATCTTCTTTGACCCGACGCAATAAGTCGTGCAAACCACTGGCCAATACACCCAGCTCATCAGGGCTACGCAGATCACTGACATCAAGCTGATCTAGTTCACCCGCCCCTTTCATCGTCTTCGACAACATCGCAGCACGGCGCGTCAACAAACTAATCCGGCGAATAATACTGATTTCAATCAAGAGCCAGGCCAGCAATAAAGCCAATAACATCGCCCCGACAAACCAGGACACCCGCGTCGCCACCACGCTCAGGGATTTACTGACGCTGCGCACATCACCCTTCATTTGCAATTCATAATTATCGAGCGGCGTGCTGATCAATTCTCTCGCCTCCAATGGCGTATCGTATTCATCCACAGGCAAGCGACGTATCAAGCGCGTCAGCAGATTCCACGACTCCGTTTCTTGTTCCACTTTCCCGACTAATTGAATCACTGATTTTTGTTCCGACGATTTGCGTATGCTTAAGCTTTCCCCTGGCAGGAGTAAGGCACTCAAATCATTTAGAGAAAATGGAGTCGCGCTCGGTATCGATTTGCTGTCTAACAAAGGAATCTGGCTTTCCGGTGCCAGCACGCTGAGCTCAACTTGAATTTGCTCCAAATCTTGTGGTGGCCAGACCGGGCGTTTTTTCTCAAACAAAGCCTCTTGCAACACCGCGATGGGGAGTCGCAAGGAAAAGAAGGTATTGCGTTCGCAATTGGCATCCTGCTCGTCTTTCCCCAGCTCATTGCACACCGATTTCTGCCATGCCCAGCCACGAAAATCGCGCACAGGTCGCGCTCCAGGCTTATTCACGTCGCTCTCGATAAACCCCAACCAACGACCACGTTTACCCACATTGGCTTTGGCACTCACTTCCTCTTCAAACGGTGCAATCCATTGATAATGTTGCCCACGCAAAGAGACGCTAACGCGAATTCGATGCGCCTCGTCGCGCACCCATTGCCCACGCGGATGCGACACAAGAGTCGCGCTGTTAAAACTACCTGCCACATAAATAAAACCACCAGCCCAGGGATTATTCCCTATCCCCACACACAAAGAACCGTCATTCCCATATTGCACCAGACACCCCGACATCGCGATTGCCTGCTGCACTTTACTTTGGTCATCAAAGTCCAACGCCGAAAACGGCAATAGCAAGGGATGCAGACTCGCCGCATCCTGATCAGTGGGGGGATTGAGCAAAGCAAGTTGCCCAGCGGGATGCCGCAAGGTGGCGGTAATTTGATGAATGGTTTTATTAAAATTGGCCTGATAATTATTGTAGCTCAGTTGCTTCTCTTGCTGCAACAAAGATAGCGCCAGACCCAAGGTCGCCAACGCTAACAGCAAAAAAACACCTCGAAAAATAATCCGTAGTCGATAAGTCGCCAACAAAAAGCGCTTCATGCTGACTCTACCCAGCGAAAGCCGCGCATGGGCACGTTTTCTATTCCCTCAAATGCCGGATCAATCTCTCTGAATGCATCGCGTATGGTGCTCACATGCTTACGGATATTGTCGCGATTACGCCCGCTCTTCACCACTTCATACAAATCATCATACGAAACAATCTGCCCGCGTTTTTCAAACATCACTGCCAAAATTCTTTGCGCAGTCAAGGGCAAATTAATACGCTGCCCGCGCCACATTGGTGTGCGTTGCCGCAGGGGATCCATGCTCAATGCATCTGCCTTCGGCGCAAGCTCCTTGGTGTTCCCCTGCTGCTGACGCCGCTCTTTCACAACCCGCAACATATCTAACAAAGTCTCGATAAAATCCGCTTCCTCAAAGGTCGCTTTTTGCAAATAGTCCCAGGCATCCAGTGCCTTCATAATGCTGCGATAAATCGTCGCAGGCATGGCCGACACGACCAACACAGGCAAACCACTCGCCGTCCCTTCCCGATTCATATTTTTATTAATTGCGTTGATGATCGCCACACCAGCATGGCGTTCGCGCCCCAGCTCGATGTCCAACACTACCAAATCATAATGTTCCCGCGCAATCGCCGCTTCTGCATCGTCGCGGTTAAACCACTGGTCAACCAAAATACCGGACTTTGCCGATTCTATCCACGCTTTAAATTGATGGCTGGTCGGCAAATCATCTTCAATCACTGCCACTCTAATTCGATGCGCCACACTCTTCCCCTCTATTGTTCGATCTTCGCAGTATCCACGATTTCCGCAAAAAAGCCAGTTCTGGGCTGTGAGTTTTTCTTCACACTGCGCGGCCATTCCTCCGCTGCATGAACACTCTTCCCCAACCCTGGCATTGTCTCTTCCAGCCCGCTCATCGCAAGATGCGTCTCAGGGAAAAACACATCGTTTTCCCACCACACATTTCACCGGAGGCTACTATGTCATATCGTCTTAAATCCATTGTACAGTCCATTCGCTCCAGCTTTGCTTCGCTATTCACGCGCCAACAATCCCAATCTGATATCAAGTTTGATACTGACAATGAAAGTCAACGCGAATATCAAAGTGATTATCCACCCGAATACAAAATCAAAGCGCCCCTGATCAGCCCACGCATGATCAAAAACACCGTCATCATCAGCGTTCTCGGCGTACTGGTGTTTGGACTTGTCCGTCATCCTCCATTCCAAACCATCGCTCGCGGCGAAGTTGGGATACGTTCCAATCTCTTCACGGGCAGCGCCGCCCAATTTCGTGAAGGCAGCGTGTTAGTGATCCCGGGTCTGACTCAATTGCGCAAATATTCCCTACAAGATCAACTGTATCGTCCCAACAAAATAAGCGCTGATGACGCGCCTTTTCAATCAGTCGAAGGCTTATCTCTGGGAGTCGATCTCACAGTCCGTTGGGCAATCGACGGCAGCAAACTCACCAGCAAAAACTTACCCGACAACATCAATGGCGAAATTGTCGAACCACTGGTGCAAGGCGTGATGTACAAAGCCTTCACACGCTACACGGTGAAAGAAATTTTCTCCACTAAGCGCGCGGAAATTCAAGAGCTGATTGAAGCGGAATTAAAACCAAAATTAGCCGCCGACGGCATACTGTTGCACGCTGTCATGATAGGCAAAATCGAACTGCCAGCCGACTACAAACGGGGCATGGAAAAACTCTTGGCCGAAGAATTAGAAAGCGAAAAAATGCGCTACACCTTGGAACTCAAAGAGAAGCAAGTACAACAAACCGCCCTCGAATCCGACGCAGAAAAAATTCGCAGAGAAAAAGCCGCAGAAGCAGCAGGTAATGAACAAGTAATCGCCGCCAAGGCGCAAGAAGAAGCGATGAAACACGTCTTACCGTTCAAACAAAAACAAATCGAACAAAGACAATTAGAAGCCGAAGCAGCAAAGATATCCATGATCAAAACGTCAGAAGGCAATGCACAAGCCAGAGTCATCGAAGCGTCGGGCGAAGCCGACTCACGTCGCAAATTAGCCGACGCTGATGCTTATCGTCAGGAGTTAGTCGGCAAAGTCGCCAGCGCTCAATTAGAGCGCGATGGTGCACTGCTTTCGAAACACCCGTTGTTGATTCAAAAGACTATGGCCGACAAATTATCAGACAAAGTATCCGTCATCATTGCACCGCCACCAGCTGATGGTGGCTTCATCGGCTCTGCATTATTAGGCACAGGAAAAACGCAAAAGAACACAACAAATAACCACGAAACAGTACAAACCGAAAACACGGACAACAACTAACAGCATCCAACCAACAAGGAACCGTCATGTTATCCAATATCATTGCAGCGGCCACCTCCAGCCTGATTGCCATCGTCACCCAGGACCAGGCCGCCTTGCGCGCCTCGCCGCGCGACAGCGCACAACAACAAGTCACCTTATGGCAAGGCGATAGCCTGGAAATTCGCGGCGAGCGGCTCGACTATTTACAAGTCTATGACCACAGACGCGAGCGTGCCGGGTTCATTAAAGCCAGTCAGGTACGCATCGTCAACACCGATGCAGACAGCGCTGGCGACAAGCTCGCAGTCGTGCGCTTTCTGCGCGACACGCCTGGTGCGGAAGCGCTGGGCATCGCCTACACCGCTGCCTATCTGAAAGCCGCACCAGCAACACAAATTAATGCAGAAGCCTTCGACGCGCTCGGTACACTGGCAGAGCGTTTGGCACGCCGCTCCAGCAATTTACAAACACAAGCTGCGCAAGCCGGAGCGAATGCAAAACCGAACAAACAAAGTGAAACTAGCGTCGCCGCTCATCTCGAAGTCGCCAGCTACTACGGCATTCGTTTCACCAGTTTTGAGCGCGAAGGACGCATACAAATCTGCTATGACGGCGAAGCGTTTCGACGTGTGATGGCCATGAGCGCTAACAATGAACAAAAAGCCCGCGCTGCCCTCGCCCTCACCCGCCCCGACTGCATCGATCCCGCCACGCGCCCACTAGAAAAATTCGCGCTCGATAATTGGCGCGCTGAGGTCTTAGATCGTGTCGATATCAATGCCTTGCCAGACTATCTTAAGAACCGCATCAAAATGCGCAGAGCAGGCGTTTGGTCAGCCATCGCCTACCAACGCAGCCGCAAAAATGAAGATGCGCGCAGCGCTGGCAATCGCGCTTTATTGGAATTAGCCGCCGTCAACAAAGAAGAATTCACCGACGAAGACAAACAAAGCTACTTTGATGCTGGCATACGCGTCGGCACTGCACGCTGGGCCGCTGAAGTCGTGAACACCACGAAAAGCGCATTAAAAATAGTCACCACTTCCGGCGAACCTGGCGAAACCTGCGTCCATCTGACCGATGACAAACACGACATCCAGAATCCCCTCGCCAAGCGATGCACCTATAGCGTGGTATGGCAAGCCTCAGCCCGCACCAATAGCCGCAACACAGCCTTAACACTGGCGGTACAACCGATGGACACCTGGCGCGAACTCTGGCTGTTCCACCAAACCAGCAAAGGCTGGGAGATCGACGTACTCCCTCCCGCCAACAGCAATCCGAATTTAGCTTATGTAGAATTTGCAGGCTGGATCCCCGCCACCAACAAAATCTTAGTCGCACGCGAAGCCAAAATTGATGGCGCTTACAAACGCCGTTTTGAGGTCATTAATATGGACACGCTAGAAACCGAAAATGGCGCAGATCAACCCAGCTCACTGACAGTGTTCTACAAGTGGCAAGATCCAATTTGGAAAAGTCAGACGGTGAGTTTGCGATAAAGAAGATGAGGTGCAATCCGACACAATTTGTCAGAGTCCTTCAGTCGTACAAAAGCAAACTACAAGCGCAACAAGCCCAACAGCGCTTGCAGTTCTGAGCGAATCTGCGTCAGGCTCATGGGTGCATGCGGATTGGTTTCGACCTTGACGTCGTCGTGGGTCGCCTGATTATTGAGCTTATTACGCGCACCGTTGATGGTAAATCCTTGTTCATACAAGAGTTCACGAATGCGGCGTATGAGTAGCACTTCATGGTGCTGATAATAGCGACGGTTGCCGCGACGTTTGACGGGTTTGAGCTGAGCGAATTCCTGCTCCCAATAGCGCAATACATGTGGTTTCACACCACATAAATCGCTGACCTCACCAATCGTAAAATAACGCTTGGCGGGAATCGGAGGCAACACGAAGTTTTCCATGGTGACGTCGCTCATAGGGGAATTTATGCTGCGTTAGTGCTATGCAATTGCGCAGGCGTGTGCAGATCGTCCACCATGCCTTTGAGCTTTTGACTCGCGTGGAAAGTCACAACACGGCGGGCGGTGATGGGGATTTCTTCTCCGGTTTTAGGATTACGACCGGGGCGCTGCGGCTTATCGCGTAATTGAAAATTACCAAAGCCAGAGAGCTTCACTTCCGCCCCGCGTTCCAGAGCATCGCGAATCTCACCAAAGAAAGTCTCGACCATATCTTTCGCTTCACGTTTATTCAAACCGACTTGTTCAAATAAGAGTTCCGCTAATTCGGCTTTGGTCAACGTGGGCAAATCTTTTTCCGCTTTTGAACGCGCCTGCGCTTCGCGCACCGCACGTTTTAAATCCTCATCTAAACCACCATGAAGATCAGCAGAAATTACGTCATTCATCATTATTTACCTATTCGTTTCCTATTTTTTAGGATCTAGTCAGTGGGCTGCGGAACGCACAGGCGCTCCGCTGTTAACCATGCTAACGCAATCTCGCGCCGACAGATGCTGTCGCGGCGGCTAGCAAAGCTGACATTGTCTGCTCCACAATTTCATCTTGCAAGGTATTCTGAGTATCTTGCAAGCTAAAGCGGAAAGCAAGACTTTTCTCGTCATTTTCCAAACCTTTGCCACGATATTCATCAAATAAAACAAGGTCTTGCACGATTTTGCAAGAATTTGCTTTCTTTATTTCCGATTGGAAAGCATCAATCAATTCTTGTGCGCTAACCGATTGCTTCACCACCAAAGCCAGATCACGCGTCACAGCTTGGAACTTAGAAATCTCGCGATGGCTAGGCAAATCAATCGATTGCAAAGCAGCCAATTCCACTTCAAAAATGATCGGTGCCAAAGGCAAATCATATTTCTGCTGCAAGCGTGGATGCAATTCGCCAATCAATCCAATGACCTTGCCTTCACACTCCACCTGCGCAGAACGCCCCGGGTGTAAAGCCGGATGATCGACCTTATTGAAGCGCAAAGTCTTAGGCGCAAACAGGTTTTCCAAATCGGCTTTCACGTCAAAGAAATCCACATTGCGTGTCGCTTGTCCCCATTGCTCAGATGCGACCGGACCATAAGCCAAGGCTGCCAAGCGCTTAGGCTGATCGTAGCCTGCGATGGTCAAGGCGCCATCGGTCACAGCCTCATCACGCAAATACACGGCAGCGAGTTCAAAAATACGCACACGATTCAATTTGCGATTAAGGTTATAACGCGCATTCGCTACCAAACTTGCGATCAGGCTAGTGCGCATCACGCTCATCTGGCTGGCGATAGGGTTTTGCAATTTAACTGGATTGGTGTTGCCACAGAAATCCATTTCCCAAGCTTCTTCGACGAAACTGTAGTTCACCACTTCCTGATAATCCATATCCGCAATTTGGCGACGCACCGTAAATGCAGAACGGGTATTTTCAGGCGCGATTAACATCGCATTCGCAGCAACCGGTGGCAAAGAAGGAATATTTTCAAAGCCATAGACGCGCACCACTTCTTCGATCAAATCTTCTTCGATCTCAATATCGAAACGATAGGATGGTGGTGTCACCAAGAACAAGCCTGGTTCTTGCGTGAACTGCAAACCAAGACGTGTGAAAATATCCGCGATTTGGGCATCGGTAAAATCTACACCGATAATTTTATTGGCACGCGCCGTACGCAATTTCACAGGCAAACGTTGCGGCAAATTGGCGACGTGATCATCGATAGGACCAACTTTGACATGCTCGACGCCGCCACAAATTTCCACAATCAAAGCGGTAATACGTTCCACATGCTCGACTACCGACGCGAAATCAACACCGCGCTCATAACGATGCGCGGCATCGGTAGAGAAATTATATTTGCGAGCGCGACCTTGTATCGCTTGTGGCCACCAGAATGCGGATTCCAGATAAATGTTTTCTGTCTCTAATGTGACCGCAGTAGAATCACCGCCCATGATGCCGGCCAAAGACTCAATTTCTTGATGATCAGCGATCACGCCCACCCATTCATCAACCGCGATGGTGTTGCCGTTTAAGAGTTTTAAAGTTTCGTCAGACTTACCCCAACGCACATCGAGACCGCCATGAATTTTATCAAGATCAAACACGTGACTAGGACGACCAAGTTCCAACATCACATAATTGGAAATGTCCACCAACGCAGAAATCGGACGCTGACCGCTGCGCTCCAAACGTTGCTTCATCCAATCCGGCGTCGGCGCTTTTGCATTCACGCCACGGATCACGCGGCCTACAAAGCGACCACACAAATCGGGCGCACTGATTTTGACGGGCAATTTTTCCGTCAAGCTGACCGGTACAATATGCGCCTCAGGTACGTGCATCGCCGTGCCGGTCAAAGCCGACACTTCACGTGCCACGCCTAATACGGACAAGCAATCCGCTTTATTCGGCGTCAGCTTGATCGTGAATTTCAGATCGTTTAGTTGGTAGTAATCACGGAAATTCTGGCCGACTGGCGCATCGGCCGGCAAGTCCATCAAGCCGCCATGATCCTCAGACAATTTCAACTCACGCGCAGAGCACAACATTCCCTGAGACTCCACGCCGCGCAGCTTACCAACCTTAATCAAAAATGGCTTGCCATCGGCACCGGGCGGCAACACCGCACCCGCAGTCGCGCAAGGCACCTTCATGCCAACTCGCACATTAGGCGCGCCGCATACGATGTTGAGCAATGTGCCCGTGCCGACATCGACCTGACATACATTCAAGCGATCCGCATCGGGATGTTTTTCGATCTCACGAATCTCAGCCACGACGACATTGGTAAACGGCGGAGCAACCGGCTCCACCTCTTCCACTTCCAATCCCGCCATCGTCAACATATGAGACAACTCATCCGAAGTCATGTTCGGATCAACCATGGTGCGTAACCAGTTTTCAGAAAATTGCATAATTCAACCGTGATGTTGGTCGCGTACTTTTCAGTACGGAAAATTTAATCTAATTTAATCTTACCGATGGAGCGTCTAGAAATTCAATTATCGGGATGCAGATTGAGGCGCAAAACGTAGCAATACGTCGGTATTGCGAGGCTTTGCAACGAAAATATGCGCCCGAGAATTGGATTTATAGATGTCTCCATCAATTAAACTGCTTTAAGAATCGTAGATCGCCTTCATAAAACAAGCGCAAATCGCTGATGCCGTAACGTAGCATCGTTAAGCGTTCCAAGCCGGAGCCGAAGGCGAAGCCTATGTATTTCTCAGGATCGAGTCCCATGTTTTTAATCACTGTCGGATGCACCTGACCAGAGCCAGACACTTCCAACCAGCGACCTTTCAAAGGACCACTACCAAAGGCGATATCAATCTCGGCCGATGGCTCTGTGAAGGGAAAATACGAAGGGCGGAAACGTACTTGCAAATCGTCGGTTTCAAAGAAAGCTTTGACGAAATTCAGATACACACCTTTCAGGTCGGCAAAGCTGATATCTTCCGCGATCCACAAACCTTCGACTTGATGGAACATCGGTGAATGCGTAGCATCGCTATCGACACGGTAAGTACGGCCCGGTGCGATAACTTTAATCGGCGGTTTATTCATACGCGCATAACGCACCTGCATGGGGCTGGTGTGGGTACGTAGCAGCAAGGGCTTGCCGGATGTGTCGTTGCCTTCCACATAGAAGGTATCTTGCATAGAACGCGCCGGATGGTTTTCGGGACTGTTCAGGGCGGTAAAATTAGTCCAGTCATTTTCAATTTCAGGGCCATCAGCCACATCAAAACCTATCGAGCGAAAAATCTCTTCGACGCGCTGCCAAGTGCGCATCACAGGAT
>JACQDW010000219.1 GCA_016200845.1 Burkholderiales bacterium | reverse complement strand
CACGCCGAACCCGGCATTCTCTTTTTATCGCGCATCAATGCAGAAAATAATCTGTCGTATTGCGAAACCATTGAAGCGACCAATCCATGCATCACCGCTGATACTTGGGTGATGACGAATCAGGGGGCTAAACAAGTCACCGACTTAATTCAAACTTCCTTTACCGCGTTAATTCATGGACAGGAATTCGAATCCACTGAGGCGGGATTTTTTGCGACTGGCACAAAACCCGTCTATCAGCTACAAACCAAAGAAGGTCAGAGTTTGCGCCTGACACAAGATCATTTGGTGCGTCGGGTAGCCAAGAGTACACGGTATCGCCAAGAATTTGAGTGGATCAAAGCGGGAGAGCTTCAAATTGGAGATCAAATTGCGCTCCACAACCACAGAACGCATTTAGGCTGGGAAGGCAAGTACACAGAAAACCAAGGTTATTTGATTGGCCTGCTCTTAGGCGACGGCGCACTCAAAAACGAAACCGCCGTCCTCAGTGTCTGGGACAAAGAATGCAAAGCACTCGCCAATGGGGCTGCGCTTGCATGTAGCAATGGCATCATCGCCGCCGCTGAACATGCGATGACAGAGCTAAAAACCCGCGCTGACTTCCAGGGCTTTTTTGAGATTCAAGGTCGCAACGAATTTCGCCTCAAGAGTAGTTCCTTACGTGATTTGGCATTTGAACTGGGCATGCGACCACATGCAAAAATCGTCAATGACCACATGGAATCGACTTCGTCAGCTTTCCACATTGGATTTTTGCGAGGTCTATTTGATGCCGATGGTTCCGTCCAAGGTTCGCAAGAGAAAGGAGTCAGCGTACGCTTAACTCAGGTCGATCTCAACACTCTGCAACGGGTACAACGCATGTTGATGCGACTAGGTATCATCTCTCGCATTTATACCGGACGCCATGGAACGCAAACCCAATTACGTCTCATGCCAGATGGCAAAGGTGGACAGGCGCACTACCCGACTCAAGTCGTGCACGAACTATGCATCGCAGGCGACAATTTGCGCGTGTTTGCGGACACCATCCACTTCGCCGATACACAAAAACAAAAAGCACTAGACCATGCATTGAACAACTACCGACGCGAACTCAATCGCGAGCGTTTTACCGCAACGGTTTCAGCATTGGATTTTAACGGTGAAGAGACTGTGTATGACGTGCAAATTCCCGGCGTCAATGCTTTCGACGCGAATGGCTTATATGTGCATAACTGCGGCGAACAGCCACTGCCCGACTACGGTTGCTGCTGTCTCGGTTCGATTAATTTGACGCGCTTTGTCAAAGCTGCGTTCACCGAGCACAGCCATTTCGATTTTGAAGTATTTAAAAACGTTGTGACAGTCGCGACCCGTATGCTCGATAACGTCCTCGATGCGACGGCCTGGCCTTTGCCGCAGCAACGTGACGAGGCGTATTCTAAGCGCCGCGTCGGCTTGGGCTTTCTTGGATTGGGCAGTGCTCTTGTGATGCTAGGCTTGCGTTATGACTCGGTGGAAGGACGCCAATTTGCACAGCAAGTGGCGGAAACCATGCGCGATACCGCCTATGCCGCATCGAGCGAACTCGCCAAAGAAAAAGGTGTGTTCCCCCTATTTGACAGCGCCGCTTATCTGCAGGGAAAATTTGCCAGCCGCTTGCCGGAATCGCTGCGTGAGCAAATCAAACTCCATGGTTTGCGCAATTCGCATTTATTGTCAATTGCGCCGACTGGCACTATCACTTTGGCTTTTGCCGACAACGCTTCTAATGGCATCGAGCCCGCATTCTCGTGGGTGTATAACCGCAAAAAACGCATGGCCGCTGGTGACAGCCGGATTTATGAAGTTGCCGATCATGCCTGGCGCTTATACCGCCACCTCGGTAACGATGTCAGCGACGACAGCAAATTACCCAAGGCCTTTGTTACGGCACTCAACATGTCCGCCAACGATCACATGCTGATGCTGCAAGCGGTGCAACCCTATGTTGATTCTGCTATTTCTAAAACCGTCAATGTGCCAGCCGATTATCCCTATGCAGATTTTCAAAATCTCTACATGGATGCCTGGCGCGCGGGCTTGAAAGGCTTAGCCACCTACCGTCCAAATAATATTCTTGGCAGTGTTTTATCAGTCAGCAGCGAAGCCGCACCAAGCGCAGCCAAACCGCTACCCGACGACGATTTGCTGCGCAAGCAATTTGATGGGCGACCATTTGGCGATCTTGAATCGGTGACGTCCAAAGTGCAGTACATGACCTTTGAAGGCAAAAAAACCGTGTATCTGACGGTCAGCTTCATTCATATTCAAGGCATCGTTGGCGGCGAGCTGGCGACCATAGAACGTCCGTTTGAATTCTTTATGCCGGCCGGTCAAAAGAACGATGGGCAGCAATGGATTTCAGCCAGCATGCGCTTGCTATCAATGGCGGCGCGCTCTGGTGGCTCTATCGCCAAAGCATTGGCTGATATGCGCGAAGTGGTGTGGGACAAAGGCACGGTACGCTGCGGCATGATCACCAAAGACGACGGCTCACAAGCACCACTATTCCACGAATCCGAAGTCGCCGCGATTGGCTATTCTCTGCAACGCATCTTAATGAAACGCGGCTTTTTAGACGCAGGCGGCAATCAAGTTCCTATCGTCGTCCTCGCCGAAAAATTCAAAAACAAACAGCTCGCCTATGGCATGGATGATCTGGCCTATGAGGGCGAAACTACACCGATGACGTACACCGCCACCGGAAAAAAATGCCCAGACTGCGGCGCTTATGCCCTACAAAAAATCGATGGTTGTTCACGCTGCGTGTCATGCGGTTATGTCGGGGCTTGTGGGTAAATTGAACTGAGACGGATACCACACTTGTGATGGGCAAATTTGAATCAGGGTGGAAAAGCCGCTAAACTTGATTCGTGCTTTTCCACTTCATCTAGGAGCAGATATGGATTTAAATGATGCCGTTGCCAAACACGCAGAATGGAAAACCAAATTCCGCGTTGCCATCACAAAAAAAGAAACCATGGATGCGCACACCATCGCAAAAGACAATTGCTGCGATTTAGGAAAATGGTTGCATGAAGATGGCTTGCGCCAATTTGGCAAACTACACTCCCATCGTGATTGCGTCGTCAAACACGCGCAATTTCACACCGAAGCAGGCAAAGTCGCCGTCACAATCAATGCAAAAAAATATGAAGAAGCAGAACACATGCTCAATGCCGGAACGCCCTATGCCAGCGCTTCCAGTGCGGTGGGTATTGCGATCATGAAATTGCAAAAAGAAGCGAATCTTTGAGTAAGAAAAAAGGACGCAAAAAAACCGCAGCGACAAACTATGTCGCTGCGGTTTTTTTATTGACTGCTTTGAGCGCTGCTTACTGCGTCAATAAAGCATTCACTTCCGCTAGATCCGCTTCCTTCAAACCACCAGCCGCGGCTTTCAAACGCAGGCCGCTCATGATGGAGTCATAGCGTGCTTTCGCCAGACTTTGGCGTGTGTTCGATAATTTTTGCTGCGCGTTCAAAACGTCGATATTGATGCGCACGCCGACTTGGTAGCCGAGCTTCGTGGAATCTAATGCGGATTGACTAGAAATCTCTGCCGCTTCAAATGCCTTGATTTGTGCCAGACCGCTGACCACACCAGTGTAGGATTGGCGTGCTGCTTGTGCTGCACTACGACGTGCGGTTTCCAGATCGTTGCGTGCTTTGTCTTCCAGCGCAATGGACTCTTTGACGCGGCTGTCAGTCGCCATGCCAGAGAAAATCGGGATATTCACCGAGACACCTATCGATGTTGGCTTCGATACACCAGAAGGCATATTGGCGATGGTGCTGCCTGTGCTGCGGCCTGTAGAAGCGCTCAAGTCTATCGTTGGCAAATGACCAGAACGGCTCTTTTTAATTTCGCGTTGAGCGATTTCCAAAGACACTTGTGAGGCACTAACACCGAAGTTCTGTTTCTCCGCGCTTGCCACCCAGTCATTGACCTGAGCTGGCACTGGCGCGGCTAATTGCACGCCTTCTTTCAATTTAGCGAGATCGCCCGCATCTTTACCAATAATCTGACGCAAAGCTGCGCGTTTCACTTCCAGATCGCCCTGACCTGCCAACTCTTGAGCCGTAATCAAATCAAATTGAGATTGCGCTTCGTGGGTGTCAGTGATGGTCGCGGTACCAACTTCAAAATTGCGCTTAGCCGATGCTAATTGTTCTGCCACAGCGACCTTTTGTGCTTGCAAAGTTTTGAGGCTGTTTTCAGATGCGAGCACATCAAAATAGGCCTGGCTCACGCGCAGCATCAAGTCTTGTTCAGCAGATGCAAATTGCAAATCAGATGCGATCACAGACAACTTACTTTGCTCATAGGTTTCCCAGCTGCCCAAGTTAAACAAAGGCTGGCTCAAGGACAAAGTCATGGAGCGGGATGTGGAATTATTAGTAGTGGTTTTGCCGATATCAGGATCAAACTCTGAATGTGATTTATTTACGCCGCCAGACAAACCAACGCGGGGCAACAAACCCGCACGTCCCTGAACCGAACGCTCCTGACCCGCAAGTTTCGCGGCGCGAGCGCTACTAAATTGTGCATCGTTAACCAAAGCTTCTTTGTAGATTTGCAGCAAATCGCTGGCGCCTGCGTTCAGGGATACAAACGCTGTAGCGATAAAAGTAGCGATAATAGATTTACGCATAAAATGCTCCGAAAAAAATAAGTGCAAAGTGAGTCTGGCGTTTCATGTAGCCATGACAGCACTCAACACAGACAACAACAACCCATTGATAAAAGCGTTTTCAGCACCACTGAAAACGACCTTAGTAGGTGGGCATAGAAGTATCGACTTCTTTAGCCCACGCGTGCACACCACCGGTCAAATTGATTATGTGATTAAAGCCATTTCTCTCGAGGAAATGGGCTACTTGCATACTACGTCCACCATGATGACAAACACAAACGATGCTTGCCTCTGGGTCTAACTCTTGAAAACGTAATGGGACTGTATGCATAGGCATTAACTGCGCTTGGGGAATATGACAGGTTTCATATTCCCAAGGTTCCCTGACATCCAACAATAATGGCTGTTTTTTTTCACTATCGGCCAGGTATTGCGCTAATTCAGCGGGCTTTATATGTTGCATATTTGTGTTATCTGGGTTGATCGTAAAAATAAATCGCTGGGATTTCGCAACAAAGCCTTACAAAACAAACTGAGATGCGGGCGTTACCTGGGACAAAGGCGCAACCACAGTCTCAAATAATTGTTGGGTATTAAAAAATAACTCTGATTCACGCGTGATCAATTGCGCGGTCATGACTGGGGCGCGACCAACGATAACGAATAAACGACCACCTTCATTCAACTGCGCTTGCAAGCTTTCTGGAACAGATTCCAAAGAACCCGTCACCACGATCACATCAAATGAGGCGAAAGCAGCATTTTTCAAGGCATCGCCCCACTTCACATCAACATTCGTCAAGCCATTCTTGCTCAAATTATGTTGCGCGAGATCTTTAACTTCAGGTATCGCTTCCATCACCGTCACGTGACGCGCCTGATGTGCCAGCATCGCCGCCAGATAACCGCTGTCGGCACCAATCACCAATACAGTATCAGTCTTCTTCGCGGCGACCTCTTGCACGATGCGTGCTTCGAGTTTCGGCGTCAGAGAAATCACACCCGCTACCAAAGGCAAACCCGTATCGGAAAAAGCCAAACTTTGTTGCGCCGCCGGGAAATAGTTTTCGCGCTTGACGACGCTCAGCAATGCCAACACATCGGGGTTACTCACATTGGTTGGACGGATTTGCTGCTCTATCATATTAAAACGGGCTTGTTCGATATTCATCATCTCTATGTCCTGATCATTTACTGGGTTATCCCTCTCGTTATGTCCCGCTTGCGTCAAGGCAAAAACAAAAGGCCTTAGGAAAACCGCATTTTAGCAAATGCTTGTCGTCAACTGTCGGCTTTAATACGAGGTCGCTCAAGTTTTCATCATTTACTTTGGCTTCACCAAAATCGCGCGCAAGGATAAGTCGATATAGCAATTCAAATGCGCTGGCAACTTCTCTTCCGCTACTTGGCACACGCCGTTGGCGTGCTTCCACATCATCATCATGATCATAGGAGCGATCAAGATTTTGGTTGCGATCTCCAAGTCCATCTCAATGATTTCGCCGCGCTTGATGCCACGCCTAAGCATATTAGCGACCAAGCGCTCGCCCCTATCAACGACTTCTTCCTGATAAAACTGTGCAAGCTCTGGGAAATTGCCGCCTTCCGCCATCATGAGCTTGGGCAAAGCAGACAACTTCGTCGCCCCCATGCTCTCCCACCAAGCGCCCATTACCAACCGGAACAACTCGTCACTCTCACCAGTAAACTGCTCTATCATGCCTTCGGTGCGCCCGATCAGACTGACTATCGACTCGCGTACAACCGCTTTAAACAATTCTTCTTTACTACAAAAATACAAATACAATGTCCCCTTAGAAACGCCAGCTGATCGCGCCACGTCATCTAACCGGGTCGCTGCAAATCCACGCACGACGAAATGATCAAGCGCGGCATCCAGCAATTCCTGCGGACGCGCATCTTTTCGTCTCTCCCAACGTGGTTTAAATGGACACATCATATTCATATTACAATAAAATTTAACTTACTCCAGAGTCAGTAATGTAAGCGCTCCCGTGTATTTGGTCAATACTCTCCCAAAGCAATTTATAATTTGGCTGCATAAAATGCACATCTAAGTCGCTGCCCTCAGCTGCATGTCATCCATCCACAATAAAGAACAATGAAGTCAATTACTTGCCGTCCTCACTGTGCTGCATGTTGCATCGCGCCTTCTATCAGCAGCCCTATTCCCGGCATGCCGCTGGGCAAGCCTGCGGGTGTTCCATGTGTACAGCTGAACTCAGAATTGCAATGTCAGATTTTTGGACAGCCCGAGCGCCCGGCATGTTGTTCTGGTTTGCAAGCCTCAACCGAGATGTGTGGCGAACAGCGTGAGTTTGCAATACAGTGGTTAACTCAACTTGAAGAACTCACCAAGCCCAACCTCTTCCCCAATTGATCCCCTGCAGGCGTAGCTCAGATGCCTCTCGCGTGATAAGCTTCGTTCCTTTCATTTCCTCCCCCTTATTCACGAACATTATGGATTTTCTACTCGTCATTAAACTCATCATCATGGGCATCGTGGAAGGTTTGACGGAGTTCTTACCGATCTCATCTACAGGTCACCTGATCTTGACTGGCAGCTTACTCAATTTGACTGGCGAGAAATTCAAAGTCTTTGAAATCGCGATACAAGCAGGCGCAATATTCGCGGTGTGTTGGGAATATCGCTTACGCATCACCTCCGTCTGCCGAGACTTAACGCGTGATGAAAAAGCCCGCCGCTTTGCGCTCAATGTGTTCGTCGCGTTTCTGCCCGCAGCCACCTTAGGTCTGCTGTTTAGCAAGCAGATCAAATTCTATTTATTCAAACCTGTGCCCGTCGCTCTCGCCTTCATCGTCGGCGGCATACTTATTTTGTGGACAGAAAAACGCCAGGAAAACATGCGCCAAGCGCATACGCGTTGTGTTGACAATATGGATGACATGCTTTTGTCAGACGCGATCAAAATAGGCTTGGCACAAGCACTGGCACTGATCCCCGGCACCAGTCGCTCAGGCGCTTCTATCATAGGCGGCATGTGGTTTGGATTGTCGCGTCAGGTTGCGACCGAGTTTTCTTTTTTTCTCGCGATCCCAACTCTGTTAGGCGCGACTGTGTATTCACTCTACAAAGCGCGCCACGAATTATCCTTGGATGATTTGCCGATGTTTGGCATAGGCACGGTCGCCGCGTTTATCTCCGCTTTCTTTTGTGTGCGCTGGCTCTTGCGTTATATCAGCACCCACAACTTCACCGTCTTCGCCTGGTATCGCATCGCCTTCGGCGCAATGATCCTGATCACCGCCTACACTGGCGTGATCACTTGGGCAGAATAAGGCCGGACACACCTATGAACGCTGTGATACAGACCAGTCCGACTCAACAACAAGCGCTGCATTTATTGCAGACCGTGTTTGGCTATCCGGCGTTTCGTTCGCAACAAGGGCAGATCGTCGATCACGTCGCCAATGGTGGCGATGCGCTGGTATTGATGCCGACTGGCGGTGGTAAATCGCTGTGCTATCAGATTCCGGCGTTGATACGACAAGGTGTGGGCATCGTGGTGTCGCCACTGATCGCCTTGATGCAAGATCAGGTGGATGCGCTTGCCGAAGTTGGTGTGCGTGCCGCGTTTCTCAATTCGACACAAAGTTTTGATGAAGCGCTACAGATAGAACGTCTGATGCGCGAAGGTGCAATTGACTTAGTGTATATCGCCCCCGAACGTCTGATGACGCAGCGCTGTTTGGAGCTACTCAGCGTCACACCACTGGCGCTGTTTGCGATTGACGAAGCGCACTGCGTTTCACAATGGGGGCATGACTTCCGCCCGGAATACATCAAGCTGTCTATCTTGCATGAGCGCTTTCCCGATGTGCCGCGCATTGCGCTCACAGCAACGGCGGATCAGCAAACCCGCGACGAAATTATTCACCGACTGCAGCTAGAAAACGCCATGCAGTTTGTATCTTCGTTTGACCGTCCGAATATCCGCTATCAAATCGTCGAAAAAGCCAATGGCCGCAAACAGCTACTTGATTTCATCACGGCGCAACACAGCGGCGACGCGGGTATCGTGTATTGCCTGTCGCGCAAAAAAGTGGAAGAGACCGCCGAATTTTTAAATGAAAACGGCATCACCGCTCTGCCCTACCACGCTGGTATGGAGCAATCCGATCGCTATCGCAATCAAGCGCGTTTTTTGCGTGAAGACGGCATCGTCATGACCGCCACCATCGCCTTTGGCATGGGCATAGACAAACCCGATGTGCGCTTCGTCGCGCATCTGGATTTACCCAAAAGTATAGAAGGCTATTATCAAGAAACCGGACGCGCTGGACGCGACGGTGCCAGTGCCAATGCCTGGATGGCGTATGGCTTGCAGGATGTGGTGCAGCAGCGCCGCATGATCGATGAATCCGAAGCCAACGAAACCTTCAAGCGCGTGCAAGGTGTCAAGCTTGATGCCATGCTGGGACTGTGCGAAACTCTGCAATGCCGACGGGTTCACATTCTCGATTATTTTGGACAGCCGTCGCAAGCTTGCGGCAATTGCGACACCTGTTTATCACCCCCAATTTCATTTGACGGCACAGTCGCCGCGCAAAAGATACTCTCCACCGTTTATCGCGTTGATCAACGCTTTGCCGCTGGCCATGTGATCGACGTGATACGTGGCATCGACACAGATAGAGTCAAACAATGGCGACATGATCAGCTCTCTACATTTGGAATAGGCTCAGACAAAAGTGAAGCAGAATGGCGCGCCTTATTGCGTCAAATGATCGCTCTTGGCTTAGTCGCTGTCGACTACGAAAATTTCAGTTCACTCAAGCTCACGGAAGATTCGCGCGCGGTGCTAAGAGGTGAAAGCCGGATTCAGCTACGCCAATATAAGAAAGCCGAAAAAGCCGTCAAACACAAACGCCAATCCGCCAAAGATTTTGCCGAAACCAATTTGAATGACACCGAACAAGCGATCTTCGAACGCTTGCGCTGGTGGCGTGTAGAAACCGCCAAAGCCCATAACACCGCAGCCTTCATCATTTTCCACGACAGCACCCTGCGCGAAATCGCCAAAGCAAAACCCCGAACACTAGACGACTTGCGTGGCGTATCCGGGGTCGGTGCAAAAAAACTAGAAAGCTATGGCGAAGAGCTGGTCAAACTGATCGCCGAGTTCGCTTAATTAACTCACGGCGCGACCGACTGGAAATTGCACAGTTTGCGCGTTGCGTTTTAGCCTGAATATCAAAGTGATGCTTGTCACGATGACGATTGCTGCACTGAGCCACCAGGCGATTTGCTTGGAGATGAAGATGGACATCAATATACCCGACAAAAGCAATGCAGCTAGAATCAACATCAACTTCACCAATGGATGATCCGATATTGCCTTCATCTTTCCAAAAGGGTGTGTCAAACCTAAAGCAAGAACAAACAAAGCACTAAGCAACAAGATGAAGAATTCGTTGATCCACTTAACGTCGTTACAATAGCTCATCAATACAAATGAAAGTAACGAGCTTATTCCCATCAAGATTGCAAATTGCCTCAACAGATGAGCCATTAGCACACCGTCCATAGGCCGAGAATCTCGCACAACCGGGGTCAAACTAAACAGAGCTTGTTCCGTGCGTGTTTGATATAAGACAGAAAAACTGTTGCTGATGAAAATAATGGGTAAGCCCACCACCACTGCTACGAGCAAACCAACGCCAAACCCTGAAAAAAAATCCTTAGATTTGGGGCTACCAAACAGCTTCACCAAAAAAATTACCGCGGCGCCCGCACCTATACTCAGAACCAGTTGCACGAAAATCGTCACCCAATTCGATCGAGGTCCAGTCACGAAAGCTGCTAGGCTAAGTTTTGCATTTGGGTTCTGTGAAACGGCGCTACGCTGAATATTTCTTCCCATCCAATAAAGATAGGGCGAAGTAAAAAAAGCAGCACGCTGATTCGCTGGTGTTTTACTCGCTCCCATCCCTTGACGCATTACCAAGGAACGCTGATGCATTTTGAAATGTGCCTCATCGCGCACAGAAAAATACCAATGTAGAACACCCCAAAGCATGAGTGCACTAGCGAAAAACAGCAGTAACTCAAAATGCAAACCATATTTAAACAGGCTAGCAACATCGCTATTCACAGGGATGCTGCGCTCGAAAACAGCGGGCAATTGGAAGGTTAAAATCACCGGCAGTGTCAATAAAGGAAAACGCGTCGCACTCACAAAAAAGGCGAAAAAAGTGATGAGAACAAACGCTGGAAACACCGTCACTCTGTATGTCATAAACCATGTAATTGCGACCGACAACACTGAAACAACCACGACTGGAATAGCCAGTGCAAGCAGCAAACGCCGCTTCAATCCGGGAACGATGGCAGCGTTAGCAGGCGAATACTGCATCCCAACATTCATCACCAACAGCAAGAACCACGCCATTAAAACAATCACCAATGCAAACGCCAGACTCAACAAAAACCCGTAGAAAAATATCGACAATTTCGCATCTGAGTTTTTGCTGCCAAAATAAATCATTACCGAGAATAATTCACCACCCAACGGAAACAGCGCCAGCAATAGAAATAGCGAACGCCGACTATCCATATTCAGCCGCGCATACACAGGCTGCATCCAAATATTGATCAAGGCTTTCATTTGGTCATCTCAATAAACAAGTCTTCCAGACTCAAGCGCTCAACGCGCAGATCACTGCGGTTGAATAGTGCCTGACTTTGCGCCTGATCCCATTGTCCTAAAACACGTGCCTGTCCGTCTGCTAACTGGGTCATTTGTAGAACCTTATGCGGCGCTAATTGGCTCAAGGCTTCTTGTGAGCCAGTCACTTGCAAACTCACTTCCATCAAATCATCGAGCATTTGCTGATGCACGATTTGCCCCTTCGCGAGAAACGCGACCTTCATCGCGACGCGCTCTAAGTCCGACAAGATGTGAGTAGAAAATACGATGGTGGTTTTTTGCTCGATCACGCTATCAACGATTTCGCGTAAGAAATCGCGGCGTCCGGCTGGGTCTAAGCTGGCGACCGGTTCATCTAAAATCAATAATTCAGGGTCGTGCGCCAAGGCGCGAATAATCGACAAACGCTGTTTTTGTCCACCCGAAAATTTGCTGATCACCTTATCGTAAGACAGCTCCCAACGCTGCATCAGGGCATCGACCCGGGCATCGTTCCAACGTGGATACAGCGCTTTAAAATAATGAAACATCTGGCGCGGAGTCAGCCACTCAAACAAATCGCTGTTCTGTGGCACATAGCCGATACGCGCCTTAGTCGCTGGGGACAAATGGCGCACATCTTCACCAAACAAGCGGATCTCGCTGCCTTCTTCGGCATCGCGCAATCCCAACAGACATTCAATCAAGGTCGATTTACCCGCGCCATTGCGCCCCAGCAAACCAATAATATTGCCAGCTTCAATATCCCAGTCCAGACCGCACAATACCTGTTGCGGTTTGAACGACTTACGCAAGCCGCGTATAGAAATTGGTGGCGCAGAATCTGGCATGGCAGACATAGTAGAAACGGCAGCGTGCATATCATCCCCAAAAAATACTATGACAAAAATTCGTTCTTATTGGCGCGAGTGTCACAAGACACAGGTTTCTCACCGTTCAAGATTCCTACGAAGGAACTCCCTTCTCCCGCAAGCGGGAGAAGGGCTGGGGATGAGGGCGATCGAGGCAGTAGGAACCGTGTATCTTTCCCACTTTCACAAACTGCGAAAAGCCTTGAGTAAGCATTTCGCCAACCGGAATCACCCTCATCCCAACCTTCTCCCGCTTGCGGGAGAAGGGGCATTATCGTTGTTTCGACATATGTAGAATCTATACCCGCAAAGTGCGAGCGCCAGCATCTCAATTACAAAATCTGCTTCACTTCCAAACCCTGCTTCTTCAACAGATCAACAATGCTCTTCTCACCAGCGAGATGTCCGGCGCCCACCACCACGAACACTTTTTTACCGTCCTTCATCATGCTATTGATCTTGGTAACCATGCCTTCATTACGATCATCCAACAACATCTTCATGAATTTTTTAGACGCTGCATCTTTGTTGCCAGACTCGATGAACAGTTGCGCAATTGCGTTCGCATCTGCCGCCTTCCACGCTGTGACAATTTTTTCCAAATCCGCAAATAGTTCACGCTTTTTCATCGCTTCCAAGGTAGAAGAAATCACAGCATCCCCTTCTTCATCATTCAAGCCACCCAAAATATCCGCTTGAAACGCGAGGCTCTCTAACTCCACCAAAGTCTTCTTATCGCCCTTGCTGCGCTTGATAAAATGCATATCGATACCTTGCTGTGGGTCGTAGCCCAATTGCATACCGACTTGCATCATTACTGCAGAGGTCACGGTGAATGGCTTTAAGCCTTGCATCTGATCTGCGCCAGGGCCAAAGATCGCTTTAAAATCATTCCAGGTCGCTGGCTTTAAGTGGCTCTCTAGTTTATCGGGAGCTGTGTACATCAGCTTAGGCATAATCGCTTGAATCGCCATCATGTCAGTCGTATCGACTTCGACTGCCACAGTGTCTGCTTGCGTGTAGGCTTGCTCCACCTTTGGTGACATGGGATAAAAATCTGCTTTGGCAATATGAATAGAACCAAACAAATACCCAACTTTGTCGCCTGATTTAATTTCAAACAATAGCCCGCGCGTTTTTGCATCGGCGCTGGCGGTCACTGCCGTTGGTGTTGCTGCTTTAGCTGGCGCTGCAATTTGCGCCTGGCTAGTTGAAAACATCAGCGATAAAAAGCTGGTCAAAACAAACTTCAATACGAAGTTAAACTGTTGGTAAATCATGCTCATTTTCGTTCCTTAAAAATATATCGACTGAATAAAACGACTTAATTAAACAAAGGCAGATTAAGAACCGAACTACCCTGACTTTAAAATCTGCGACAACAACTGCACTACTGCTTTCGGTTGCAACTTGAGTTGTTGCGACTCCAAAGCGACCTTCTCCAAACTTGGCCGTATCAACTCCAGCCGCGATTCAGCTTGTTCAAATTGAGATTCACGCTCAGCGACCACCATCCCCATACCGCGACGTCGCGCCAGCCAGCCATCACCTTCGAGCAGGCTATACGCTTTTGACACCGTCATCGGGTTGACACCCAAGGCCGTTGCCACCTCGCGCACTGAAGGCATGGCATCACCCGCCTTCACTTGCCCACCCAAAATCTGGCGACGCAATTGCTCTATCATCTGTCGATAAATAGGCTCGCTACTTCCTGTCGCGATCAGGAAAATATCCGGTGGTAAATCTCGATTACTCATCATAAGAACGTCTTCTTAAGTTCACTGTATGCATATACTAATACAGTAGATTGTGAATTTCAAGATTTATTTTTGGGAAAGTTTTTAATGGAAGATTTTTGAAAAATTTGTAGGGCGGGTGCAACCCGCGCAGCTCAGGTGCTCAATTGTCTGGCGGCGCGGGTTGCACCCGCCCTACTTTAGAATGTCGTTGAGTTGGAGAATAAATTGTTCGACTTCGTTACCGACGAGAAGAGAAAGAAAAATAATACAAGCCCACCGCCAACGCCGAAAAAGTCCAATAATCAATCGGCGCACCCCATAGCCAATGCTTGTGCCAAAAGCCATCGACGGCGTTAAATCGCTGCCAGCCGAAGGCGGGATTCAACAAAAACCACAAGAAATCTTCCATGATCCAAAACTGCATAATGCACGCCACAGCCCGTGTCTGCAAACGCCAAGACCACACATGCGCAAAGAAAAATGGAAGGTGAAAAATCATCGCGATAAAGGGAAACATCCAGGCGTGATAGCCCGACATGGCACGCCCACCCCAGAAAAGATCAAGCAACCAATGCTGCTCAATACGCCAGGTCGGAAGACTAGTTGCCCAGCCAGCCCCGCCCTCAATCTGTATCTCCACTTGCGCGAAGAAAAATGCCATCACAATGACATACGCAATCGTCAGCCAGGCAGCGCGTGGACGTTCAGGCATAGTCAAATTGTTTGACTTCTGGCTCGATCAGATCACTGACAGCGTGGGGGAGTTTAGCGTCCCTGCGTTCAAGATCAGCCATCACCCGCAGCAGCACTTGTTTGGCCGCTTGTGGACGACCGATACGCTGCGCCTGATTGCGCATGTGTTGCAGTTGTTCAGGATTGCGCAAAAGTTCGCGTACACGAAACTCCAGCGCCAGATGATCCACCGCTTTCCATGCTGCGCCCTGCTCCATCACATAGTCAGCATTACGCTCTTCCTGCCCGGGGATCGGCGCATTCACGATCATAGGCAAACCCATGGCAAGGCATTCTGAAGTGGTCAAACCGCCGGGCTTGGTGATCATCAAATCCGCGCATGCCATCAGGCGTTCGACCCGCGTGGTAAATCCAAGTGCAGACAAGCGTCCGGGATAAGCGATCGCCAGATTTTGCAGGGCATGCAGTGCCTGCTGATTTTTGCCCGTCAACACCAATAATTGAAATGGTGTGCCGACATCCAACTTCAGCAAACGCTCTGCCATCGTCTCCAGATTTCCCACCCCCGCGCCACCGCCCATCATCATGATAGTCAGCACATCGGGATCAAGACCCGCTTCCCATGCACAGCTTGGCCGGTTTAGTTTTTGTGTGAAGGTCGGCATAATCGGAATGCCAGTGACGTGGACTCTGTCCACTGGCAAGCCCTGCTCTCCCATCCGAAAAGCCACTTCCTCATTCGCAGCAAAATAACCAGTCATACCTTGATGCACCCACATTCTGTGCAAATCAAAATCGGTCACTTGCACCCACACCGGACAATGCAATTCTTGTTTGGCGATCAGCCGCGCCAGCATTTCTGCCGGAAGAAAATGAGTGCAAATAATGGCATCAGCCTGAAACTCTTTGATCTTGCGCAGCAATGGTGCGGCGTTCCAACGTTCGATAGAACGGCGCAAACGCTCTATACCGCTATCGGCTTTCGCTTCATTGCTAAAGTTGTAGAGGTAAGACCACAGGCTGGGTGCTTTATCGACGAGCTGGATATAAAAGTCGGTGTAGATTTGTTTGAAGGCGCGCGTTACATAGTCCATGGCGTCCAGATGCACGACCTCGGCCTCTGGATAGGTTAATGCCGCCTGCACCCGCAGCGCCTCAGCGGCACGGGCATGGCCCGCTCCGGCAGAGACGCTTAAGATGAGAATTTTTTTCTGGTAACGGTGGAGGATATTTGTCATGCCAACTATGGTAGTTGGCGATCATTACAAGCAGTTGACAGCTCGGTGACAACTCAGTGACAGCTCTGTAATAGAGCCGGCTGAAGGTCTAGCGCTTCTCAAACACCAAATCCCACACGCCATGTCCCAGTTTCAAACCACGGTTTTCAAACTTGGTCACAGGGCGATAATCTGGACGTGGTGCATAGCCATCCGCGGTATTTTTTAACGACGCTTCTGCGCTCAAAACTTCTAACATTTGCACCGCGTATTCTTCCCAATCGGTTGCGCAATGCAAATAGCCACCAGTCTTTAAACGAGACGCCAGCAATGCCACCAAAGGGCTCTGGATCAGGCGGCGTTTATTGTGTCGCGCCTTGTGCCAGGGGTCGGGAAAAAACACGTGTACGCCTGCCAAAGATTCTGGTGCGATCATGTTAGTCAGCACTTCGTAAGCATCATGTTGAATAATGCGTTGGTTTTGCAAACCAGCCGCATCAGTCAATTTCAACAAACTGCCCACACCCGGCGTGTGCACTTCAACACCGATGAAATTTTTCTCGGGCATCAGCGCAGAGATTTTGGCACTGGTTTCACCCATACCAAAACCAATTTCAAAAATCGTGGGCGCGCTACGACCAAACGCTGCATCCAGATCCAGCACTGCTTTGTCATACGCAATCATAAAGCGCGGACCCAAGGTTTCAATCGCCTTTGCCTGCGCGTCTGACAGGCGTCCGGCGCGCGTCACAAAACTACGAATGCGATGCTCAGTTGGATCATAAAATAAGGGCTTGCGCGCTTGCTCTGGCGGATTGGAATTATCTATGGACATGGGGGAGTAAGAATGAGTTATCGCGACAGTTGCAAGATGATCATCTGCAACCCAGCGTTTGAACGAAGCGCGTATTTTACGTGCCTTCGCTAGGGCTTGGCAAACTGAGACTGACGAAAAAAAAAGCCAGCGATATAGTACGCTGGCTTCCTTGACATCAAAAACTTTCTATTTCCCGGCGACTGCCACGCCTTCTTTTGAAGGAAAATTGCCAGTAGCGATCTGTTTTTTAAACCAATCCTGTATCATTTTTTCTTCAAATTCAAAACTGGTATTACCAGAGGGGATGCGAACGCGACGCAGATAATCCATGTCTCGCAACTCTTCTTTACCAGTAGCAATCACTTCTTTTTTTTCATTCCTGAGCTCAAAACTAAAATTCATACGCGGCCAATAGATTTCTTTCATGACCCGAATCTCATGGGTACTTAGCCACATCCCAGGACGAATATCACCGGCCAAATCGATATCAGTCACAGTGACCTCCAGCTCAAAACCGTCCGGCAATTTTTTAGCGAGATGATTAAATACTGCAGCAAATTCTTTTTGTATCGTTTCACGAAACATCTCTTTACTTTCGTGACTAGGGACGATATCCGTAAAATCATCGAACTTACCCCAGTTCAACTTCGCCTCACCCGCCTGTGCGACGCCAGAACACACTGCCATCACACTTAACACCAATAGTAACTTCTTCATGATCACTCCCTTATGAAAGACGCCCTCCTAACAAGCGACTGTATTGTAGAGCAAAAAAATCACGGAACAAGCCCATAAGGAAATTTTTAGACAAAATAATACAAAACGGCACTACTAAGAGAATTTCCCAATAGTGCCGCCGAAATGTCGATCTTTACACCTTGAAATTAAAACTTATGACGCACGCCAACGTTAAACAAACGCGCATTCGCACCAGCCACGTCAGCTAAAGTTTTCGCTGCTTTCTCGTTTTCCACACGTGCCATTGATGCATACAAATTCGTACGCTTGGACAAGTCATAAGTGTAGCCAAGCGCGATACGGCTGGAGTTAGCATTCACGCTGGTTTTCACGTTCGAATCAGTGTAGCTCAGCATCCAAGTATTCATACCATCTTTGATCGATGCGCCGATCACATACAGGTCTTCCTTGGTTTCTTTCAACACGGTTAAGCTCGTCGTTCCTTTGATTTCTTCGTACATGGCGTGCAATTTCACACCATAGAAATCTTTTCCAAAATCATAGGATGCGCCAGCCATCAACTTCTCGCCACCGACAGCCGTATTGCCATTAGCATCTTTCATTTGATCCCAAACGATATTTGTCATCAAAGGGCCGTTGGCATAAGCGGCAGCAAAACTGGTCACACGATTTGCTGTTGCATTACCGGCTTTTTCACCAAAGCCATACTGCGCCGCAACTGTAAAACCGCCGCCAAACTTACTGGAGGTATAAGTCACCGAATTGTCGCGCACACTATTAATCTTAAACATCATATCGGTCTTACCCAACAAACCGTCCATAAAAGGATCGATCGCTGCACCATAGATATAAGTCAAAGATTTGTGACGACCAACGTTAATGCTACCCACGTCATCGCTAGACAGGCCAACCCATGCGCCGCGTGCAAACAATGCTGCATCATTTGCGCCTGTATCGCCTTTAATACCTGCTTCCAGATTGAAATTTGCCTTCCAACCACTACCCAAATCTTCCGTTCCTTTCAAACCAAAACGCGAAGTCGAATTCAAACCACTGTCCAAGGAAGTCACAGTACCTGCGCCTGCATTTTTATACGCCACACCCAGATCCACAATGCCATACACCGTCACAGAAGACTGCGCAGATGCGACACCAGAAGTTGCAGCTAAAGTAGTCAACACAGCCAACGCAAGAATCGATTTTTTCATAGTTCTCATTCCACAAAATTTAAACGTAATTTTTACTGTCCCTTATAGGCAGTAAAAAGCCAAGTCATTGCAATTTGACCCAGATTTTCCATTAGGCGCACCTACGGTGCTATTTGCGTGCTGACGGCGCATTTTCGGCTATTTTTGCTGCTCTTCGTTGTCCATAGTTAGCTATGGACGCCTCATTCACATCAAAACTATCTCGAAAAGTGCATCCGTCATCATCACAAATCCCAATGAAAATTCTGAGTCGAACGACTGGCAGCAGTTTAAAAAATGAAAATGACGAAGCCGTGACAAAATCATGACCATTACATGACTTCGCCACAATTCAAAGTTAGTTAATGCACTGTGCGCGTATAAGCCCGACCGCCATACCACAAGCACATCGCGGTCAAAGCAAAACCAAATTGCCCGAGCGACAGCGCCAACACAGAATGATCCAACGCCGGTGCCATCACCCCGGCCACAAATGCGCCCAACAAAGTCACCGATGCCGACTGACAAGACGCCGCAATGCCGCGAATATGGGGAAACAATTCCAGCACCATCAAGGTCGCCCACGGGAACACAATCGACATTCCGAACGCATAAAAAAACAAGGGCATCACCGACCAAGGCAACATAGGGGCGGACCACCAATGAAACACCACATTCACTAAAGCTGCGGTCATCAAAAACGCAAAACCTATCGTCACCTGCTTAGCAATCGTCAAACGTCCTGCCAAACGATTGGCTGCCAATGAACCCAAAAATATTCCGCTCACCATAGGAATAAATTGCCAGCCAAAACTTTGCGCGGATAAATGCAGGTGTTGAGTAATGAAGGCTGGCGCGGAAGTAATAAACAAAAATATGCCCGCAAAATTACACGCTATTGTCCCCGCCATAAAATGAAAACCGGGCGACTTAAACACATCACGATAACTCTGCCACAAAAAATCCACGTTAAACGGCTGACGCTTTGCTACAGGCAAAGACTCCGGCAAATAGCGATAACAAGCGAACAGCAACACCAGCGTATACACAAACAACATCAAAAAAATCGTACGCCAATCTGAATGCGCCACCACCCAACCACCAATGATGGGCGCAATCGCAGGCGCAATCGAAAAAATCATCGTCACCAAAGACAACAAACGCTCCGCCTGCGCGCCCTCATACAAATCACGCACAATCGCGCGTCCTATCACCATGCCCGCCCCTGCCGCCACGCCCTGCATGATGCGAAACACCCACAAATAATGCACGGTATGCGCGGAAGCGCAGCCAAAGGTGCCCACCGCAAAAACAACCAGCGCCACCAACACCACATTGCGCCTCCCAAACGAATCAGACAAAGCACCATGCCACAAGGTCATCACCGCGAACGACAACAAATACGCCGTCAATGTCTGCTGCACCTCAATCGCTGACGCATGCAAGGTAGCTTGAATGGACGCAAAGGCAGGCAAATAAGTATCAATAGAAAACGGCCCGAGCATGGTCAAGGCCGCCAACAAAGTCGCCAAACCAGCAACACTTAAAGTAGATTTAGACTGCATGAAAAACTTTCGAAAAACTAAAAGTACCGCAAATATTGCCAGCAAATTGAACAGGACTGACTGAAAAATTGTAGGGCGGGTGCAACCCGCGCCGCCAGACTAACAAGCACCTGAGCAGCGCGGGTTGCACCCGCCCTACGTGATCCTTACGAGCAGTTGAAACGCCGTAATGCGCCCTAAAATTGGATTTATATGCCACCAAGACAGACGTATTTCATTTCTAAATACTCATCCATCCCATACTTAGACCCCTCACGCCCCAGCCCAGATTGCTTCACTCCACCAAACGGCGTCACCTCGTTCGCAATCAAGCCGGTATTCACACCCACCATGCCATATTCCAATTTCTCCGCGACTCGCCAGACCCGACCAATATCACGCGCATAAAAATACGCAGCCAAACCAAAATCGGTGTCATTTGCCGCCGAGATCACTTCTTCTTCACTACTAAAGCGCGCCACCGCCGCCAATGGGCCAAAGGT